>NZ_JBVIIT010000025.1:122840-165870 GCF_055569615.1 Streptomyces sp. NPDC031379 | reverse complement strand
CGGCAGCAACGGCTCGATCACCGACCACGCGGCATCAGATATCTCCCCATCCCTCACGACCAGTCCAACGATCGGATGATCGGAAAGACACTCCCTAGGCCTGCCCGGCGAGGGGATGCCTTCACGTCTCGGCGCGGCGGAACTTACGGTTTGTGGGTTACCCAGAGCAGTTCCGCCGGCCAGCGGTGTGCCCAGTCGGGTGGGTCGGTTTCGTTGTAGCCGTTGGGTGTTCCGAGTTCGGGCCGCGGCTCGATGAGGTCGTCGATGATGAGACCCGCGCCGCGCAGGACCTTGACCCAGTCGCCGTAGGTGAGCTGATAGCTGGTCGCGCCGTCGTCTTCGGCGATGGTGTTCAGCCCGAAGTAGTCCTGCTGCAGCGTCGTGGTCACGCGGCTGGCGGCTTCGTCGTAACAAGCTTCGAACCATGGGCTGGCGACGTTGAACACCAGGCGCCCGCCTCGGCTCAAGACGCGTGCGGCCTGCGGGACGGCCAGGTGCGGGGGCGCCCAGCTAAGTCCACCGAAGTCGCAGAACACCAGGTCGAAGCTGTCGGCGGCGAAGGGGAGTTGTTCGGCGGCGCCTTGCACCAGCGGGTAGCGGGCCGCTCCCATCGCGCGGGCCGCTGCGGCGAGTTGGGCTTCGGACAGGTCGAGCCCGACCACGGTGGCGCCTTCGGCGGCGAGCGCCCTGGACCACTGGCCGGCGCCGCAGCCGAGTTCGAGGACGCGCTTGCCGGTGACGTCGCCCAGGGCGTGCAGGTGTGCGTCGGGGATGGAGTACATGCCCCACAGCCGGGGTGTGGCGCCGATTTGCGGGTCGTGCTCGTGCTGGTAGGCGCTGCTGATCCGGTTCCAGAGCCGCCGGTTGGCGGGGATGCTGTCCACGTGCCGACTCCAGCACTGCCTGCCAGGGGCGGTCAACACGATTAGGGCACTGGCCGGCCCTCGCCTCGGTCCGGCCCTGGCTCGGCCCGTGATCCGCCGGACGAGCCCTAGGGGGTGTCTCGCCGATCATCGGATCGTTGGTCCGGTCGTGAGGGAAGCCGAGTTGTCTGATGCCGCGTGGGCGGTGATCGCGCCGTTGTTGCCGCCGGCAGGCCGGGCCCGCGGGCGGTGGCGTGATCACCGTCAAGTGCTGGAAGGCATTGTGTTCAAGTTCCGCACCGGTGTGCCCTGGCGGGACCTTCCTGAGCGGTTCGGGCCGTGGCAGACCGTCCACGGACGCTTCGCCCGCTGGGCGGCCGACGGCACCTTCGACCGTCTCCTGGCCGCCGCCCAGACCCGGGGTGGGGTGGACTGGCTGGTCGCGATCGACTCCACGATCGTGCGGGCCCACCAGCACACCGCCGCCAAAGGGGGCTCGAACAACGAGCCCTCGGACGCTCCCGCGGCGGGCTGACCAGCAAGATTCACCTCGCCTGCGACGGACGCGGCCGGCCACTGGCCTTCGTGCTGACCGCGGGCACCCGAAACGACTGCACCCAGGCTGAGACCGTCATCGGCCTCATCCGTGTTGCGGGCGGCGGGCCGGGACGGCCTCGGGTGCGGCCCGAGCGGGTCATCGCGGACAAGGGCTACTCGTCCCGGACCTTCCGCGCCTACCTCCGAAAGCGCGGCATCAAGGCCACGATTCCGGAGCGTCTCGACCAACTCGCAGGCCGAGCCCGGCGCCGGGAACGCCCCTGCCACTTCGACAAGGCCGTCTATCGGCGCCGCAACGTCGTGGAACGCTGCTTCCGCCTCAAGCAATGGCGCGGCATCGCCACCCGCTACGACAAGCACCCCGCCCGCTACCAGGCCGCGATCACCCTCGCAAGCACCCTCATCTGGCTCGACAAGTGATCGACAAGACGCTGCCTAGTAGTAACGACACGAGGGCCACCACCCCGGTGGCCCGGCGTGCCAGGCGCTGCGGTGCGGTGAGCGCGCCTGGTGTCACCAGAACAACCGCATGGCGGCGAAGGCAGCTGATCGCCGCTGCGAACAGCGGAGGCCAAGCTCAGCGAGAGCCGCCGGGTGGATGAGCAGCTCAAGGATGCCGCTGCCGAACCCCCTTCCCATGGCCACAACGCTGCGGCGCCACCAATCCGGCCTGCCCTTTCCTCTGACCCTCCGAGCCGCCACATTCCAACGCACCCGAACTCTGCACGACGCTAGGGTCGGCACTGTTTGCGTCTGCCAGCAGGAGCAGGCCCGTGCCCACCTCCACCGGCCGGTGCGCGCTGGATACCCACCACAGCCCGGGCCACGACCGCGGTGACGGGTCCGCCGGACGGCGCCGCTCACGCGCCATCGCCTGTCGCCGCGAGTTGTCGGCAGTGCCCACTTGCGGCTTCGTGATCACGGGCGAGTCTCGGCAGACGTTCGTTTGTCGACACGGAGCGCCGAGGGCGAGGTGCTGGGCGGCACGCAAGCCGAGGGCCACGCCATGGCCCAGGGTGGGGTTGGTGTGGACGAGGCTGTCCCCGGCGTTGACCAGGCCCGTGACGACAGGTCCGTCGTCGGCGAGGGAAGTCCAGCGGTTGTCCAGGCCGGCCATTGCCAGGACGGCTGTTTGTGGTTCGGGGGCTAGGTCGAGCCACGCGGAGGTGGCGGGGAGCGGCGGGCGACGGCCTCGAACACGGCAGGGTCGGTGAGCGCGCCGCGGGTCGGATCCCCTGTGGAGAGCATCAGGCTCACTGCAAAGGTGCCGTTGTCGGAAGGGAAGACGCCGGCGAGTGCGAACGGTGCGGCCGAGCCGGTCTCACTCGCCCGGGGTCACGCGGGCCGTCGGCGCACAGGCGGTACCAGCGGCACAGGTAGGCGATCCCGGTGCGGTGCCTGTCGACCACGGGCGGGCGGCAGCCGGCCGCGGTCAGCCAGTCGGGGACCGGCGAGCGGCGACCGGACGGGTCGACGATAGGGTCTGCCTGGTGCATTTCCGCGCCTACCTGTACGCCGGTGACCCGGGCAAGGCGGCCCTGCCCGAAGGTGAGGGCGCTCACCCGGCAGCCTTGCCGCACCTCAACGGTGGGTTCCCGCCGCACGGCCGCGGTCAGGGCGGCCCTTTTCGGACGGCGCGGGCGGTGGTGCGTTGGCAGTGAACAGCAGCCCGGCTTTCAGGGGTGCCGAGCGCCGGCCGCGTGCTGGTGGGCACGGACGGCTGTGGAATCGACAGCAACGTTCCAGTTCGACGCTGCCCGCGGCTTCCTCCTCGGCCTGCAACCGGGTGAGAAGTCTCTGCCAGGTCCCGTCCGCCGACCAGCGACGATGCCGCTTGTAGACCGTCAACGACGGGCCGAACCGCTCAGGCAGGTCCCTCCACTGAACCCCGGTCCACACGCGACACAGCACACCGTTGACCACCCGCCGGTGATCAGCCCACCGACCACCACGCAGCCCGACCGGCGGCAACAACGGCTCCAGCCGACGCCACTCCGCATTCGTCAGATCACCCCGCCCCCTCCCACCAGAGTGAACCCCAACCAGTGATCACCATGGGAGATCCGAGAAACAGCCTTTAGGCCGAGATGGCCGCGGCCCTGCGGCACGCCGCGCGCCTGCGCGCAGAACTGGAGACCTCGGGGGTGCGGCATGAGCACGCTGTCGGCGCTGGCGCACGTGCAGGCGATGGAGTCGATGCAGGCGGTGCCGCTGACCGAGTTCCGACACCGGCACCTGTCGGGCCGGCCACTGGTGATCGTTCCGCTGGCCATGGCCGGCGAGGCCGGGGCGCCGCTGGCTGCGATGGTCGGCTCAGCGAAGCGGCACGGGGTGGGGTAGGGCGCCCCGCCTTCGGGGGCGGCGGTGGCGACCCAGGCGTCCTCGTCGTGCTCCAGCCGGTCGAGGGTGTCGCGCTTGCGCTGCTTCGCGGGGCGTGCGGGCGGCGGGGTCACGGTGGGACGGCCTCCTGTCGGAACGCGGGCGACGGGTGTCGACCAGTGTGGCAGCGGGTGATCATGTCCGTCCCCGGAATTCCGCCAGCCGCGCCTCGGCCGCGCTCAGCAGCAGGTCCAGTGCCGCCGGATACGAACTGAGCCGCATGTCGGCGACGAGATGGCGGGCCGTCGCCGCAATGTGCGGGTGGGTCTCGGCGGGCAGCCGGGCGTGCGTCGCCGCCATACGGCGCTCTCGGCGTCCCGGGCGGCCCGCGGCAGGGCTGTGCTCGCCGAGTCCAGGGCGCCGAAGGCGAAGGCCTGGTCCGCGCATGTCGTCGCTCCAGTCGCCGGTGGGCCGTCAGGTGCGCAGGGTGGCACAGACCTTCGGCGAGGGCGCGCGAGTATACGCAGCTCAAGTCGCTTGAGCAGTAACGGAGATCACGGCCGGTCACGGTGTAGATCATTTAGTCTCTGGGGAGCCTCGTTCCGCTTCTCGATTCAACTTGCGTATCGGGAAGGTGAGTTCGAATCGAGCGGGCGGTACCTCTCCTTCGAGGCGGGCAACCCGCTGCCCTTGCTCGGACACGGCCGGCCGACCACCCCGGCCGGTCAATTCCGTTGTGAGAACAACAGCTTGAGGGGAGACCGGTGTGAATTCGGGAGTCGTAGGCGGTGGTCCGGAGACATTCACCCACAGCTTGATCCCGGTGCAGCCGAGCGCCCAACAACCGCCGGCGGAGGCGGGAAAGGCGCTGGCCCGCTTCTTCGAGAAACACACCGTGGGGTGCACGGACGAGTACCGGCACTACGAGAACGCCGCTCAGCAGCGGCTGGACGCGCTCCGCTTCCCCGGTTCCGGTACCACGCTGCGTGTGGAGGGCGCCCTTCATCTGGCGCCGCGCGCGTTCCTCCCGCCGGACGAGGAGGGCCACGCCAGGCTGCGGCGGCTCGACGCCCGCCTGCGCGTGATCGAAGAGGCCTTCCCCCAGGTCAGCATCGATATCGAGGTCTGCCGACTGACCTGCGCGATGCTGGAAGCGGCTTGGCGGAGCCGGGCACTCGCCCCGTCGCGCGAGGAGGAGCGGACAGCCGTCTGCGACTGCTCCCTGTGCCGTCGGCTGCCCACGCCGCCCGAGCGCGCACTGGCCGACTACGGCTGGCGGCAGAGCGCCGGTCGTCCCCTCACCGTCAAGACGTGGCCGTACCACGCGGAACTCGACAGCGTGCTGACCGGTGGCTGGGTCCTAGCCCGGCAGATGAACGACCTGGAGCGGGACCTCGGCTACCGTCATCGCTTCGAGGACGACATCCTGCTCTTCCACGAGTACAAGCGCGTGATCGACACCATCGACACCACGCACCTCACCCAACTCATCGAAGACCGCCTGGCCGAGGATTTCAGCATCAACACCGCACGGGCCCTGGTCTGCGGACTCTACGCCGCCCACAAGCGCTCCGTGGACGAGTACTGGCTCCAGCAGCACCACGCGGGCAACGTCGTACTCCCCCAGACCAACCCGCTCGGCCGGAGCAGTTACTCGCTCCTCCAGATGATGGACTGCCTGTTCTGGCACGTCGCGCCCGACACCGAACTCTGGCAGGAGGAACACCTCGCCTCCCTGCTGCTGTGCCGCGTCGTGGACGACATGGTCGACGTACGAGCCGATGCCCTCACCGGCGAGATCAGCAACTTCTGGCTCGCCGACATGCCGTCCCACACCAAGGCCCTCTACGCGGCCAGTGCCATCGCCCTCATCAAGTACGGCTGCATGCCCGAGGCGCATCCCCCGATGTGGAACACCTGGCTGATGCCCAGCACCATCGTCTGGTTGGGGCTCACCGGCCGGCACGCCCTGTGGTTCGACGGCATCACCCAAAACCTCCCCCCGGCCCAGGACTGCCCGCTGTGCGACCTTCAGCCTGACGCCTGCACCGGCATCCTCACCCACGGCACCAGCCTCACCATCGCCCCGCGGCCCACCGCACCGGCGCTGAGCCCCCGGACCGCCGAGTTGTCCGCACGCTGCCGGGTCCAACACCCCGAGACGTGGCCCCTCTTCGACGCCGAACTCCATGCCTTCGAGGCACTGCACGGCCCCTGGTACGGCAACGTCGACGGCGCCTGGGAGATACTGCGCCGCACGTACATCGCCGCCGTGGAGGCGTCCCACGCCGCGCCGTCCACGGCGCGCGCCCGCGAAATCCAGGAGGACTCCGGCGCCGTCGGAGCCGAGTTCTTCCACGCCCTGCACGACCCGCACACCGGGCGGGAGGACGTCGCGCTGCTCGCCTACATGTTCGGCTGCGCCCACCCGCACTTCCTCTGGAACGCCATGGGACACCGTCCCTCGGATCTCGCGGGCGACTGGCTCGACGGCTGACGCCTCAGACCGACGACGCTGCCCCGGCCGGGGCAGCGTCGTCCGAGGACCTGCCTACACCTCGAACTCGACCGGCAGGCTGTCCAGCAGGGTCATCCAGGTGGACGCGGTCGAGCTGAGCTCCTCCGCCCGCACGGCCAGGCGCAGGCCCGGCAGCCGGTGCAGCAGGACGTCCACCGCGATCTCGATGATGGACATCCCGATGCTCTGCCCGGGGCACTCGTGCGGGCCCGCACCGAACGCCAGGTGCGACTGGTTGCCGTGTACCGAGACACCCGGGTCGGGCCGGACCTCGGGGTCGACGTTGCCCGCGCCGAGACCGAGCACGAGCAGGTCGCCCTCCTCGATGCGGTGCCCGCCCAGTTCGACGTCGCTGGCGGCGAAGCGTCCCGGCAGGACGGCGAGCGGCGGAGAGTTCCACATGGCCTCCTCCATCACCGCCGTGATGTTCAGTTGACCGCTGATCAGCCCGGAGAACCGGGAGGCGTCGGTCAGGATCAGTTCCAGCACCCGGGCCAGCAGGCTGGTCGTGACGTGCGCGGCGATCAGCACCGCGCGCAGATGGGCCACGACCTCGTCGTGGTCGAGCCCCGCGTGGTGCTCCAGAAGACCGGTGGCGAGGTCGGAGCCGGGCTCGGAGCGCCTGAGCTCGGCGAGGTCACCGAAGATCTCCCGGATCACGCCGTCGTGCAGGACGGCGTCCTCGCCGCCCTTCATCACCTGGGCGCAGGACTCGACCAGGCGACGCCCCTCCGCCTCGGTGAGCCCCAGGATGCGGGCCGTCACAAGCATCGGCAGCAAGTCGGCGTAGTCCGCCACCAGATCGGCGCGGCCGGCGTCCGCGAATGCGTCGATTTGCTTGTTGGCGAAGTGCGTGGCGTGACGCCGGATACCGCGGCCGGCGGCGGACTGGAGCCCGTCGCTGACCGCACCGCGCAGTCGGCGGTGCGCCTCGCCGTCCTGGGACACACAGTCGGGACGCCAGGCGAGCATCGGGACCAGCGGGGAGTTGTCCGCGATCCGCCCCTCCCGCCAGTGCCGCCAGATCCGTCCGTCCCGGGCGAACTGGCGGGGGTTGTCCAGCACCCGCCGGCTGTCCCGGTACCCCAGGACCAGCCAGGCGGGGATGTCGCCCTCAAGCAGCACCGGCGCGACCGAGCCGTGCTCCTTGCGCAGCCGCTCGTAGATGCCGCGCGGGTCGGTCGCCGCCTCGGGCCCGTACAGCCGGACCAGCTCTGCCGACCCGTGCGCGACCGGGCAGCCGCGAGGGGCGTCGGGAAGGTCGGGGTTCTGGTCGTTCATCGGGACTCCAAGGCGACGGCAGCGCGTTCCTTCAAGTGACGCATCAGGGTGATCAGCACATCACGGCTGGAGGCCCGGTCGCGGGCGTCGCAGACCACGATCGGGGTGCGGGGGGAGATGTCCAGGGCGTCCCTTATCTCCTCGATGGGGTGTTCCTTGGAGTCGGGGAAGACATTGAGGGCGATGACGAACGGCACCTCCAGCCGCTCCATCTCCTCGATCGCCCGGAAGCTGGAGGCGAGGCGGCGGGTGTCCACCAGCACGACCGCGCCGAGCGCGCCTTTGAACAGTCCGTTCCACAGGAACCAGAAACGTTCCTGTCCCGGGGTGCCGAACAGGTACAGCATCAGGCTGTCGTTGATGCTGATCCTGCCGAAGTCGAGGCTGACGGTGGTCTCCGTCTTGTCCGCGACCCCGATCAGATGGTCGACGTCGGCGCTCGCCTGGGTGAGGGTCTCCTCCGTGGTGAGCGGCTTGATGTCGCTCACCGAGCGGACCATGGTGGTCTTGCCGGTGCCGAACCCGCCGGCGATCATCACCTTCACCGAGCGGGTGCCGCCGGTCTCCGGCCCGCCGGGGTGGTCAAAGCCTTTGAAGTCCACTGAGTACCTCCTCAAGGAGCGCGAGGTCGGGCCCGCGGCCGGCGTCGTGCACCGGGATGGGGTCACGGGCTTCCACGCGACCTGCCTCGAGCAGATCCGCCAGCAGCACCGCGAGAATGTTGAAGGGCAATCCGAGGTGGGCGCCGAGTTCGGCCACCGACAAGGGATCGCGGCAGCGCCGGAGGATCTCCTCGTGCTCGTGCTGCACCCCGGGGACGGGGGCCGCGCGGGATACGATGAGGGTCGCCACGTCAAGGCTCGACGCCGAACCGCCCGGTCCGCTGCGCCCCTTGGTGAGGACGTAGTAGCGCTCAAGACCGGACGGGTCCGTGGGCCGACGGGGAGCACTCATCCAGAGTGCTCCTCCACGCGTGCGGTGGTCCCGAGCAGCTCGCCCATTCTGCGCGCCAAGTCCCTCATCTGATGTCCGAGCAGCCCCTGGTCGAGGCCCTCGCGGGCGAGGACGCCGAGATAGGTCTCCACCCCGGCCCGCACGACGAACAGGTGGCCGCCGTCGACCTCGATCATCGCCAGCCGCAACTGCCCCGCGTATTTGGGGAACTGCTCGGCTACTGGCTGGGCCAGCGCCTGGAGCCCGGCCACCACCGCGGCGAAGCGGTCCACGTCGTCGGGGTCTTCGGCGCCGTAGGAGGTGATGGCCTTGCCGTCGCTGGAGGCCACCAGGGCGAAGCGGATCTCGGGGATGGACTCCACCAGATCGCGGAGCGCCCAGCTCACGTCGGTTCCCTGCTGCGTCATACGGACTTGTCGCTCTCTTCGGCGTGGTGCTCGGTGGACTCGCGTCCGGCGGTGGCGTCGGCGGGCTCCCGGCCCGCCGTGGCGAAGGCGGCCAGCCCGGTGAAGGACTCGTCCGGCGGGACGGCCGCGACTACGGTCCCCTCGCTGCGTTCGGTGCGTTCGGCCGGCTCGTGGCGGGCCGCCTCGCTTCGTTTGCTGCGGCGTCGGGGCAGTCCCCCGGGGGTGGTCTCGACCTCGTCACCCGCGAGCGTCGGCATCTCGGCCGGCGCGGTGGCGACGGCGGCGCGGGGCGCGGGCTCCGGCGCGGTCGCGGTCCGGGCCACCGGGGTGGCCGGAGCGGTGGCCGCGGGAACCTGGCTGAAGTACTTGTGCGGGACCACGACGACCACCGAGGTGCCGAGCCACGGTGAGTCGGCGTAGGTGACGCGGATGCCGTAGCGGCGGGCCAGTGAGCCGACGACCCGCAGACCGATGCTGGCATCCTCCGAGATGCCACCGAGGCCGGCGCCGGGCGCGGTGCCGGCCAGCGCGTGCTCGACCTCGCGCTTCTTCTCATCGCTCAGGCCCTTGCCGGAGTCCTGGATCTCGATGCCGACGCCGTTGGGCACCTCCTTGCCGGAGACGACCACCGGCTCGGTGGGTGGCGAGTAGCGGGCCGCGTTGTCCAGGAGGTGGGCGAAGATCAGGGTGAGGTGGTCCACCAGGCTGCCGTCGACGCCGAGTTCGGGCAACTGTCGGACCTCGACGCGGTGGAAGTCCTTGATCCGGCCGATACCGCCGCGGACCACGCTGAGCAGCCGCTGCGGCTCCTGCCACTGGCGGCCGGGCCGGTCCGTGCCGCCGAGCACGCCGACGCTGGCGGCCAGACAGTCGGCGGGGCCGATGACCTGGTCCAGCTCCATCAGTCCGCGCGCCACGGACGGCAGCCGTCCGTGCTCGCCCTGCATCTCGTGCAGGCGTCCGCGCAGCTTGCTGGTGAGCACGTGGATTCGGTTGCCGATACTGATCACGGCCTGTTCGGCGGAGGTGGAGCGGTTGAACTCCGCCTCAACACCGATCAGGGAGGTCCGCAGGACCCTGCGCAGCTCTGCCTGGAGTTCGGCGCTGACCTTGCCGTTCTGGCCGGTGGCCGGCAGCAGGTCGTCGACGGCGTCGCCGGCGCGCAACCGCTCCAGTGCCTCGGGTAGTTGCTCACGGGCGACCCGGGCGACCGCCTCGTGTTGCTGGGCCAGCCGCTCCTCGAATACCTCGGCCTGGTCGGCAAGCCGCGCCTCGTAGGACTGGGCCTGTCCGGCCAGTCGCTCCTCGAAGGTCCGGGTCTGCTCGGCGAGTTGTACCTCGAAGCCGCCGGTCTGCTCGACGAGGTGGCTCTCCATGGCGGCACGCTCGCCGTCCAGGGCGACACGTTCGGCCGCTAACTTCCGCTCCAGGCCCGCCACATGCTGCTGCCACTGCTGGGTGTGCTCGGCCTGCTGGGCGCGGAACCCGGCCTCGGCGCGCCCGAGTTGCGTCCGCGTGCGGAGCAGGAGCCGTACGCACGCGGTGCCAGCCGCGGTGGCCGCGGCGCCGGCGACAGCGACGGTTATTCGCTCGGAGCTCATGAATGTCGCGGCTACCGTCCCGCCTCCCAAGGCTAGCGGCATCATCCACCAGCTGTACCAGGCGACGGGGGGCCGCGCCGCCGGAGGCGGAGTGGCGAGTTCCATCTGCATCCTTCGAACCAACACGATCGAACAGGGGGGTGTGCACGGGACCGCACTCATGAGTACGCACCACGGGGACACCGGTGGTGACCGGGCCAACTCGCGGCGTTGTAGGGGAGCTTATCGGGCCCGAGGGCGAAAGGATCAACCATCCCGGTCCACGGAGGTGAGGGTTCCATCACTCTCCGACAGGATCGGTCCGAATTGGACCCGGATATTTACAGGACAGCTGTCTTGGCACAGGCTTCCTGCTGCTCGCCGTTCCACGCGGTCCGCACGCCCCGCACGCCGTCACCGCTCACCCGACCAAGTGACCAGCGTCTGGCCGACGTCGAAGAGGAACTCGTCGATGCTGTGGCCTCGCGGACCACGCCGCATCTGGTCGTCGCACCGGTACCGGAGCAGGCTGGCGACATGGTCATCGACTCCGGTCGCTTTGCCCGCTGTCAGGAGGAGTTGCCGGCCACCCGGCTCTACCTTTGCCAAGAAGTCGGCAACTTCGGGCGGGTGACCGTCGGTGCCCGCCGACTGATCGTGACCGAAGGCGGCGGCCGGTACTCCGCCTGGGTCGAACCGCCCCGTGACGGCAGCGCGGCCATCACCATCAGACTCAGCGGGCGGATCCACGTGGACGACTGCGAGGAGGCACAACTGCACACCGCAGAACACTGCGACGTCGTCTACCCGCTACTGTGCGCACTGCCTTTTTCTGGCTTCCCACGCATGCGATCGGACAGCAGCCAGCAGCCAGCAGCCTCGCCCACGCCCGCGCAGAATGAGTTGAGCTGCAGGTCTTGCGCTTGGTGATCTTGGTCAGCAGGCGTCCGGCGCATACCGACGCATACCGGCGCGGGCCGGGCGCGAGAGCGGTGGCGGCGGTGACGTAGCGGGCGAGCAGACGTGCATCGAGGCTGTCCCGGTCCTCGTGCGCCAAGAGCTGCGCCGGGTCGCCATCGCGGTGGTGGACGGTCGCGACGAGGCCCAGGCGCCACGGGGTGGACAGCAGGCGGGCCGGTGGTCCGTCGGGATCGTCCCGCAGCCGGGCCAGCAGCGACTGCCAGCGGGTGACATCCCGGGCCCGGCCCGCCAGGTAGGCGATCGCGGCTGACGCCTCCACGGGTTCGATGGTGACACAGGCCGCGTCGACCAGCACGGGATCCTCGGCCAGCGCGGAATAGTGATCGCTGCGACAGGTGAGCACGAAAGGCCCGGCCGCGCGGCCTTCCTGGTGAGCGTTGAGCGCGGCCAGCACGGCACGTGCCCGAGGGGCGGCAGGGTCGGGCCTCCCGTCGCCGAGGGCGGGGTCCATCTCGTCCAGACCGTCGAGCACCGGCAGCACGCGCCCGTGCTCGGCCAACGTCTCGGTCTGCCGCCTCGGCCAGTCCTAGACGGCGACCAGATGACGGGTCAGCAACGTAGCCAGGGAATGTGACTCGGTGTCCCACCCGGCGAGCGGGATCCGCACCGGCACAGGGTCGTCCGCGTCACGCTTCTCCACGAGGGCCAGCATCAGTTCGAGCGCCAGCGTCGTCTTGCCCGCTCCGGGTCCGCCCGTGACCACCAGACGTTGCGGCTGCACATCGCGGTGGTAGGCAGCGATGTCCGGCGCAGATGCCGCACCGGGGTCCTGGCCGCCGCGCATCCGGCCCGATGTCGGGGCGTCGGCGTCCCGGCCGCCGGCCGGACGCAGGGTATAGGCGAGGTTGATGGGCTCGGTGTCGTTGCCGAGGAGCTGTCGCCACACCTGCCCCTCGCCGGCTTTGACCTGACGGGCCAACGTGGCAGCCCACGACCGCGTGAGATCCGCCGTCGAGCCGTCGACAGGCTTGCGTAGCGCCAGGATGGCCGCGGCGAGTCCCAGCACGGCCACCGGCAGGCCGATCAGTGCCACGGCGTCCACCGGGCTCTGCCCATGCCTGAATTGCCAAACCATTCAGCCAAAGCAGGCGAATACCACCACGGCCCCGACCACCAACAGCATCCGCCATGTCCGACGGTCCCGGCGTCCCCCCATGCCTCGCATGCAGCGATTGTGCCCGCCAGTTGCCGCGCTGAGGTCATTTCGGGGAAAGGGCGACATGCCGCAATCAAGGGGGGTATAGGACGTGACCCTAACGACAGGTCTTCGCACCCCGAGCTGAACGACAAAGGCACCGCACGGCGAGCGCTGCACGGTTCGGCGGCCGACATGCCGGTCGGCCGCCGGGCCGATTCTGAGCACCAGAGTTGTCCATCCGGGCCAGATAGCGCGCTCAGGCACACTCAGGTGTGACTGGGCACTGAGGGGGCTTGCCTCAGCCGAGCCCGACCAACTCGGCGATCGTCCCGCCGAGCACCCGGTCGCGTACCTCGCCCGGGCTGGTGACCCGCTCGACCATCGCCCGGGCAAGGACCGGGTCGCCGTAGGGAGCGTCCGAGCCGAACAGGGTCCGGTCCGGAATCTCCTTGATGGCCAGGCGGACCGCGAAGATGATGGAGGCCGTGGACAGCTCCAGGTACATGTTCGGGGTGTCCCGCACCAGTTCGACGGCCTGTATCCAGTTCAGCCCGCCGAGCTGGCTGATCACCAGCGGAACTGTCGAATACCGGTCGGCGAGGGCTGACAGCGTGTTCAGGTCGTCCGCCGTGGTCGGGGCGAATCCGTGCACGACCACGGGAAGTCGACCGTGATCGGCAGCCGCTTGGAGCACTGGTTCGATGACTCCTGCCCGTCCCGGCGGCGGCGTCAGCTCGCCGATCCCGTGCAGCCCGCGCCCGACGACCTCGCGTTCCACGACCGCGGCAATCTGCTCCGGTTCCAGATCCAGCGGTACGGACAGGAAGCCGATGAACCGCTCCTGCCATGCGGCGAGTGCGGTGTCCAACTCCCGCCACGCGCTGCGATACCCCGTGACCGTGCCGGCCCGCCCCCCGATGGCTTCGTCCAGGATCGCCATCTCCCGGCGCAACGAGGCCAGATCCCCGGCCCGCTCCGGGTGTGGGCGGGTGGCAAACAGCACGGCGCGGTCGACCCCGGCCTCGTCCAACAGCCCCACATGTGCTTCGACGGGATCGTGGACGTGGCTGTGCGCATCGATGATCAATGCTTACTCCCTCCTTGGCGATCGGCGCGGAATACGGCCGACCAGTGCACTGTTGCTCCCTGACACCGTGGGAAGGTCAAGCTGGAGGGAGCTGATCAGTGCTGATCGGGGAGCTGGCGCGTCGTGCCGGAGTCAGTGAGCGCCTGCTGCGCTACTACGAGCGGATGGAGCTGATCCACTCGCAGCGCCGCCCCAACGGCTATCGCGAGTACGACGACCAGACGGTGGAGACAGTGCGGCGCGTCCGCGCCCTGCTGGCAGCCGGCCTGCCCACCCGCACCATCCGCCAGGTCCTGCCCTGCACCTTCGGCGAGGCGACGCTGCGCCCTTGCCCCGGCGTGCTCACCAGCCTCCGCGACCGACTGCACGTTCTCGACCAGCGCGCCGCCGACCTGGAGGCCGTGCGCCGCCTGCTGCGCCAGACGATCGCCGCCACCGAGAACGCGGCAAGCTGAGACCCGGTGCCGGGGCGCCCGCGCCTCGCATCGCAGGTTCATGAGAGGAGAACCGCAGCCGACTCGGCATGCGTCAGGCGGAGACTCAGGCCCGCCAAGTCAATGTCTCACCCGCCAGAAGGGAGCAGGCGCCGACGGGCCTGGCCCCTCCACGCGGCGCCTGACCTCCCGCGCGACCTCGCCCCATGGCGAGGGCGGAGCTGTGCTGGAGTGGGGCCTCGGAGTGGAACACCGGCCGCCGGGCGTGCATATGGCGGCGCACATAGTGAGGCGCTTGTGACCTCCCGGTACGGCGTGCTGGCTCGCGAGCGCGCGCACTGGACGCACCTGCATGAGAACCACGACCACGGACTGGATTTCCGCACCCCCCATCGTTGATGAACCGGGCCGTCTTCGTGGCCAGCCTCATCGGCGGGACGGCCTATGCGGAAGGCGAGCGAGTTCTGCGCCTGCTCGACATAGAACTTTCCGCGGATCGAGTGCTGGCGGACCACTGCGTCTGCTATCCGCCCGCAGTTCCCGGCGCCGTGCTGGAGCCGCTGCACCCAGACCGGTTAGCCGAGGACTTCCTGGCCCTCACGCTCCCCGGCCACGCGGTCACCGCCCATCCCTCTGCCCCATGGGCCCTTTCCACCCTGACAACCCTCGCCGCCCGTACGGGCGACCGCCTCGAGTTCGACCACACCCCACACACGATCACGTTGCTTGCTGCTGCTGCTGCGGGCCCTGAACGCTGGCCGCACGTGGCCGGCTATCTCAACGAAGTCCTTCGTGCCCACCCAGCGCTCGCTGTCGCGGGCGGCAGTGCCGCGCTCGCCGCGCTTGCTGATGTCCCGGCCCTCGATCCTGCAGTCATGGAAGCCATCGACGCTCTCCTGCTTGCTGGGCAGCGAGCCGACCTCGCTCCCGGTATGGCCGCTCTCTCGGCCCGTCTGACCCGCTGCGTATCGGCGCAACCACCGGTGACTTGGGACATGCTCGGTTGTACCTGGACCTGGCGACCCGGCAGGGGTTTGCCGGCCCCCACGAGGAGGCCGTTCAGACAACCGAGAAGGCTGTGGAGCTCTATCGTCGCTACGACCAGCACCATCCCGGAGAACACCCCGACTGGCTCGCGGGTTCCCTGTCCAATCTAGGCATCCATCCAGCCGGCTTGCGCCGACGTGACGAAGCGGCGTTGATCACCGCCGAGGCGGTGGACATCCAGCGTGCACTTGCGCACACGGACATGGCACAGCATGGGCCCCCACTTGCCCTTTACCTGACCAACCTTGCCGCCCATCTGGCCGAGTTGGACCAACAGGAGCTGTCAGTGCTCTGCAGCCAGGAATCGGTGAGCATCTACGCCGCGCTGGCGAGCGAAGATACGAAGTACGGAGTCGGGCTGGCTCGGGCCTTTCTGAACAGCGCAGTAGGAAAGGCCCAGCTTGGCAGGCTGCCCGAGGCGCTGCTCGACACGCAGGACTCGGTGATGCTCTACCGGTTCCTTGCAGACACTGCACCGGACTGGTACGAGCCTGACCTTGCCATCGCGTTGTCGAACCTCGCGGGCTATCTGTCCATGACCGTGGGAAAAGAGCATGAGGCAGTGACAGCTGAAGAAGGGGCGACGACGATCCGGCGCCGCCTGGCAGCGTCCAATCCACTCGCTCACGAACCGGATCTCGCCCGCTCCTTGAACAACCTTGCTGTGCACTACGCCCAAGCGGATCGCCGAGAGGAGGCCCTGCGCACCGTCGCAGAGGCGATCGACATCTTTCGTCGGCTGACCGACTTGAACTCCCGCTACGAGGGCGAGTTGCTTCGTGCCCTGAGTAACGAAGCCGCCCTGCGGACCGGAGGAGAAGTGCGCTTCACCATCGGCCCAGCACCTACTGAGGAGCATCACGATCCGGAGAGAGCCCGCCTTCTCACCCAGGTCGCCAGAGACCACGCCAAGTCCACAGGCTGGAGGCGGTTCCTACCGAGACGGCGCCACCGGCGCACCACCTGAAGGGTGTTGCAGAAGGCTCGGTGGGCGGGCACGGAGCCCTCCTCGACTCGGCCCATGTGACGCTCGTGCGGGGCGGGGGAGAAGCCCTGCCCGCCCCGGAAATGCTACGTGGCCCCGGTCAGTGCATCGGGGCCACGTTCCGCTCGCGACGCCTGAATTTGCCCCGCCTGCACGGCGCTTTCCTGTGTGTCGCTGTCCTTGAACCCGTGCTTTCGCGGTCGCGGCCTGCCAGGTGGAAGCATCGGTTTGTCATCCTGTACAACGTGCCCGCGGTAAAGGCCTGTTTTCACGGTTCCCCGCATCGGGCTGCTCTAGTAAGCAGGGAGTCATCCATGTGTTCCCGACCGAAGGTGAATCCCGCGATGTCACTGCCCCGCTCACTTTTCCCCCTCGCCGCCGCGGCAGGGTTGGCCATGTCGGCTGCTCTCGTCGCACCGGCGTCGGCAGCGCTACCCGCCACCCACGCGACTCCGAAGTCGGCCACCGCGTACCAGGACTGCCCGGTCGGCTGGTTCTGCGTCTGGGAAGACGCCGGTGGATGGGGCCGGATGGCGCGCTTCCAGCTGGGTTCCGACGACCTCCGCGACTTCAACCTGAACGACCAGATCTCCTCAGTGTGGAACAGGACGGGCAAGACGTTCTGCACGTGGCTGAATATCAACCGCGACGGCGCCACATGGCCAGTAGGGAACTGGCAAGGCAATACCTCCCAGTACAACCGAAACGACAACATCAGCTCCCTATGGGTCGGGGCATGCTGATCACCTCGCCCGGACCAGACGTGTCAGGCTGTCAGGGCTGTTTCTCGGATCTCTCGTGGTGATCACGATTTGAGGCTCCCTTCGGTGGCATGGGGCGACGTGATCTGACGAATGCGGAGTGGCGGGGTGCAGCGGAGAGATCTGCCGGAACGGTTCGGGCCGGTCTGACGGACCATGAGCGACATCGCCGCTGATCGGCGGACGGATCCTGGTAAAGACGGCGCACCGGCTTGCGGCCCGAGGAGGAAGTCGTCGGCCGTGTCGACGGCGTCGCTGTCGATTCCAGGCCCGTCCGAGACCGCCGGCAGGCGGCCGTGTGCAAATCCCGAGGGATACCGCTTTCATGCTTGCGTGATCAGGAGAGCCATGTGGGGTCGCATAGGAGCAAGCCGTCGTCCGGCTGGAGGGGCAACGAGCCGGTGGTCAGTGCCGCGTCGGCGATGTGGTTGCCGAGTTCCCCGCAGGGCAGATCGAAGAAGGAGTTCGGCGTCGTGGGCAGGCGTGGGGAAGCTGCCCTGCGCAGAGTGCCCACCGTCAGCAGGCTGGCCGCTTCCCTGATCGCCTCGGTGGTCAGGACGCTGAAGATGCGTACCGTCCGGCCCAGATTCTTCCAACCGGCAAGGTCGAGCAGCCCGGGTTGCACTTGCAGGGCGGGAACCTCCGCCGTCTGAACACGGAGGGCCACCATTGGCCAGGGCCCGTAGGGTAAGGCGACCAGGATCCGGACCTGCTCGCACGCCGCGTCGAGCAGCCGCATGGCTTCCTCGGCATGTTTCTTGACCATCGCCTGCGCCTCCCACTCTTGCCGGGCCGTAGCGGTGGAGAGGAGCGCGTGCACGAGCAACGGCTCGACGAGATGAAGAGCCAGGTCTCGGCCTAGGAAGACGGTGTCCGGATCGGCAACGGCATCTGGTTCGCAGGAATTCGGCGGCTTGGCGATCACCAGTCGGGCGCGGGCGCTGTAGTCCACGGGCCGACGCAGGAAGTCATCACGCAGTGTGCCGGTGGAGCTCGGGCGAGCCACGAGCGAGTCCGCGAGGCTGACGAACTGTCTCCCGTTGCCCTCCCGTGTCGCTTCCGGCCGGCGGCCGCTGCCCAGCACCGCGGTGATCTTGTGTTGGAGTAGGCGGCGTGCGCCCATCAGCACGTCCAAGGGGGCGCCGAGGTCGTCCAGGCGACGAAGCTGGGCGGACTTGGAGAGCACCGCGCTGTAGAGGCTGTTGAGGCCGCTCTCGATCGCCCGGTGGTCCTCGATGACGTGGGGTCGCAGATCCGGAGGCAGGACCGGCAACATCTGAAAGGTGACGGTGTCCGGGGACAGACCGGACGCGAGGGCACCGCCGGCTTGACGCAGAAGGACATCCACCGCCTGTCCACCCGTTACCGCTGAAGCCTCGGGCCGGTCGGCGGTGACGGCCCACTCCTTGACGCTCAGCAGTTGTCCGGTGGTCAGCGCCGTGGGGCCAGGGTCGGTGACGAGGACCAGCTCGCAGTAGGCGAGCTGGTGGAGCTCCTGCTCGGTCAGCCGTAGCGAGCGCGCGAGCCGTGCGCCGGCCGGGCCGCGGAGGCACCAGCTGTGGACCACTGGCACGG
The DNA here is from genome assembly GCF_055569615.1 of Streptomyces sp. NPDC031379. Classification (NCBI taxonomy): domain Bacteria; kingdom Bacillati; phylum Actinomycetota; class Actinomycetes; order Kitasatosporales; family Streptomycetaceae; genus Streptomyces; species Streptomyces sp. NPDC031379. The sequence goes on along the minus strand of NZ_JBVIIT010000025.1, from coordinate 147,382 downwards.
GGAGTTCGATGTGGCCGAGGCGACGGCCCCGCTCGTGAGGCATGGTCGGAGTGCGTCCGCAAGCGCCGCAGGTCCCGTCCGCGTCCCAGTTGCGGCGGCGCTCCCCGCAGACGCACTCGTTCTCGCGGTCCTGGCCGAAGATCTGCTGGCAGAAGAGCCCACCCGGCCAGGGGCGTCTGGTTCGCATGTTGTAGAAGACCTCGCTCACCACTTCGCCGTGCGAGAGGCGCGCCACGTCGGCATCGGTCATCAGACGCAGGCCGATCCGATCGGCTTCGAGCCGCGGCACGACGCGGGCGGCGCGCAGCGTCGGATCGAGCCGACGGATGGCGTGGGCCGGCGAGTCGAGCAGGCTGACGGGCCCGTGGCGGGGTGGGCCGAGCGCTCTGCCGCCTTCCCCCAGTGCGGTGCGCAGGTCGTTCCGCCAGTCCGGACAGTCACCGCGCGGTCCGTAGATCTCCATCGCCAGGTGCCGGGCTCCGTGCGCGAGGAGCCATTGGAACTCCCTGGGCTCGATCATCTGGGCGCCGTCGCCGGCTCCACTCGACAGCGGCCGGTCGAGGACCAGGGAGTAGTCGCCCGCGGACCGGGCGCCGGTGTCCGGTCCTGCAAGACCGTGGGCGGCGAGACGGATCCGGATGGTGTGGCCGGTTTCGCCCGATGGCGGGGCCCAGGGGTGGTCGGGCGCCACGACCAGGTCCGGTTCGTCGGGACTGCCCACGAGCCGCCGGAGCGAGGGCCCGCCTGCGAGACCGCACACGACTGCGGAGGCTCCGGACTCGTCGTCCAGCGTGTCCCCCTGCTGCACCGGCTGGTCGACGGCGACAGTGACGGTGATGCGCGTCCCGGACCCGCCACCCCGCAGGTGCCGACCGGGCACTGCCGGGATCGCGTCGGTCGCCAGAGCGCCGCTGATCTGCTGCGCCAGGACGTGCCCAGGCCGCCGTCCGGGCATCCCGAGGGACCTGTTCAGCAGCGCCTTCCGCAGCGCCTCGTCACCGAAGACGGCGTACAGCAGGCGCTCCTCGGGGGTGCGCAGCATTTCGTCACCCGCCACGGGCGAGGCGGCCCCCACCAGAAGCTGTCCGGGTTGCACCAGCCTGCCCGGGGTGATCAGGCCCTCCTTGCCAAGGCTCGATGCCCGCTCGGGGGCCACAGTCGGCGGTCTTGAGGTGAGGACGGTACCGTCGGGCATCGTCGTGCTCAGCTGAACCAGTGTCGGGATCGACAGCGCGTCCGGGTCCGCCAGCCGCTCGTTGACCAGGGCCGCCCTGCCCTGCAGGCTCGGTGAGGCGACGACGGTGCACTGGGCGGACACCGCGCCGCGGCTCACCAGATCGCCGAGCGCGAGATCCCGCACGGTCACGCGTGCCAGCCGGCTCCAGAACCCGCGCGTGTACGCGGAACTGCTCCGGTACTCGGACCCGGTCCAGGGTCGCCGTCTGAGGGGACGGGTCTGCCCGGGCGGCCCTGCGATCACGTCCTGCCGCAGTTCGTCGGCGAACCGGGCGTATCCCTGACGGTGTCCCAGCAGGGTGCGGCGCAGCAGGGCTTCGAGGATGGGCCGGAGTTCGGTCCGGCCGTCGTAGCGAAGTGTGTCCTTCAGGCCGAGGAAACGGTCCCCCGGGGACCGCCGGTACCACAGCTCCGCGCTCGGGCTCGTCCAGAAGACGGTGGGTGCGTCGAAGACGATCTCGCCGTTTCGTTCCCGCAGCCCGAGGGGGAGCGGCAGGTGCATCAGCAGGTGGCGCGCCCGCTTGATCGGCCCCTGTTCGTCCTCGACGACGAGGTCCAGGGTGAGGGGAACCAGGAAGTCGTCGGGGCCGGCTCCGCCGCGTCGCACCTGCCAGAGGTTCGCCAGGGTCACCCTGGTCCGGCAGGTGGGGCACGCGACGTAGTCGATGGACCCGGCGCAGTTGGGGTCCGGGCAGCCGGCTGTCGCTTCGGTGATCCTGCCGTGCCCCGAGACCGCCGTACAGGGGCAGGTGTGGTCGTAGCGCCGGTCGAGGCCGGTCGACTGACCACAGGAACAGCTCCATTCACCGAGTTCGTACCCGGCCAGCCGCAGAGCAGGGGCGGAGGTGGCGGTGAAGAAACGCCTCAGAGCCCTGTGCAGGCCCATGTCGAGCCGCTCGTGCGGCAGCCGGTCGATCTGGAGGAACTCGGCCAACTCCCGACAGTGCCGCTGCTGGACATGCGTGCTCTCGGGGGTGCCGAAGGGGCGCTGCTCCAGGAGGAGTACCTGTACGTACCTGACCAGATCAGGTCGGCGCATCAGGGAGTACGTGCGCGCGATGTGCAGATCGGCCCGCAACGCGTTGACACCGAACACGCGCTGTCGCATGCGCCGGAACTCCTCGTCGAGGATCGTGTCGTGGAGGTCGTCGCCACGCCCCTCGTCCGCTGCCAGCCGGATGGCGTTCTCGAGGGTGTAGGGCGTGGGGCACTGACGCCAGTTCCGCACATGGGCCGAGAGATCGGCACGCGTGCGCCCGCTGGACACCAGTGCGCTGACATCGTCGCGAATGGACCGCATCCGCTATCCGATCCCGGCGCGGCCCCGGAAATACTGCCGGAACCGGTCGTGGCAGAAGCTGTACTCCTCGCTGCCCCTCTGTACTCGCACGCCTGGCAGGGCCCGCCGGTGAACCAGCAGGAAGCGGTGGATCTCCCGCAGAATGGTGTCGAAGTTCAGCCAGGTCAGCCCCTCGACCAGGTTGTGCAGATCGAACGCGGAGAGCGTGCCGGCTTCCAACAGGAACCCCAGGATCTCGACGTGCTCGGTGCGGTGGGCGCTGCGGTTCAGCTGCTCCAACTGCTGGTCCAGGTAGCTTTCGAGGCCGGTGGGAGTGCGCTCGACGTTCTCGCGTGTGAGCGTGCCGACGGCCGCGTCCTCCACCAGAAAGCGCAGATAGAAAGGGTCGCCCGCGGAGACACGGTGCATCTCGGCGACGAAGTCGGCATCCTGCGCCAGTCCCGCCGCCGTACCGCCCGCCATCCGGAGAAGGTCCACGAGCGCAGCCTCGTCCAGGCCCTGCAACCGCAGGTGCAGGCCCACGTCCGCCGGGGACAGCGCGATGTCGCTGAGGCAGGTCCGATCGCCCTGGGCGCGGCCCGAGAGCACGAGCACCAAGCCGTGCGGCAACTGCCTCGGCAGCAGTGTACGGAGCTGGTCCGGTGGTTCCAGTTCGTCGACGGCGTCCAGCACGACGACCGTCGGCTTCTGCGGAGGATGGGTCATGAGGCTGCGGAACTGCCGCTCCAGGTTCTTCAGCCCTCCGCCGCGCACATGGGCAGGGTCCAACTGCTCGCACAGGCACTCCAGCACGTCCTCGGGGCTGGTGGGGTCGAAACCGCCGCCCCTGCGCCGGTACGCCTGGCTGATGAAGTGGTAGCGGAACTCGGGGTTCTGCCTGACCAGATCCGCGAGGAGGGAGGTCTTGCCGTATCCCGAGAGCGCCTCCACGAAGACGTAGCCGGAGGCGTGATCCCGTATGAATTCCTTGATCCGTGCGCTCTCGGCCTGCCGCCCCGCGAACAACTGCGTGTGTTTCGCGATGAGATCACGGAAGAAGTCCCGTGTCGGCGGCTCCTGCCACGTTCCTTGGCGGCTGGCTTCCATCACCTGGTCCCACAGGTGCAGCAGCGGATCCGGATCCATTTTCAGGGCATTCGCCAGCGCGATCACGGTTGCCCTGCTCGGGATGTTCGGGCCGTTGAGTGCCTTGCTTACGGTGGTGTGCCCCAGCCCCGTCAGCCTTTCCAGGGAGAGCATCCTGACGCCGCGCGCATCCCGCCGATCCCGTAAGCGCTGTTGGAGCTGAGCCAACACGGCATCGCCGTCGGGTTTGCCCTCCACGGATGGCACCGGACCTCCTTGACGGTCAGCCATATCGATGAGCTGTCCCATACAGATTCGTTCGCCCGTACGCCAGCGTACGGGGACCCCGGCATCTTCGTTCCCGGACAACAGCCCTTCAGGGAACGGAGAAAGAAACATGTCCGTCTCACTGGCCTCGCCGCCCGTGCGCGCCCTCACTGTAATTGCCGCGGTCCTCACTGCGGCCCTTCTCGCACTCCTGGCCGCGATCTCCGCAGGGTTCCTCGCTCGTTGGGACGGAGCGTCCCTTCCCGGCGCCCTCCTTCACGCAGGCAAAGTCTTCGGCGCCAGCATCACCCTGCTCTGCAGCCTCATCGCACTCGGGGTCGCCACGCTGAACTGACGTCACACCCTCATGGTGAGTCCGAATGGTCGTGGACGGACTCGGGCCGCCACCAGCTGAGTTGGCCCCACGGTGACCTTCGAGAGGTCAGGCGGAGATCGGACAGGACGTTGCCTCTGCTGCGTCAGTCAGGTGGGCACCACGAGTTCCGCCATGCACGGCTCCACCAGCGTCTCGCTGCTACGGCGGACGCCGGCGACATCGGGGTGCACCACGAGCCTCCGGGCCCGCGTCGAACCGTCGAAGGGCCCGGGTGGCGCGGAGCGTCCATCACTCCGGTGATGGCACGTCAGAACTCCAGGTGGATGGTGATGGGCCGCCGACGTTCACCAGCACCGGTGTGCACGGGCTGCGGTGCGCGGTGAGGTCGGGGGCCCCGCCCTGGATCGGCAGGTGACACTGCGGGCATCCGCATCCGCATCCGCACCCGCTCAGCCCGGCCGGAAGGTCGGCCAGGCTGGGCGGGCGTATGCGGGCCGTCGGCGGCGCAGCTCATGCGACCGCGACCGCGACCGCGACCGCGACCGCGACCGCGTCCGCGCACGGCACCTCCAGGTCCTCGCGGCCCTCGGGGGCGTCGTGCTGGTCGTCGACGCCGTCGCCGCAATCCGTGCAGAGGCCGAGGTTCCCGCTTCCGTCGAGGCTCTCGCTTCCGTCGCAGGTCTGGCTTGTCGTCGAGGGTCTCGTTTCCCAAGTCCCTGTTTTCGCTGAAGGGGCCCTGCCTTGCCCGGCTCACACACAGTTCGGTCCGTGTGTCCCGCTGTGAAGGCGGGCACCGCAGGACGGCTCCCACCGGCCCCACCGGCGTATCCGCCCGCGTCCGGGGCTCGTCCGCCACGGACCGGCCCGGATCAGCCCCCTGTCCCTGCGGTGAACGACTGGCTCCGGCTGTACTTCCTGTGCGCGCACCCGTCACTGACCTGCTCCTTCGCGATCGCGCTCACTCTGCGCGCCCTGGGCGGGCCGTCCGCCCGCCAGATCGCCCGCGCCTGCCTGGCGCAGCGCGTCAGCCGTGCCTAGCGCATCGTTGCGGGCGTGCGCTTGGGCCGAGCCGGCGGCCTCGCCATCGTGCTGCGCGTGCTCTGCCTTGTAGCGCATCGCGGCGCTCGGGCATGACCTGCTGGCGACGGCTGCGGGACTGGTCGCGCTGCGTGGTCGACTCTTCCCACGTCAGGGCGCTAAAAGGGGGCAGCACACGGGCCCGTCGCCGGTCGACCGGGGCCGGGCAGGCTCGAAACACCACTTGATCACCGATGGGGACGGTATTTTGCTCGTGGTCCTGCTGACCGGCGGCAACCGCAACGATGTCACGCAGCTCCTGCCGCTGCTCGACGCGATCCCGCCGGTCCGCGGCCGCATCGGCCGTCCTCGCCGTAAGCCCGACTCGCTGTTCGCCGACCGCGGCTACGACCACGACATCTACCGTGACCAGGTCCGCGTTCGCGGCATCGTGCCGGCCATCGCCAGACGCGGAACCCGGCACGGCACTGGCCTGGGAACTTACCGGTGGGTGGTCGAACGGACCTTTGCCTGGCTGCACGGCTTCCGACGCCTGCGGATCCGCTGGCAACGGCGGGCCGACATCCACGAGGCGTTCCTCAAACTCGCCTGCTGCCTCATCACCCTCCGGCAACTCGGCTCATTGTGTCAGCCGTTGTTAGCTGACGAACAGACAGAAGGCCGCCGCAGAGGTGAATTCAACGGGTCGTGGCGACACCGCTGGTCAAGCGGCTGTTGTCAGTAGCTTAGCGAGGCGCTCGGCTGGGGTTTCCCAGCCGAGCGTTTTGCGTGGGCGGCCGTTGAGTTCGGCGGCGACGGCGTCGAGGTGCTCGCGGCTGTGCTGGGAGAGGTTCGTGCCCTTCGGGAAGTACTGCTGCAGCAGGCCGTTCGTATTCTCGTTGGATCCCCGCTGCCAGGGGCTGGAGGGGTTGCAGAAGTAGACCGGCATGCCCGTGGCCATGGAGAACTGATCGTGCAGGCCCATCTCCGTGCCCTGGTCCCAGGTCAAGGAACGTCGCAGGCTGACCGGGATCCTGCTCACCGTGTCGATCAGTGCGTCGCGAACGGTCAGGGTGTCGCGGTTGCCAGGGGGGCGGCTGTCATGGGGCATCCGAGCCTGTCGGCCGCGCTCGGTCGCCCGTCGGCCGGGCCTGCCTCGTCGGCTTGCCGCCTGCCAGTGAGGACCAGGCTGCCTTCCTGCCGCCCTGCGGCCCGCCTGTCGGCCGGCCTGCTGGCTGTCGGGCCCTCAGGGCGGCGGCCGCTCGTTCGCCGCCCTGTCGGCCCGGGCCGGGCTGTTGGTCCGGGCCCTGCCGCCCGCCTGCCGGTCGTGCTCGGCCTGCTGCGCAGACCCGGTTCTGCTGGGCAGTGCGCCGCGGCGTCCCCGGCTCAGGGCGCGGTGGCTTCCCAGGCCGCCTTGATCATCCGGAAGACCTCGTCCACCGTGGCCCCGGGATCCTCGGCCCGGCAGGCCAGCGCGTAGGCGTCGATGGCGAACCGCGCGGTCGCCCGGCAGGCCGTCGCACTCCGGGACAGGTGGGGATCGGCGGTCAGCGCCGCTGCCAGCGCGTGCGCGTGACGCAGGCTCATCGACTCCTCGTATTCCCGTAGGGCGGGTGATCCCTCGATCATGCGTCGGACGGGGGCGCTGTCCTCTGCCGTGCAGTGCCGCACCAGGGCCTGGACCTCGCGGTGCAGCGCCGGGATGAGCGGCTCGTGCGGAGGCCGGTCGGTTACCGCCCGCGTGAGGCGCTGCTCGAAGTCCTGGTCGCGCTCAAACACCAGGGCCTCTTTTGAGGCGAAGTGGGCGAAGACGGTGGTGACGGCCACGTCGGCCTCGGCCGCCACGTCACGGATGCCCACGGCGTCGTACCCGCGCTCCAGGAAGAGCCGCAGCGCGGTGTCAGCGATCTTCTGACGGGTCGCGGCCTTCTTGCGTTCGCGGCGTCCGGACGGCTCGGTCATGCGCTGACACTACCAGGTAGGAATCCATAACCGTTGTTAAACCCTAACGGTTATGGCTATCTTCGGCCGCATGAGGAAAATCAGTTTCGCCGAGTTCGGCGGTCCCGAGGTCCTGCAACTGGTGGAAGCCGAGGAGCCCCACGCGAGCCCCGGTCGGATACGCATCGCCGTACGGGCGGCGGGTGTCAACCCCGTCGACTGGAGGATTCGGGAGGGCCAGGTCCTGGGAGCCCATCCTGTCGAGCTGCCCGCCGGCGTCGGACTGGACGCCGCCGGGGTGGTGGATGAGGTCGGCGAGGGCGTCGAGGGGGTCGAGGTCGGCGACCGCGTGTTCGGTGAAGGCGCCGACACGTACGCCGATTTCGCCGTGCTGTCGGCCTGGGCCCGGATGCCCGAGGGGCTGGCCTTCGAGGAGGCGGCCGGGTACCCCTCGGTGGTGGAGACCGCGCTGCGCATCATCCGCGAGGTCGGCGTGCGGCCCGGGCAGACGCTGCTGGTCAGCGGCGCGTCCGGCGGCGTCGGGTCGGCGGTACTGCAGATCGCCCGCGAGCGCGGCATCACGGTGATCGGCACGGCCGGGGCTGCGAACCAGGACTACCTGCGTGGCCTGGGTGCCCTCGCCACGACCTACGACGAGGGCTGGGTCGAACGAGTGCGGCACCTGGGCCGGGTCGACGCGGCCCTTGACCTGGCCGGCTCGGGCGTGATCCGCGAACTCGTCGAGCTGACCGGGGACCCGCGCAAGGTCGTCTCCATCGCCGACCTCGGTGCGCCGCGGCTGGGCGTCCGGTTCTCCGGCGTGGCCGGGAGCGTGCCGGACGCGCTCGCCGAGGCCGTCGACCTCATCTCCCGGGGCAGGCTCCACATCCCGGTCGAGAAGTCGTACCCGCTCACCGAGGCAGCGGCGGCGCACACTGACAGCCGCACCGGCCACACCCGGGGGCGTCGGGTCCTGGTCGTCTGAGCCGCGGCCCACCCGGCGTACGGGCACAGCCGGGGCGTGATCGGCGCGAACGGGTGGAAGCGCAGCGCCTCCCACACGTAAGCGTCGAAGCGGGCCGGATCGCCCTCGCGCGCTGCCCAAACGTCCCCGTCACTGGCACCCCGGCCCGCTAGCCATGGCACATGCCCACGGTCCTGGCGCGCTTCACCGTGCGCCAGGACCCCACTCCTCATGCGGGGACGCCTTCGCGGTGCTGCACGAGCTGGTGATCTTTTAGGCGGTTTGGCACGCTCAGCGGTCCAGTACGGACTCGTCTTCGTTCTGACCGGCCTGCATGAGGCAGGGGCGGCCACTCCAGCCCCAGTCGGCTGGGGCTGCTCCGCGCCTCAAGAAGCCTCGCCTTCACCAGCGTCGGCAAGAACCGGAGGGGCTCGATCTTCACCACGGCCCCCAGACCGGGGCGGCGTTTGTCGACCGCGCCGCCGCCCAGTCGGCAGGCCGGTCAGTCTTGGGCTGGCATTACCCGGGTTACCTTGCCCTTCAGGTCGGCATTCAGATAGCCGGTGGCGTGGTCGTCGCCGAGATAGACGGCCAGCCCCAGCGGGGTGCTGAACGTGGTGTCGGCAGGGCGGACAAGGACGTATCGCATGGTCGGCCGCTTGACGTTCAGGTCCTTCTCCGCCCGCTTCAGCAGGGCGGGAAGGACGTCCCAATCGAAGCTGTCCAGGCTGAACGGGCGTTCGCCGCCAATGAGGGCGCTGCTGATGATGCCCTTCTCGACGCCCTGGCCCGGGCGGTAGGTGTAACTGTCGTACTTGGTATCGCTGCCCTTGACCATGATTTCCGCGGATACGTAGTCCGGATAGACGGTGAAGTCGCACGCGCGGTCAGTGCCGGTCGCGGCCTTGATCTCCTTCACCGCCGTCCTGATGCCGTCCGGGGTGAGCAGATTGGCCTTCGTGTCGGCCTGGGGCGCCGAGGGCGAACGGGACGCTTCCGGCGCTGCTTGAGTCGGGGCCTTTGTCCGGGTTGAGGACGAGACGGGTGAATTGGCTGCCATTCCCGCGTCCTTGTCGCCTCCGTCCGGCATCAGGGCCCACCCCAGGACTCCTGCCAGCATGGTCCCGACGACAGACGAGATGATCGCGACTTGGGTCTTCGCGCGGCGGCCCGTTCGCGGGGACGTCGGCCGAGTGGGGGCCACCGGGTAGGGGGTCGGCGGCCCAAGGGGGCCGGGCACGGCGTCGTGCGGAGCCGATGGTCCGATGCAAGCAGGCGGCCCGAAGCCCGAGGGCGGTCCGAATCCGATCGGTACGGAGGGTGTGGGCGTCGGTCCCGGCGGAGGTGCCAGCCGGTACGAGGTGGGCCCGCCCGCCCCGTGCTCAGTACTTGGAGTCCTCGGAGTCGTATCCCTGCCTTCGGCCGCTTCCGCGAGCATCTGGTCGGCGGTCTCCGCATCCGCCCGGCCGGCCGGGTCCTTGACGAGCACGGCGTTCAGGAAGCCGGTTAGCACTCCGGCCCGGAGGGGCGGCGGAAGCTCTTCGCTCAAGAGGGCCGCCAGTGTCGCCAGGGTGGTTGCCCTGCGCAGCGGGTGATGCCCCTCGACTGCGACGTACAGCATCATCGCCAGCGACCAAAGGTCGGAGCCCGGGCCGCCCTCGCCGCCGGAGATACGCTCGGGCGCCATGTAGTCGGGCGTGCCGATGACGGACCCGGTCGCAGTCAGGGCGGTCGACTCCCTGATGGCCGCGATGCCGAAGTCGGTGAGGACAGGACGTCCGTCGGGCCTCATCAGGACGTTGGCGGGCTTCACGTCCCGGTGCTGGATTCCAACATCGTGCACGGCGCGCAGCGCGGCCAGCACCTCACGGCCGATCTGGGCGGCCTCCACGGGCTCCAGCGACCCCTTCCCAAGCCGGTCCTGAAGCGATCCGCCGGTCACAAGCTCCATGACGAGCCACGGGTAGGTGTGCTCCCCACCATCCACCACGTGGTGGATGGACACCACATTGGGGTGATCGACACGGGCGAGCGCCCGAGCCTCGCGCAACACCCGGGCCCGGAGTATCGCCGAGCCCCGGGGATCGTATTCAGCAAGAGCCGGATCGGGCGGCCGTACCTCCTTCAGGGCCACGGCCCGGTCAAGGACCAGATCGCGCGCCCGCCACACCGTGCCCATGCCGCCGCCACCGAGCCGCGCCCCCAGCTCGAAGCGCCCGTCTATCACCCGTCTGCCGGATTCCCCCTCGCTCATGCGCGGGAGCTTACGAGATGCCGGTGACACGGTCCCGCGCAGGTAGGTCCAACGCCTGCGAGCCGGTGCGTTCCACGACGGCGCGCGTGAGTTAAAAGCGGGCCGGCCCGCGGCCGACCGCGCCCGCGGCATCGACCCTAGCCCCGTCGGCCCCCAGGGCGGTGCCCGCATCCGCCTCCGTACGCCACCGCTTCGCCCACCACACTCTGTACGGCGCCACCGTCATGGCTGCGCCGGCGCGTCCAGGCCGCCGAGGCACTGACGCTCCCCGAAGTTTTGCAGGTGGCACCAGCTGGGAGAAGACCCGTCGACTGCCTGACCCGTCAGCTCACGAAGAGGACCTGCGCACCGTGGCGTACCACGCCGACCGCGGCTACGACCACGACATCTACCGTGACCAGGTCCGCGTTCGCGGCATCGTGCCGGCCATCGCCAGACGCGGAACCCGGCACGGCACTGGCCTGGGAACTTACCGGTGGGTGGTCGAACGGACCTTTGCCTGGCGGCACGGCTTCCGACGCCTGCGGATCCGCTGGCAACGGCGGGCAATCTTGGTGCTTCGGGCAGAACCGGGAGATGCCGTCCTCGAACACCATCTCCCCGTCGTCCTTCACCAGCTCCTTTGCCGCCAGCTACTGCGTCGGCGACATCCCCTCCATCTCCTGCTCGCCCAGCAGCCCGCAGTACCGCTTCATCGCGTGCGCGGCCGTCGCCGTGCCCTGCCCGTCGAAGTGGAACGACGTGCCCAACACCATCGCGTCGACGTCCTCCACTGGCGTCGACCCGACAAGGCGACGTGGTATCAGGGCGGCGATGCCGGCTGCATCGAGTACCCCAGCCACCAGTACTGAGCGCGGAATCGGCCTGCCTACCCCTCATCGGCCTCCTGGGCGGCGGCTTCGTTGGCGCGGTCGATCTCGGCCATGTGCTCCTCCGCCCAGGTCCGCAGCCCCGCAAGCGCGGCTTCCAGGGACAGCCCGAGTCCGGTGAGTCGGTAGAAGACCCGCGGCGGCACGGTGGGTTCGACCCGGCGCGCCACCAGCCCGTCGCGGGTCAGGCTTCGCAGCGTCACGGACAGCATCTTCTGCGACACGCCGGGCATCCGGCGTCTCAGCTCCGCGAAGCGCACCTCGTCCGGTGCGGCATCGGCGAGCGTCTTGACGGCCATGGACGTCCACTTCGTACCGAGGCGGTCCAGCAACTGCCGCGTCGGGCAATGGGGATCGAACAGATCGCCGCGTACCCCGTGACCAGCGGCCCGGGCTCCTCGGGTGGTCACCTGTGGCTCACCACCTTCCATGAAAGTGCCGTCTAGGAAGCGGTCGGTCAGTTACCTATCGTTCTGTGGTCACCAATGGTAACCATCCGGGAGGAGCCGTCATGCCCGTCACCACCGCACACCACCTGCGCCGCATCGCGACGAACGGCGTCCAACTCAATGTCGCAATCGCCGGGGACGGACCTGCGGTTCTCCTGCTGCACGGCTTCCCGCACACCTGGCAACTCTGGAGCGGCATCATGGGCCGACTGGCCGGGCAGTACCGGGTCATCGCCCCGGATCTTCGAGGCTTCGGTGCCAGCGCACGCGCCGTCGAGGGTTACGACGCAGGCACACTCGCCGCCGACGCCGAAGGGCTGCTCGACGCACTCGGCGAGCCCTCGGCAGCGGTGGTCGGCATCGACGCGGGCACTGCCCCCGCCGTCCTGCTCGCGCTGCGCCGGCCCGGCCTCGTCCGGCGCCTGGTCGTGATGGAGGCACTGCTCGGCCGCCTGCCCGGAGCAGAGGACGTCGTCGCGGGCGGTGCCCCGTGGTGGTTCGGCTTCCACGCCGTCCCCGGCCTCGCCGAGACCGTCCTGGCCGGCAACGAGGCCCCGTACGTCGACTGGTTCCTCGACTCGGGGACGCTCGGGCGAGGAGTACCCGACGATATCCGTGCGGCCTTCGTCCACGCGTACACCAGGGGTGAGGCCCTGCGCTGCGCGTTCTCCTATTACCGGGCCCTGCCCACCAGCGCGCAGCAGATCCAGGACGCAGTCGCGACGGCTCGGCTGACCATGCCCACCATGGCCGTCGGCTCTCACCCCGTCGGCACCGGGCTCGAACGCCAACTCCGTCCCATCGCCGATGACCTGGTCGGACACCATCTCCAGGACTGCGGCCACATCATCCCCCTGGACCGCCCCGACGCGTTATTCGCGCTCCTTGCTCCCTTCCTCTCCGCCGATCTGCCGAAGTGACCGGAGCGGGGCCGAAGGATCACGGTCGGCGGTTCGGGCGTTCGTCCCAGCGGTGAGTTGTCCAGGACCGCCGGATCAGGCTGCGCACGGTGATGATCGTGCCGGCGAGGTCGAAGAAGGCATCGATGACAGTGACGCGACGCTCGTAGCACCGGCCGGCGTCCAGGTGCACGGTGATGGTGTCGGGCAACGGGCCGAGGCCCTCCAGCCGGTGCAGAGTCGGGGCGAGCAGCGGAGAATCGTGACGGTTGGCACCGGCCAGGACACGGCCCAGCGGAATGCCGTATCCATCCGTCATGCCCGAGCGCTTCAGTCCCTGTTTGCCGCGGTCGACCGGTGAGCGTCCGGCGGCCTCTCCGCCTCCAGGTGCCTTGGTGATCGCTCCGTCGACGGCGATCTGGTCGAGGACGAGGCCGACGATCCGGTCGTAGGACTCCAGCGCGAGCTGCATGAGCCGGGCGAAAACGCCCAGTCGTATCCACTCGTCGCGGCGGCTGCGGATCGTCGGGGCCGAGCAGGTTGTGTCGGCGATCGCCTCGTAAGAACAGCCGAGGCGCAGCAGTTGCAGCATCTTGTCGAAGGTGATCCGGTCTCTGATGCGCCGGCGGTGGCAGCCGAGTGGATGGTCCGGGTGGTACTTCGGCCGCTCGGGCAGCAGGGCCGCGAATTGGTCCCAGAGCGGTTCGGTCAGCCATGATGGAAGCGCGGGCACAGGTCTCCCCAGTGATCACAGAGCGTCGCAACTCCATGATCACCGGGACCTGTGCCCGTTCTGTTGACGGTGTCCCCAACCGCGCCTATCCACGCGACCTCCAAGCAGACCGACGGCGGCCGGGCCCACGAGGCGTCACCCTGCGCGCCGTCTGTGACTGATACGCCGCTCGTACGATGATCGCGTGACAGGCCGCCGCACCCTTGGCGCCGGCCCCCAGCCCCGCACAGCATCCGCGCCGCCCAAGCCGACCGACTCGTGGGGGTGCCTTCCGCCGCCCACCGTTTCGCCGCTGCTGTCGCGTAGTCGGCGTGACCTCCGGACTTCCCCGAAACGAATTATTGACCCGAACGGCCGACCCGGGTTGCACCCATGTCGGGCGGAAGCAGGCTCGTTGTATGGACTACAAGCAGGACGACCTCGAAGCGGAAGCGACCGTAGGCCGCGCCGAAGGCGTACCCCAGACAATCACTCCTCCTCATCAGGCTGAACTGAACCGGCTGGTAGAGGAAAACGCGCGTGCGGCCGACGTGCAGACGCGCATCAACGATCTGGAGCTCCAGGTTTTGGCGCCGGTTTTCGAACTTGTGGAGCGTGATCCCAAGGCGGTAGCGGCGGCCCGGGAACTGCAGAATCTGGATGTCGAGGCGATGAAGCGCCCGCGCAAGAGGCTGCCGTCGGGGGGTGGGGGCGGAGTTCAACTCTTCGGCGGCCCGACCCGAGCCGTGCACCCGGCGAGGCCCGGACTCAATATTTTCGGCCCGCCCTACGACTGGCGAGTTCTCGGGCCCACTCAGGGCAAGCATGCCCACGCGGAGTCGGACTTGGGAACGGGACGCTTCACGGTCCACTTTTCTGGGCCGGAAGAGGGAAACGCCCACGGCAGGCGCGTCGCTACAGCAGGCGTGAGCATGGCCTTGCAGGCACAGACAGGTGGGTACGCACGTATTGCGCCTGTCTTCAAGTATGACTATCAGTGGTACATCTTCGCTTCCTTCCTCTCGGGGTACACCGAGGGCTGGTGCGAGATGGTGGTGCAGGACGGTTCTGGGACAGTTCTTCCCCAGGGGCACAAGGTGGTGAGGTTGTGGAGCCACACATCGCAAACACGCGCCGAAGGTGAGTATGCGGATCAGATCTACGTGCCCGACATCGAGACCACCGTTGCCCTAGCGGCAGGGCAAATCTTCCACGTGACCCTTCTCAGCACGGCTGTCGTCGTTGACTCCGGCCAGAAGGCCATCGGGTACTCATTCGCCGGTGCAAAGAACCACCTGTGGGCTCCCTGGTTTACCGTGACACTCTGATGCCAAGGTGCCAACGCGGAAGGCGGTGGCGGGCTCGGTGGTGCCGCACCGGACCGAAGGCATGGCGGCGTCGGTCCTGGCGCCGGACTACCGGCGGATTGTGTCGGTGCTGGAGTCGGAAGCGGGCGAGGAGGGTATGCGCTGCCAGCAACTGGCTGCGGCCCTGGGGCTGGAGGCGGTGCCGGCGAAGGTCGAGGGACTGCGGTCGAAGGCGAAACGCCTGGTGGAGCGGGGATGGGCCGTGCAGGAGCGGCCGGGGGTGTTCACCGCGCTCGTGGCGCCGTCCGGCTGAACGAACCCGGGCGGCGCCCGGCCAGGCGACCGCTCATGAGCATGGTCATGGACCACAGCACCATGGCCTCGTGCATGGCGGGCAGCGCTCGACATCGCGCGCCAGGCGGCGCGAGCGCATCAGCCAGCTCAGCGTTCTCTCTACTACCCACCTGCGCGGCAGCACCACGACCCCGTCGTGTCGTCGGAGCGTCTGACGATCTCCAGCGAGAGGCGGAGCTTCTCGCCGGCCCAGTCGACCAGGCTTCCGGCATAACCGCCGTCCGCCCACACCAGGCGGATGGAGAAGTACAGCCCGGGCCGTGGCCCCGGATGGGCCGAACGATGCGGCATGGTGCATCGACTGCCTCCGGCCTCGGAGGCCAGCTTGGCCGAGGTAACTCGGTGGTAGCTCAGAGCCTTCGCGACAACCGGTGCGGGCATCCCGAGCACGTGCTGCCGGATCGGGCAGCACGGTCAGTGGTGGTGGGAATACCGAGGCCGTTGAAGGACGCCGACTTGGTCGACCGGATGTGGCGGATCGAGCGGGCGAAGGAGTGGAAGGAGTCGGACTTCGCCAATGAGATCAACCTGCGCACCTCCCTGACAACCCTCGCGCGGGTGGCTATCGGTTCAAGAAGTCCGCGATGCCCTCGAAGAGCCCCTGCGCCGCCTTCTGCCGCCAGGCACCATAGGCCAGCAGTGCCGAGTCTTTGCTGTCACGCATGTTGCCGCACTCGATGAACACCTTCGGGACCGTGGACAAGTTGAGGCCGCCGAGGTCCGTGCGCGTCACGAGCCCGGTGCCCTCGCCAACGTAGTTGGACGGCGGTTCGCGGGTCTCGCGCTGGAAGAAGTCGGCGACGCGAGCGCCGAGGTCGCGGGACGGGCCGACGATCGGGCGGGTGTCGGCAGCTCCGGCGTGCACCGTGCCCGGGAGGATCACGTGGAAGCCGCGGTCGCCCTCGGCCGAGTCGTCAGCGTGGATGGAGATGGCGGCATCGGCGTGCGCCTCGTTGCCGATCTGCGCCCGCTCGGTCACGCACGGCCCCCAAAGGGGTGCGTCTCCGTCGCGGGTCAGTTTCACCGTGGCACCTTGCTGCTCCAGCAGGGTGCCCAGCCGGTGCGCCACGTCGAGGGTGAAGTTGGCCTCGGTGTAACCGGCTTTCGTGGACGTCCCGGTGGTGTCGCACTCCTTCCAGTTCGTTCCGATGTCCACCTGACGGTTGATCTCGGTCGGGTGCTGGAAGTTGCCCTGGTTGTGTCCGGGGTCGATGACGATCACCTTCCCCGCGAGCGGGCCGGACTCCGCCATCGCGGCCCCTTTGGCGTCGTCGCCGGGCGAGGCGAAGGGCTGCGCCGACGCGGACCGCACCGGCGAGGAGGCCGCTGCGGACGTCCGGGAGAACGCCGAGGCGGGGACGCCCGCGTGCGGCGAAGCGCCCGAACCACCTCCGCCCACCGCTTCGTACACCATCCAGCCAAGCAGCGCGCCGGGCACCAGCGCAGCGAGTGCCACGAGCAGCGGGCCGCGCCGGGCAGAACGCCGCTCGGGGGATTCGAACTCCGGGTCTAGATACGACACGCCGCCACCGTAGAGTCCGGGCTCCGTCGCGGACGGCGGCCTTGCCACACAGACCGCAGCCGATCAGCCAAACGGCGTCGCCGAGTACCGCCACCTGGGCTGACGACGGCACCTACACCGACCCGCTGGCCGACGTACGCGGTCACAGGGCCGGCCCAGCGCAGGCCTGCGACGCCGATCCCACCCGGGCGGTGGGCGAGCGCGTTGATCCACCGGTCGTGTGGGGAGGGTGTGATCCGCACCACCAGTTCGTCGGGGCGGGGAGTGAGGCTGCGGATACCGAAGGGGCCTCCGGTGAGGGCGGGGCGGTGGCGGCGGTAGGCGGCGATGAGTGCCTGGAACACCCATGCCTCGCCTCGGGCCTGTCCGAGCGTGGGCATCAGGATGAGGTGCACGGGGTCCATGAGCTCGGCCCGGGCGGTTTCCTCGGACTCACCCGTGGCCATCTGGCGCAGGGCGATCGGAGCAAGGTCCGGGTCGGTTGTGCGAAGGCCCCACTGCTGTCCGGGCGTGTACGGGGTGAGGGCGTGAATCACGTGCAATCCCCGCTGTGAGGTCCGCTGTCACCTGCTACAGATGTGCGGACGACGCGCGGTGTGACAGTCAAGGCGGACGAGTCTCAAAGCTCGTTCGGAGGGGGCGAATGTCCTTTTGCCATCGGAGTTGGACCACTGCCCCGGTCCTGCGCCGGCTCAGAGTCCGAAGGCTCCGCCTTCGATGAGAATGAGCAGGCCGATGGTGATCAGGACCAGGGGCAGCAGAATGTGGCCCCAGCCAGCGAGGACCTTGGCGATGACGGGGCGGGTGGCGAAGAACCGGCCGGCGAAGCACCACACCGCCACCGGCGCGAGGAATATCACGGCGTATCCGCTCATCCCGCCGATGCCGGCGGTGGCGAACACCGGGACGTAGACGCCGACGTTGTCGCCGTCGTTGGCGAAGGTGACCGCGGCGACTAACAGTGGGCTGGGGCCGCCCCGCGCCTGGGGGTCAGCTGTGCTCGGTCGCCGGGGCGTCGTCGGGTGCCGGCGCCGCTGTAGTGTTCTCGTGCGCCGGCTCGGCGGCGGCGCGCCGGGCGCGCCACTTGTCGTAGAGCAGAGTCCCGGCCACGGTCGCGCCAGTGAGTGCGGCGCCCATGATGACGCCCTGCCCGGCCGAGTTCGACGTCGACTGCCTGACCGCCGACGGGAACGGCGCCATCACCGTGACCGGGCCCATCTCGCAGACTGTGGTCACCCCGCTCGGGGGCGAGCCGTACCTGTTCGAGGAGGGCCAGCACCTCGAGGTCGGCCTCACCTTCTGCCCGGCCGACGAGCAGCACCAGCGTCGGGTCGGCTGGAACCGGACCAACCTCCAGATGCACTCCGAAGTCGTCAAGTGCGGCGCGGTTCCGGCCAGCCTCTGGGTCATCGACGGCGGGACCTTCCTGCACCGCTAGGAGCGTGTCTCTGTAGACGGGCTCGTCACCCGCGCCGCCGCGCTCGCCGACGTACGCGGCCGCCCATCATCGCCGACCCGCGCATGCGGATGCTCGCCGCCAGCTGGTCCACCAGGATCAACTACCGCATGATCGACATTTACGCCGCCGTCCTCACCGAGGCCAACAAGCTCGGCTTCGACTCTCTCACCGACCTCGACGACGACCTGGCCCGCGCCCTGGTGCCCTTCGCCGTCAGTTCGACGGTCCTGCCCAACATGCGACGTCGATCGGCCGTAGATCGGCCTGGGTGCGGTGGAAGCCGGCGGGATGGCGCCACCGGCCGCCCGCATCGCGGGCAACGTCGACACCGACCTCAGCCACGAGGTCGGGGGTCACCAGGGTCACCTCCAGCAGGTGGCGGCTGCCCCCTGCGCGAGTGCGGCCGCCCGGATCTCGGGGGAACGCTGCCGTCATCTCCGTGCCCTGCCGGGAGCGCAGCAGCACCTGCCCGTCCGCGTATACGGCGAGCTGGGCACGGTAGCCGTCCCATTGGCTCTCAGGGCGCCAGGGCCTCGTGCAGTGCGCGTACGTCGGTCTCCTGGTGATGGTGGGCGGGGATGGAGTGGTACAGGTCGAGCGCGCGGCGGCGGACGAGTCCGGAGCGGTAGACCGCCGGGAGGTCGGACAGGACGGCGACGGTGCGTTGGCATGCCTCCTGCGTGTTGCCGTCGTGGTGGACGCAGGTAGCGGCGTCGATGGTCAGCAGAGCGCGGGTCATGGTGCTGGTCGGCGCGGACAGTTCCCATGCCCGCTGCTGGCTCTCGCGTGCCCGTCTGGTGTCGCCGAGCGCGGTGAGCGCGTGGGGCAGGTGGACGTGGTGCTTCTGCTCGCCGTGAGTGAGCCAGGTGTCGGCCCGCGTTCCGCAGTGGTGCGTTTGTTGATGCGGCGGATGGTGTCTGCGGGTGTGCTGCCGAGAGCAGGGTGGTCGCGGTAGGCGGCGAGCAGGGGGGAGGAGCGGTCGCCTATGCGGGCGAGCAGGCGCATCACGGTGGCGGTGCGGTGGTCTGGCCGGGGGAGCGGGAAGAGCGAGGTCAACTGGTCAGGAGCGTGCAGGCCGTGGTGGAGCACGGTGCGGGCTTGGGCGGGGAAGGCGTCGATGATGCGACCGAGCGCGCTGGTGCGGATGTCCTGGGCGAACATGGCGGCGTGCTGGAACTGACGTCGGGGATCGACTGCGGCGTCCAGGAGAGGCTCGGTCAGCTACTCCCACAGGGGAGCGCAGCGCGTGTCTCGTTCGTGTGGGCCGAGGCCGGGGCGGGCCAGCCAGAACAGTATGTGGCCGTAGCAGCGCCGGGCGTCGGCGTCGGTGCCCTGGTGGCCGTCCAAGAGCGGGGGAGGAGCGGGCAGGTGGGCGGCGCAGCCTTCGATGCCGAGCAGGTGGCAGCTCACGGCATCTCGCCAGAAGGGGGAGGGCACTTGCAGATGGGAGGCCCAGTGCTGCAGGGCGGGCAGCGCGTCCGGGTGCTTGTCGCGGATCAGTTCTTTGGGGAAGACGTCTGTGAACAGGGTGGCTTCCCCTCGCGCACGGCGAGGACCAGTAGCGCGCGGCGGGCGTCCGGGTCCAGGGAGTCGACCGCTTCGCCGTATGGCGCGGCGATGACTTCTTCGAACTGGCTCTCCAGGGCCCTTACAAGTCATCTCATTTGGCGAGCCTTCGGTAATAGATATGCGTGCAGGCGATGCTCGCGAAGGCGAGGAAGTGCTCAGCCTTGCGTTCGTAGCGGCGATGGAGCCGGCGGCAGCCGACGAGCCAGGCCATGGTCCGTTCGATGGTCCACCGATGTCGTCCGAGTCGCTGTGAGGTGTCGACGCCCTTGCGGGCGATGCGGTGTCGGACGCCGCGCTGTGCCAGCCATTGGCGCAGGTGGCGGTGGTCGTAGCCCTTGTCGCCGTGAAGCTTGCCGGGCTTGCGCCGGCGAGGTCCTCTGCCACGTGCAACCTGACGTTGCCACGAACACGATCGCCGCCAGCACCTCGCGGTCACCGTGGCGACGCCGGCCACCACCCTGCGGCCGCGATGGCGCTTCCGGAACCACGCGCTGAAACAACTGCCACAACTCGTCCGGCACCAGCCGCTCAACGATCCCCACGCCGGAAGGCTACCGACCGCAAGGGGAAGGGCCGTAGTCAGCGGCCCATTCGGCGCTGCTTGTCGAACCGAAGCAACACCCGTACCAGAAGCCACACTCCGGCCACTGCTCCGAGCAGTGCGCCCCCCGCCAACACGCCCCTCTCCGCTGAACCAGAGAGGTCAAGGACCTGGACGAGAGTCCAGGCGACAACAAAGATCACCCCAGCCAGCGCGGCGGCAGTCACCAGGGCAAAAACGATCTCCACCGTCATTGCGTCCTTTTCCCACCGCGACTCACGCCCCATGTCCATGCCGCAAGTCTCACAGCACAGTCAAGTCCACCCCGCCTGCGCCTGACCGCTGGCTCACAGGCGGCTCACCACCAATTGAGATGACCTCCTAGGCTCACGTGCAGGAGAGTCCCGGCGCGGGCTGGGCAGTGAGAGGGGCGTCGGCAGTGTCTGGGAGCGAACGGGGGTTGGCCGAGGCCTAGCGGGAGCACTGGCAGCAGACGTACGGCGAGCACCCGGGCATGTACGGCGAGGAGCCGTCCGCGCCAAGTGTCCATGCCGCCGCCATCCTCCGGGAAGTACTTGCCCGTCAGGCCGACCGTTCTGGGGCCGGAGGTCACGATGCCGCTGGTGGTCGGGCCGTTGCTGCCCGACTTGAGATACCAGACGTTGCCCCGTAGCTGTTCTCGCTGTCCGTGCCGACGGCGAGTTCGCTGCGCCCGTCATGGTTCATGTCGACGAGGGAGGCCTGTTGGCCGAACCGGTCGTACGGTTCGTTGACGCCCGGGACTCCGGGGGTGTTCTGGTGGAGGGACACCTGCCGGTGCCGGTCAGGCCCTTGGACGAGCCGCGCATCACGGTGACCGCGCCCGTCGTGCTGACTCCGGAGATGCTTTTCTGCATGGCGCCGATTGCGACCTCGGCGTAGCCGTCGTCGTTGACGTCGCCGGAGTCCACGTCGTATCCGAACCGGTCGTACGTCTCTCCGGCCCGGGACGTCGGCGGTGTCCTGGCTGATGCGCACCGGCTTGCGGACGGTGCTCATCCCGGCGGCGCTTCCGTGTGACGACCATCGAGCCGCCCACGACGCCCTTCTGCACGGCCCTGTCAAGTCCCGAGTTCCAGTGGCGTGACGCGATGTCTCTGGCAGGGCCTACTTGAAGTGCTGGTTCGCACGGATCAGAAACCGTCCGCTCGCTCTACCCGGAAAAGGATCTAGGGGTGTGGCTGGCGGGGAAAGAATCCTGATCAGCGATCCCCTTTCACATCTAACGGAAAGAGCTTCCTCATGGCACGCTTCGTCGACCCCCCAAATATTAAAATCGAACACAACCTTGCCGGGTTTAGCTTTCACTTTCTACTGACGGTGGAGTACACCATCGAATACACTCCAGAAGAGCTCAGTCTCCCTGGAGATTCCTTCGCCGAAAGCATGGCCCTCTTCGAGAGCGACGAGGGTGAACCCCTCGGCGGCGCTGACGACCACTACTTCAATGTTCCGATACGGTTCTTCCGACCTGCATCACGCATCGAAACGCGCCGCTTCGACGACATCGTCATCACCGCCTCCGAGCTCGACACGGAGATCGACAACGAAGAGGTTTATGCAGTGGTCCACCATCGACGCAACCTGCCTGGCGTTGTGAGTCAAACCAAAAAGAGTCGCATATTTCCATTCGCCGCTTGATCGCCCCTGAGAAGATCGCAACAACCGGTAGTGGCAGCCAGTGCGGGCCGGCAGCCGCAATGGTCTGCGAGGTGCATTCCGGTGGGCCAGACGCGGAATTACGAAGAGGCAGCTTACTGCTGGGGAGGTATTGGCTCTTCGCGGAGCAGAAGCCGGCCCGCGGGCGGGCACCTGGACGCCCGCCCGGTCTCTACGGCCGTCGATAACCCCCGACCGGTGAGGCGGCGGGGGGCATGCACAGGGCGGCCTAGGCGGTTTCGTTTGGATCGGTCGGTCGTTGGTCCGGGTGTGCCGTGAACAGATGCGCAGTGGGCTCGGATCGAGCCGTTGCTCCCGGACCGGACGCCGAAGCGGGGCGGCCGGTGGCGGGATCACCGTGAGGTGATCGATGCGATTGCCTTCAAGTTCCAGACCGGAACGCAGTGGGTGCACCTGCCAGGGAAGTACGGCAACTGGCGGGGCATCTACAACCGGCTGCGCATGTGGGCCGTCGACGGCACCTGGGAGCGGGTGTTCACCGCGCTGATAGCTCAGGCCGAAGCCGATGAAGACCTGGCCTGGGCCGTGTCGGTGAACTTGCCGCTTACCTTTCTGCTTCGGTGATTCGTCGGAGCCTGGCCTCAGCGCGACAGACTCCAGACTGGACGCACGGCGAGCCCCGCCCTGCTGATTCATCTTTGAAATCGGTTCTGGCCGCGGTTGCGTGATGGCTACGGCCAAGTGCGGATGTGCCGCGCAGCTGGACTGGCAGCACCTCTCTGGGGCCATATCTGGGCTGACAACGCTGGAAGGCCGACCAGCCGGGTTGGCTCGGACGGACGTTGCCCTGACCCGTTGGGGAGTTCATGAGGTCCCCCACAGGGACGTGGGTTGTGGCATTCAGTAGCCGATGGTGAAGCGGCGCTGCACGAAGCGCGGCAGCTCCGCCTCATCGATCAAGGCGATGGCCGCGTCCTCCACCGAGATGCGGCTGCGGCCGTCCGCGTCCAGGACCGGCTGGTCGCCGCCGATCCGGAAGCGGCCGGTGCGCTCGCCGGGGCCGATCTCCTCCGCGGGGCTGAAGTAGGTCCACAGCCGGTTCGATGTCCGCAGGACGGCTAGGGCGTCGCGGTGACCGCGGACCGCTGCGGCGTATTCGCGGGGCAGCCCAAGCTGGTCGAGGGCGGCGTGCAGCAGCTCGTCGGAATCTGCTCGCACCACTCCAGGTTCGATTTCGAGGCTGCCGGCGCCGCCGATCACGATGAGTCGGGTCTGCGGGCGGCTCTCGAGAGCCTTCAGCAGGGCCCGCGCCGCCGTCGCGTAGACGGTCGGGTCGGCGATCGAGCGCCGGACGGTGTCCGCGAAGTCCTTGGCGGCATTGCCCGGCTGGAAGCCGCTGATCAGGACGTCGAGTCCGGGCAGGACGCCGGCGATGCTCTTCGGGTCCAGGATGTCGACGCTCGTCCAGGTGATGTTGTCCCGACGCTCCTCGCGCTGCGCCTGAACGGCGTCCCGACTGAGCGCCTTGACGTTGTGGCCTCGGTCGAGGGCCTCGGTGACGACCCGGCTGCCGATGGTGCCCGTGGCTCCGATGACTCCGATGTGCATGGTTCTCCCCTGTGCATGCAGAAGTGGGACGCCACTGATGTGACGCCGTACAGAAACTATACGCCGTGAAGTTTCGGTACTGGGCTAAGTAAGTCGACGCTGTAGAGTGTCTGTTGTGACAGTCACGGGAAGCAGGGGAAGGCGCGAGCGGCTACGGGCCGAGACCACGGCCGAAATCAAGAAGGTGGCACTGGGGTTGATGGCCTCGGGCGGGCCGGACGCGATCACCCTGCGGGCCATCGCCCGTGAGATGGGCATGACCGCTAACGCCATCTACGGGTACTTCCCGACTAGGGACGACCTGGTCACCACGCTGATCAACGACGTGTACACCGCCTTGGCCGACGCTGTGGAAACGGCCTGGGAAGCCACGGCCTCCGCCGATCCCGCCGTCCGGATCGAGGCATGGGCCAATGCCTTCCGGACCTGGGCCCTGGTCAACCCCCAGGGGTTCCGCCTCATCTACGGCGACCCCGTGCCCGGCTACCAGGCGCCCCAGGGAGGCCCCGCCCCGGATGCCGCACGCCGGGTCTGCACCGGGCTCACCGCCCTCGCGGCAGCCGCCTGGCCCCACGCCCGACACCTCTACCAGGACAGCACCTTCGACTGGTCCGACTTTGACCCTGGGCTCCTTGAGAAGGTGCGTCCCGCCTTCCCCGACTTGCCGCCCGCAGCCGTCGCCCTTGCCCTGCGCATCTGGGGGCACCTGCATGGACTGGTGTCACTGGAGGTCTACGGCCACATGCACACCCAGACCACCAGCCCGGAGAAGCTCTTCCGGGAGGAACTCGCCCAGCTCATACAGAGGCTGGGCATCCCGCGTCGGCGCTGAGCCTCCCAAGCGCCGACATGCTCCTTGAACTGCGGAATTGGGCATGCCCAAACCCGGCTGGCCTTCGCTCTTGCGTAACTGACATGAGCAAGCGGCGGGCCTGATGGGCTCGTTGTCACGGGCAAGGGCCACGTCACACGGTGCTGTCTTCCACCGTGGCTGATCGCCGTTCGGGTGTGCGTCAGCGCAGAAGGTGGGCCTGCCCGGGCCGTGACGGCGGACGGGTCATGGGTCGTCGTGGTGCAGCCTCGGCTGGTTTGGGGTGGTGGGGGGGGGGGGGGGGGGGGGGGGGGGGGGGGGGGGGGAGGAGGGGGAGAGAAGAAAGGAAAAAAGAAAAACCAACCAACCACCGACCGTGGTGCAGCTTACCCCCACGGAGGA
>NZ_JBVIIT010000025.1:85763-122830 GCF_055569615.1 Streptomyces sp. NPDC031379 | reverse complement strand
TGGGTTTGGGAGGTGGCTTTGTGGTTTCTGTGTTGGGCCTTGTTCCTTCTCCCCCCCCCCCCCCCCCCCCCCCCCCCCCCCCCCCCCCCCCCCCCACCACTCACCCCAGGGAACCACCTGACGCGCCACACCGCGCGCCCTGTACCTGGATGTGCATGCGCAGCCGAACGGGGGGTCCGGCCGCCGCGACGAAGCATGCCGAACCCGATCGGGACTGGCGGTCGGCTCCCTGCTTCCGCGTTTCGCCCGAATGGTTTGCTCGGGTCGTACACGGCTGCCGCCCTCACGTGCGGGCGGCCTGTGGCGTTCATAGCCTGGTGCTGCTCGGGGTGAGTGCGAAAGGGTGTGCCATGCCCCGAACGATCTGGTCCGGTGCGATTTCGTTTGGTCTGGTCACGGTGCCGATCAATGTGGTCGGGGCGACCGAGGACCACTCGATCCATTTCCACCAGTACCACCTGGAGGACGGCGGCCGGGTCCGTTACCGCAAGGTGTGTGAGCTGGAGGACCGCGAGGTTTCCCAGGAGGAGATCGGCAAGGGGTATGAGCTGACCAAGACGCAGGTCATCCCGATCACGGACGAGGACCTGAGCAACCTGTCTCTGCCGACGGTGAAGGCGATCGAGATCGATGCGTTCGTGCCTCTGGCGAGCATCGATCCGATCCGGATCGCCGAGGGCTACTACCTCCAGCCCGCCGGCCAGGTCGCCGCGAAGCCGTACAAGCTGCTCGTGGAGGCGCTCGGCCGTTCGGCCAAGGTGGCCGTCGCGAAGTACGCATGGTCCGGCCGCGAACGCCTCGGACTGCTGCGCGTCCGCGACGACGTCCTGGTCCTGCACGCCATGCGCTGGCCCGACGAGATCCGCGACCCCACCGAGCTGCTTCCGCCGCCGGCCGAGGTATCCGAGGCCGAGATCGAGGGTGCACTGGCCCTGATGGACACCATGACCGTCGACCAGTTCGAGGGGGAGGAGTTCCGCGACCGCTACACAGAAGCCATCGCACAGATCATCGAGGCCAAGCGTGAGGAGAAGCCGCTGCCAGAGGTGCCGGAGCCGGAGCAGCCGGCCCCGGTCCTGGACCTCATGGCGGCACTGCAGGAGTCGGTGTCGAAGGCCAAGGCGTCCCGGGGCGAAGACGCCGAGCCCGCTGAGGTGCACGAACTGCCGAAGCCGAAGAAGAAGGCGGCCGCGAAGAAGCAGCCGGCCAAGAAGACCGCAGCGAAGAAGACGACTAGCCGCCGTCCGAGGAGTGCCTGAGGTGCGGCAGGCGTAGGCGTATCTCCCACCCACCCGAGAGGCGCTGGATGACACGTCTGCCGCGGACCGGGTCCTAGCGTGGACGGTACCCCAGTGCGTTGTCCGGCCGGCAGTGCGGGCAAGGGGGAACACCTTCGGCAAGCGTCCGGAGCGCGGGGTCCCGGTCGACGCCTCGGCTTCGTTCGGCAGCGTTCCAGCAGCCACCGGCGTGGACATACACCGAGGGCGACTCTTCGTTGAGGCCGGTTCCAGGAGCCACTCTGGCGCCGGGGGCCGAGCCTGCTCGCCTCGCTGCTGCTCGGCCTGGCGCCGATCCTCGTCGGCGATTCACCGGTCGATGAGGTCCAGCTGCCGCGTGGCGTGCTCCTCGACGACGCGGCGGGCGAAGCGCAGCCGTCCAGACGCGACATGGGCCTTTGATCCGTCACCTGCGACTGCAGCTCCTGGGTGACGTGCGAGCACCTCGCGTACCCGATGCGGATGTCCGCCGTCGGGGTGCCCGTCTCGGGCGCGGCCGGTGTCGGGGTACCGGGCCTCCAGGGCCGGCCGGGGCCGCGGTCGGCCGGGGTCGGCACCCGTAGCAGCTTGGCGAGCCGGGGCACCT
Organism: Streptomyces sp. NPDC031379; assembly: GCF_055569615.1. Taxonomy (NCBI): domain Bacteria; kingdom Bacillati; phylum Actinomycetota; class Actinomycetes; order Kitasatosporales; family Streptomycetaceae; genus Streptomyces; species Streptomyces sp. NPDC031379. The sequence continues at coordinate 120,967 of NZ_JBVIIT010000025.1, read as the reverse complement.
TCTGAGGAGCTGGACCAAGTGAACTGCGCCGAGCCCTGCCGGGACCAGCGATTCTCCAGCGGGTCGGCCTGCCCGAGCAGCTCCGCGAGCGGAGTGCCGGTCCGAGTGGCGACCCTGTGGCGGGCGCGCAGCTGGGCACGAGACGGGGGCGGAACTTCGGATCCCGCCCGCAACCGCACGGCTCGAAGCCCTCGTAGCGCAGCCCGGCGCCCAGTCCTGCCGCACGCTCAGCCCCTTCTCAGTCGCAATGGACGCGACCAAGGTGACGCGGGCACATCATCTCAGGGATGAAAACAGTCGAACCCAGGACACACAACCTCCTGGTCGGCTACCGAGAGCTATTCGTCCGTTGGCCGTAGCTACACGAGCGCAGGGCCGTGCAGCGCAGCAGGCCGACGCCGCCGGGGAAGAGGTCGACCCGCTCTCTGCCGCGCTGCACCAGGCCTCGCGGAAGCCGCACGGCTGCGCACGGCGGGCAGCGTCCTCCGACGCGGGTACGTACGACGAAGGCCTCCGGGAACGTCCCGGAGGCCTTCGTCGTGAGCGGGTTCGGTCAGTCGCTCTTGACGACGTACACCGTGTCCAGGAACGGCTTGTCGGCCGGGCCCTTCGGGTAGTCCAGGACGGTGATGTCCTGATGGGTGCACCCGCCGTGAGCGTCCTCCCTATCCTTCTACCTCGACGACGTCGATCGGAAGCTGATCGGGAAGCGGCGAGGGGATCACGACCGTCTCGGGTTCGCGCTCCACCGGAGGTGGCGCGAGTTCCCCCGCCATCCTGCGGGCTCACCTGTGAGGTCGTGGACGGCGAGAGCGGCCTGCGGGAACGCCTGGCCGTTCGCTGCACCTTCGCGCCCCCCGCGGGGGCTAGCCGCGCGGCCAGGCCATACGGTCCACTGAGCCAATGCCTCCACTCTGGCTCGGCCTGCTGGCCGTCGTTCTGCTCTCAGCCCTCCTCGAATGGGCCAGACGGGCCAGGCGGGACAGATGGTCATGGCTCCCTCCGAGAGACACCGGCGGCCCCGCCACCGCGATCGAACTACTCGTGGTCGCCGGCGTGGTCACCCCGTTCGTCTCCGCGTTCGCCGCGAAGCTCGGAGAGCAGCTGGGAGAGAGGGCGACGGTGATGACACCGAGGTCCTGGTGGCGGCGCCGCAGGCAGGGCAACGAGCTGGAAGTCACCATGCTGGCAGGGGGCGCAACCCTGTCCATGTTCAGGATCGAGGTGGGCCCGGATCTCACTGACGAGGCCCGGCTCGCACTGATCGACCTCGACGTCACCCGGCCCGAGCTGCGGGGGCACCTTCTACGCTGGAGCGAGGACGCGAAGGCGTGGCTCCCGGTCCCCGACACGCGCGGCGACAGCTGAAGCGTGTCGGGGACCCGAAGGTGTTGAACGAGATGGAGATCGTGCCGCCCGGCGCCATCATCGAGACCATGGTCGACGTGATGCGTGAGCACGGCCTGGCCGACCTCCGCTGCAGCCGCAGATGACACCGGAGCCAGTCTGGAAGTGCCCCGCTCTGACCCCGCACCCTACGCACCCTAGGTGCTGCACCTGATGCACCACGGCGATACGGCCGCACGATGCCGCGCCCCCGTTGCGAGGGGACCGCCGGGGCCCGCGGGTTATCTGGCCAGACAAGCCACTCGGCACGGGGAAGCGCCTGCGATCATCAGGCGATGGTGCAGGTCGCCTCGTGTGCGGCAAGCTCACCGGCGTGGTCGGTGAGCTTGCCGTCCTCCACGCGGATTTCCGTGAATCTCCGCAGGCCGGAGGCGTTGAGGATGTGCGCCGTTACCCCATCCTCGGAGTGCTCCAGCCAGCAGGTCACCAGGTTGGCTTCCGCACGCTCCTCCTTGCGCCGGTCGCGCAGGAGGATGTTAAAAGCCGAGCAACAATGACCCGCCCGTGAGGACGGAACCGACCCAGGCGGGGACCGTTCCGAAGTCCAGATGACTCATCGTTTTGCAGCTCCCGCCAGCCGTCTGCCCCCTGTTCGTCGCAGGTCGTCATGCCGTACAGCGTCACCACAGGAGGCCCGCGCTGCGCGACGACAGGCCGTGGTGAAACGAGCTACCAAGGTGAGCAGCGCCTACCGCAGCATGGCGTCCCCGGTCCGTCCGGCTTCCACCGCCGCCTCGGTAAGGGCGTCCTCGTCCAGGTCCTCGACGACCGGGACATCGGCACTCCCGCCGGCCGCGCGGCAGCCATCCGCCGGCACGTCCTTGAGATGCCCGCCCCGGTCGTCGCCGACGCCCTCGGCTACCAGCACGTCACCACGACCCGCCTTGCGTCGGAGGCCGGAGGAATCCTGGAGTCAATACGCTCCGGGGCATACACACGGTCACCAGCAAGGAGAGCTCCAGGGGGAACTCGCGACAGTTGAATACGCGAGCCCACCAGTACCGAGGGCCGACTCCGAGCACCGGCTGGCTGGTGGCGGGCCCGCTGGCATCACCAGCAGCGTCGCCACACCCCACGGCCGGCCCACCACCAGGCCAGTCGGCACACGCAGCCCCTCACCTTGGGCCCCGACGCACCCGACCTCCACGGTGCGTGACCGTCCACCGGCCACCGGAGGCGCCGCGACGGCGGCCAGGGCCCCGCCCGCTGTGCTCCCCGGGGCCCTTCCTGCGAGCAACCCGCGACCGCCGAGCTGGCCCGGGTCTGTACGGACTGCAGCGCCGAGGCGGGGTGAGTTGCACCCGTGTTCCGTCGGGCGAACAGGACAGCAGCCACGGGTATGGACGGCTCAGATGCAGGTGCCAAGCGCTGACCCGCAAGGGGCCTGGGCGAGCTGGTCGAATGGACCGGGATCGTGAATCAGGCCGACGAGTCATTCCTGCGGTGGTCGAGTGGATGGGGTGACCGCACGCCACTCGCCTTCGAGGAGGCTGAACATTTCGGAGTCCCGCCAACCATCCCGGATCAGAGCGGTGTGACGATGACGTCCTTCCCGTGTCATGCCGAGCTTGCTGAGAACCCGTGCCGACCCAAGGTTCCGCGGGTCACAGGTGGCATAGATGCGGTGGAGCTCAAGATCCTCGAACCCTCGCGCCAGTAGCCCCTTGCCGATCGCCGTTCCGACGCCCTGTCCCCAAACCCGCGGATGCACAGCATAGGAAATCTCGCCTTGACGCTGCCCTCGCCTCCGGACGTGGAGCTCCCCCATGCCGACTACGTCGCCAGCGATACGCGCTACATAAGCGAACCGCTGCTGAGGTGTGTGCGACCAGGCCTCGACCGCGGTCAGCACGAAGGCGCGTGTCTGCTCTTCGGTGTTCGGTCCCCAAGTCTGGAAGCGGCAGACCTCGACGAGGGAAGCCCAGGAGTGGACAGCTCGCCAGTCTGCGAACTCGATTCTGCTCAAGGTCACCGAATGTCGAGCCACAAGCTGATCTTGCCAGATGTAGTCGCGCCGACCTACCGGTTCAAGAACAGGCACTCAGCTTGCCGTTCAACGGTTACATGATCATCAATCCCATGCGTTGAAGAGCACTCCACCCAACGTGGTGATGTCGTAGAAGCGAATCTGACGCCACTCGCCCTGGGTAAGAACTGAAGTGTCCACGTCGGAGAGAGGCGTGGCGAGCTGCTCGCTGCTCAGAACCACGAAGCCTGTTTCCGCGAAGGTATGGGCCCATGGCGGAGCAGAGAGGAACTCCTCTCGGTACCAATCTCGGCGTTCTTGAGCGAAGGCGATCCAGGGGTGATGGGCGTGACACAGGATTACGCTCTCGCCTGTGCGACCGACGACCGAGGCGACGTGGAAGGTCCGGGGGTACGCCTGTTCCTCCAGCTCGCCCACCTCGCCTTCGGCGATGCGGGCGGCGGCGTGCAGCGCGGTCCGGAACGCTCGCAAGTCAGTTTCCGGAAGCGGACCGTCCTTCGGCACGAAGAAGCCTGTCGCACCCCGCGGCAGCATGAAGCCTGCGCTCCCGTCATTGACCATGTCGCTTATCTTGCTCCATGCGCGGCCCGCGTGGTTGTCGTGGGTGCTTCTGGACTGCGGGTTCATGTAATGCGGCGGGGCTTCGTTCCACTTCTGTGGTGGGTTAGGCGGCTGTATGCCTCGCCGGTGGCGAGGACCCTGCCGACGCTATGGCGGGTGGCGGGTGGCGGGTGGCGGGTGGCGGGTGGTGGGCGAGCCCGTCTTTGCGCGGAGGCAGCCGGTCCCACGCCTGCGCGGTCGCCTTCCCGTGGAGCCGGGTGTCCGTGATCGTCACGGCCTGCTCGGCGCCCCAGGTTGCGGGGTCGCCGAAGATGAACTCGCGGCCATGCTTGGGCGGCCTGCCGCCCTTGGGGTGGCCAGGTGGAACTCTTTGCGGGAGGGCGTCGGACGCCGCATCACGCGACCGGAGCGGAGCCGACCGAGGATCTCGACGGGCAGCCCGTCCAGCAGGTGGGCGATGCGCGGGGCGTCGTATCCGGCGTCCAGCACGACCAGGACGTCCGGGTCACCCGGCTTCCACTGGCCGGCGGCGACCAGCCGCTCGACGACCTCACGTATCTGCACGGTGGTCACCGCGGCGACGTCGGCGCCGGGCTCCAGGCGGACCGCGTCCAGCACCGCCGTCCAGGACGTGCGGCCACTCTCCAGCGCGGCCACCACCGAGTACGGCCAGCCGGGCACCATTTGATGCTTATCCTGACCTCGCCCGAAGGTGTGGCAAAAGGCCCGGCAGCACACGTGTTGGCGTCCGGGCGCAGCCACGGCGAGACATCCACCGCCAGCACGAGCCGACCGTCTGCCGCCTGTGGCAACGGCATCGGCGCGGCAGGCAACCGGATCCCGGACTCGACGAGGTGACCCGGCAGGGTCCCTCGTGCGGTGTACATCGGTCCTGTTGCCGTCGATTGGAGAAGGACGTACCCGCGGTCCCTTCTGTTCCTGCCCGATGTCGAAGGTGCCGTGCTCGCCCTCCGTCAGTGCCCGGTAACCGTTGCCCGGCACGGAAACGCCCGGCCCCGCTCGGCCCGTGGAAGCGGGCTGGTGCACCCTGACCCGCCTGTGCAACCCTGCAAGGACAACCAGCCTGGTCTGGTGAGAGGCCCCGCGTCGCCCTTGAAGGTCATTTTTCTCGGTCCGGGGGGATGGTGCGGGTTGTCTCGCTCGGCTTTACGCGGCCCCATGCCGCGTGCTTGATGCCTTCCGCACCGGGGGGCGTGATGGGCTCGACCCCGAAAATCGAGGGGCGAACCATGAGCGACTTCACTGTGGTGACACAGCAGCACCCCGATCGCACCATGATCACCGTGATCGGGGAGATAGACCTTCAGACCTGCCCCGAACTGGCCCGGGCCGCGCGCATCCTGCTGAGCGGCAAGACGCTGCACCTGGATCTGTCAGGCGTGTCCTTCATGGACTTCAGCGGCCTGAACCTGCTGGTACTGCTGCGCCGCCGCCTACACGCCGAAGGTGGCCGCCTCGCCGTCACTGGGCTGCAGCCCCAGCCCACGCGCCTCCTGGAGATCACGGAGACCCACGACCTGTTCGCGGCCGACACCGCGGCCGTGGCCGGCTCCGGTGAAGCCTCGATCGCTTGACCCGGCCGACGCGCCTGCTCAATCACTTGTCACGGCCCTTCGCTGCCGCGGCGGCGAAGGGCCTCCGGGGCTCCTGGTCTCAACCCCGCCTCCAGCGCTTGACCAGGGTGCTCATGCACCGTCCTGCGGCCTCGGCCGCGCAAGTAGTCGACGAGTTCGCGTGGGTAGCGACGGGCGGGGCAGGCGCTGGTGCCGAAGCCGGCCGCAACCCCCACGACAGGGGCCTGCACGACCTCGTTGGCGAACTCTCCACCCGAAGCGACGACTTCCGTACCCGCTGGGGCGCCCATAACGCTCGCCACCACGGCACCGGCGCCAAACGCTTCGATCACCACGCCGTCGGCGACCTCACCCTCGCCTACGAAGGACTGGAGGTGGCCGCCGAACCCGGCCTCACTCTCACCATCTACACCGCCGAACCCGGCTCACCCAACGAAGAGGGGCTGCGCCTCCCCGCGTCCTGGGCCGCTCCCCGAGATGCTGACGCCACGGAACCCTCCGCGACGAGCTGAGCCTGGTTCGACGAGCACGTGAAGGCGGTTTGTCCTTCGTCAGGGAGGTTGGCCATGTGCAACTAGCTGACTTGGGCCGGCTGGCTGGGGTATCAGCGAGTCTGGCAATGATCACGCCCTTGGGGGTCGTGTGTATCTCAGGTAGTGGCGGATGCCGTCGCAGGTGACCAAGTAGTCGTGTTGGCCCAGGAGTTGTGTCCAGATCTGCCTTCCGTTGAGCCGATCCCCAGGGCAAGGCGGACATCCCAACGGCGGAGGTTGTAGCGGCTCTTAGTCGACCTCGGCTGGTGATGAGGTTCCTCGGCTTGTGGACTGTGTTTCTTCCTCACCGGGCAGTGGCCCACGTGGTGTTGTCGAGAGCCGGAAAGAGCGCACGGGCGGCCGCTGAGTCGGGGGTGACGAAAACGCCGTCCGCTTGCACCAGAATGGTGGAGGGATCTCATGGCGCTGATGCCTCCGTGGCCGTAGCCGGGTGGCCCTTCGTGGGCGATGCCGAGAAGGCACTGTCCGGTGAGGCCGTCTTCGGCCGGGGTTACCAGCATGGGTGGCGCGAGCGGGCTGCCGGTGCCGGTGACGGGGCTGTACATCCGTACCCCGCCTGGGAATTCGTCGACCTCGGGGAAGTCCGCAGGCTTGCGGCGGTGGCCGGTGAGTTGTCCGGTGAGGGCGCGGACGCCGTCTGTCAGGCGGTGCAGGGTTTCCGGGGAGGCTGCGGTGCGAACGGTGGCGTCGACGAGCAGTCGCAGTTCGTGGCCGAGTGCGGCGATCGCGTCCCGTCGGCGTGCGAGGTCCTTGGCTGCCGGATCGTGCGGGATGGTGTTCGGGGTGGTGAGGGGCGAGGTCATCAGGTGTCTCTGTGCGTGGTCGCGGATCGCGATGTGGTGGTCAGTGTGCAGTCGGGGGCGGGATGAGATCGCGGACGAAGACGGGCTTGAGGTGCTTCTCGGGTAGGGCCTCGGGGAGTTGTTCCCAGTCGAGGACGTGGGAGACGACGCGTTCGGGGGCGACGGTGCCGGAGGCGGCCAGGTCGAGGGCGTCGGGGAGGTGGGCGCGAACGTTGTCGCGGGCGATACGCAGGGTGACGCCGGTGAGGTACATGTCGAGGAGCGGCAGTTCGCCGGGGCGGAAGTGGTTGCCGGCCGATTCGCAGATGCCTTCCGGGGCAAGGGACTTGACGGCGAGAGCGAGCTGATCGACGCGACCGGTGGCCTCGACGGCGAGGTCGAAGCCGTGCCGGACCGGTTCGATCGCTTCGGAGGTGCGGGCGCCGAAGCCAACGCCGCGGTGCTGTGGACCGCCCGCTACCTGGACGCCGCCGTCGCGCAGTTGCGGGCCCTGCCACCGGAAGAGCGGGAGTGCGACGTCCTGGACGAGGACGTCGCCCGACTCTCCCCGTTGCGTCACGCGAACTTCAACTGCCTGGTCCGCTACAGCTTCCGGCTTCCGTGCCACCGTCCCGGCCGGGGGCGGCCTGCGGCCTCTGCGTGACCCGGCTACCGACACCGATGAGGGCGAGGAGAAGTAGGAGGCGGGTGGGGGCCTTGCGGCCCCGGCCGGACTCAGCCGGTGACGAGGATCCCGCCGTCTACGGGGATGACTGCTCCGGTGATGTAGCTGCTGGCGGGGCTGGTGAGGAACACGGCGATGCCTGCCATGTCTTCGGGGCGGCCGATGCGCTTGAGGGGGATCTGGTCGGCGATGGCGTCGGTGCCGAGGCTGAGGATGCCTGCGGTCATCTTGGACTCGAACAGGCCGGGGGCGATGGCGTTGACGAGGACGTGGGGGGCGAGGGTTCCGGCGAGTTGCCGGGTGAGCATGTGTACGGCGGCCTTGCTGGCGCTGTAGGAGAAGTTGTTGAAACCGGGGGCGGGGGCGCGCAGCCCGTCGACGCTGCCGGTGTTGATGACACGGGCGGGGTCGTCGGGGGTCGAGGCCGCCTTGAGGAGCGGCAGCAGGGCCTGGGTGAGGGCGAAGACGCCCTTGACGTTGACGGAGAGCACCTTGTCCCAGGCGGAGTCGGGGAACTCCTCCAGGGGTGCCCCCCAGTTGGCGCCGGCGTTGTTGAACAGCGCGTGCACGCGACTCTCACGTCCACTGAGGTAGCCGATCAGCGTCTCAACACCGTGGGCGGTGGAGAGGTCGGCCGACACGGCGTGTACCTCGCCGAGGGGGCTCAGCTCCTCGACGGCCGACTTCAGGTCGGCTTCCTTGCGGCTGGAGATGTAGACCTTGGCGCCGGCCTCGAGGAGTCCTCGGGTGATCATCTTGCCGATGCCGATGCCGATGCCGATGCCGATGCCGATGCCGATGCCGATGCCGATGCCGATGCCGATGCCGATGCCGCGGCCGCCTCCGGTCACGACGGCGACCTTGCCTGCCAGGACAGGCGTCTGGGTGCTCATGTGATGCTCCGATGAGGTGGTAGAGGGCTGGAGGTGCGGGAACCGGCGTCTACTGAATGCGTCGGCCGGACAGGGCGCGGCTGATGGCCAGGCGCTGGATCTCGCTCGTGCCTTCGTAGATGGTGAAGTTCTTGGCGTCGCGGGCCCAGCGTTCGACGGGGTAGTCGCGGGTGTAGCCGTTGCCGCCGAGGATCTGCACGGCGCGTTCTGTGGTGCGGACGGCGACCTCGCTGGCCTTGAGCTTGGCCATGCTGCCCTCGGCGCGGGTGAAGGGTTTGCCGCGCGTCATCATGTGGCTGGCGCGCCAGACGAGGAGGCGGGCGGCGTCGATCTCCATGGCCATGTCGGCCAGGGTGAAGGCGATGGCCTGGTTGTCGATGATGGGCCGGCCGAACTGCTCGCGGACACCTGCGTATTCGAGGGCGTACTCGTAGGCGGCGCGAGCCACGCCGACGGCCATCGCGCCGATGCCGGGCCGGGTCATCTCGAAGGTGGCCATGGCCGCGGGGACGCGTACGCGGGTGCCGTCGCGGGCTGTGGCCAGGCGCTGGTCGAGGGCGTCCTTGCCGCCGAGGACCAGGTCGGCGGGGATGCGTACGTCGTCGAGGACGACCTCGGCGGTGTGGGAGGCGCGCAGGCCGTGCTTGGAGAACTTCTGGCCCTGGCTGAGGCCGCGGGTGCCGGGCGGGATGAGGAACAGGGCGTGGCCGCGGGCGCCGAGGGCGGGGTCGGTGACGGCGTTGACGACGTGGATGCTTGCGATGCCTCCGTTGGTGGCCCAGGTCTTGGTGCCGTTGAGCACCCATTCCTTCGTGGCTTCGTCGTAGCGGGCGTGGGTGCGGATGGCGGCGGCGTCGCTGCCGGCGTTCGGCTCGCTGGCGCACAGGGCGGCGACGGCCAGGTCGCCGGGGGTGCCGAAGAAGGCGGGCAGCCAGGTGTCGATCTGCTCCTTGGTGGCGGCGCCGAACAGGGCAGCGGCGGGGAGGAAGGTGCCCAGCAGGGCCTGGCCCATGCCGCCGTCGCCCCAGAAGATCTCCTCGGCGACCACGGGCTGGAGGAGCCCGGTGGGGTCGGCGGTCATCTGCAGCGCGAACTCGGGGGTGTACAGGCCGACCTTGGCTGCTTCCTCGATGACGGCCCAGGGCATCTCCTCACGCGCGTCGTAGTCGGCGGCGACGGGGCGTACGTACTTCTCGGCGAAGCCGTGGGCCCACTTACGGGCCTCGGCGATCTCGGGCGGCAGGTCGAACAGGGACGGCGTCTTCGTGGTGGTCACAAGAAGTCTCCTGGTGTGGCGGGGTGGGGTGGTCAGCGGCCGGTGAAGACGGCGTCGCGGCGCTCGATGAAGGACTGGATTCCCTCGGCGCCGTCGGCGGTGGAGAACAGTCGTGCGATGTCCGGGCGCAGGCGCTCGATCGCGGCGCTCTCGCCGTGCTCGTGGGCCAGGTGGGCGGAGGCGAAGACGGTGCGCACCCCCAGGGGTGCGGACTTTTCGGCGATGAGGGTGGCGATCTCGGTGGCGCGGGCGATGGCGGCAGACCCGTCGGCGGCGAGTTCCTGCACCAGGCCGATGCGGTGTGCTTCTGCGGCGTCGAACTCCTCGCCGGTCAGGATCCAGCGCATGGCGTTGCCCCACCCGGCCTGCTGGGGGAAGCGGAAGGTGGCTCCGCCGAAGGGGTAGATGCCGCGGCGGATCTCGTACTGGGCGAAGCGGGTGTCCTGGGCGGCCACGCGGATGTCGGCGGCCAGGAGCAGTTCGATGCCGAGCGTCATCACCCAGCCCTGCGCGGCCGCGACGACGGGCTTCGACCACGGTCCGTCCAGACGCCACGGGTCGCGCCCGCCCTCGGGGGCGTCGACCTTGCCCGAAGCCAGCTCGGCGCCGACATCGAGCATGTCCAGGCCGCCGGTGAAGTGGTCGCCGTGGGCGAACAGGACCCCGCACCACAGGTCACCGTCGGATTCCAGCAGACCGTAGGCGGCCGACAGCTCGCTGATCATCTGCTTGGTGAAGGCGTTGCGCTTGGCGGGCCGGTTCAGGCCCATCAGCAGCACGTGGCCGTCCCGTTCGACGGTGACCGCCGGTGTGTTCGCAGGCGTAGAACTCATCACTCCTCCTCGTAAGTTGCATGATGAGACTTGCTGGACGCTAGTCGGGCCGGGTCGCCGAGGGCAAGTGAATCTCATGATGAAACTGATAAGGTCGCTGATATGAGACGGACCTCATTCGACAGCTGGCCCTGCTCGATCGCCCGCACCGTGGACATCCTGGGCGACGGCTGGACGCTGCTGGTCCTGCGCGAGATCTTCTACGGTGAGTCGCGTTTCGACGGCTTCATCGACTCGCTCGGCATCGCACGCAACACCCTCACCGACCGGCTCCGGCGCCTGGAGAACGCGGGCTTGTTGCAGCGCCGCCCCTACCAGAGCGAGCCGGTCCGTCATGAGTACCTGCCGACGGACAAGGGCCGGGACTTTTTCGGCGTGCTCGCCGCGATCAACGCCTGGGGCGACCGGTGGCTGGCCGATGACGACGGCATCCCCGTGGTCATGCACCACACCGCCTGCGGCCACGACACTCAGGCCAAGGTCGTCTGCTCCTCCTGTGGTGAACCACTGCACCACCAAGACGTCACGGTGCGGACCGGACCCGGCTACCCGGCAAGGCTCCTCGACAGCCCCGACGTGCAAGCGCGCTTCGCCACGGACAGGCACCCCGAACAAGTCGCCAACACCTGAACCGTGTTCAGCGCCTGCTGCCGGGCTCGTTCGGGTGCCTGCGTCGTTGGCCTGGCGCGCGCGGGATGCCGACGGTGCGAGCGTGGAGTCAAAGGAGGCAGCGCCGGTCGTCGCGCCGGGTGGACGGGATGGGGTAGGAGCATGGCGCGGGCGATCTGGACTGGTGTGATCACGTCGGGCTCGTCACGGTGCCTGTGAGCCCGTACACCGCGACTGAGGACCACACCGTCCACTTCCACCAACTGCAGCGCGGCACCTCCGACCGGCTCCGCAACCGGCGGGTGAACGAACGCACTGGCGACGAGGTCGACTCCAGTGACATCGTCAAGGGCTTCGAGGTCGGCGAGGGCGAGTACGTCGTGGTCGAGCCCGACGAGCTGGACGAGGTCGCACCCGGCCGCTCGCAGAGCCTCGAGATCTCTGACTTCGTCGACCTGGACGCCATCGAACTGGTGCCGGGTATCCCTGGAGGGTCCTCTTCTCCTGCATCGGCCCTCGACGAGGGGCGGCCCAGCACCGTCGGCGGGAACATCGAGACCTCGACCTACCGGTCCATCACCAGCCGTGGACTCCCGCCCGCCTCCAGGGTCACCAGCGTCATCATCGACCCCGGCGAGTTCTGGATGCGCGACGACGACGGTGCTCTTCACTTCCTGCCCCGCACCGACGACTCCGGCTATGGCATCGGCTACAGCGGCGGAGGCCCTTACACGCTCTGCCAGATGATCGAGCAACTCGTCGAGTCCGACGGCGCCCTGGCCGCGCCGCCCCGGCTACGGCCCAAACCGAACGAAGCCCTCGCCGCCTGGGCCCGAGACGAGATCATCAGCCACCAAGACGCATACACCCTTCAAGACCTCCGCGCCTTGATCCGCTGACGCCCTGCACACGCCTCACGCGCTGCACGCCGATCCAGCCACGACGTCTTCCCTGAACGACCGGCGGGCGAGGGAGACGGCGAAGGGCTTGAAGCCGTGTCGGCGCAGGAGGTGGGGAACTACGAGGATCATGGCCTCGGTGGCGCGGGCTGTGGTGATGCCGCCGAGGTCCTCGATCCATGCGGGCTGCCAGCCCAGGTCGCCGAGCAGGCCGGTGACGGTGTTCTTCGCGTTCTGGTCGTCGCCCGAGAGATAGGCGGTCGGTGGGACGGCCAGGGTTTCGGGAGCGGTCATGACCATGAACAGCATGGTGTTGAGGGTCTTTACCACATGGGTGTCGGGGAGTGCGCCCTGGAGCTTCTCGGCGAGGCTGCTGCCGGGATAGCACAGGTCGCCGGGCAGGCCGTCATCGGCGTCGCGGGTGGCGTTGGAGACATCGACGAGGAGCTTTCCGGAGAGCTCGGTGCGCAGGCCGACCAGGCGGTCCAGGGAGGTGTCGCCGGGCGTCGCGTTGATCACGATGTCCGCGGTGCGGGCGGTGGTGCGCTGGTCGGCGAAGGCGATCTGCGGGGCGATGCCGGCGACGAGGGTTGCGGTGTCTTCCGGGTTCCGGACACCGAGGGTGACACGGTGTCCGGCCGCGGAGAGCTTGCCGGCGAGGTTGGTGCCGACGCGGCCGGCGCCCAGGATGCCGATGCTGGTCATGAGGTGGTGCTCCTTGCGGTATCGGGTGGGTAGAGCGGAGGTGCCCGGTCAGGCGATGGTCGACAGGACCTTGAGGGCGGCGGTGTGGAGGCCGGGGGCGGCGGCCAGGAAGTCGGGGCTGCCCGTGTTCCAGGCTTCGCCCGCCAGGTCCGTGACGGTGCCTCCGGCCTCGGAGACCAGCAGGGCGCCGGCGACCAGGCCGGAGCGGACGTCGGAGAACTGCCAGAAGGCGTCCATGCGTCCGGCGGCGACGTGGATGAGCTGCATCGTGGCGGGAACGGACACGCGCACGACCAGGCCGTTGATGAGCATGGCCGTGACGGAGTCGCCGATCCGCCGGAAGGTGTGCTCGTCCTCGCCAGGCTTGGCCTGGCCGGTGCCGATGAGCGCGGCGCCCAGATCGGTCTTGGCGGACACCTTCAGGGGCCAGTCGTTGAGACGGGCTCCGCCGCCGACGACGGCGGTGTAGGTGTCGCCGGTCAGCGGCAGGTGGACGACGGTGAGCACCGGCTGGTTGTCGCGGACCAGGGTGGCGGTGACGGCCCAGTCCTCCATGCCGTGGACGTGGTTGATGTTGCCCTCGGCGGGGTCGACGACCCACCACTCCCCGGGCGGGAGCGCGCCGCCGGCCAGCTCGTCCTCGGCCCACTGTGATCCGGGCCGGGCCCGCAGCAGCGGCTCCCGCAGCATGTCCAGCACCGCGTCGTCGTTGGCGTGGATCTCAGCGACGACCTCGTCCAGGCTCACGCCCCGGGCGTGCGGGGTGTGGCGGTCGCGCAGCGTGTGGCCTGCGGTCTTCACCGCGGCGGTCACCTCGGGCAGGAGCGTCGTGTCGGCGGCGAAAGGCATGGCTGTGCTCATGGTGGGCTCCTGGGTTCGATGTGTGCGGGCTGCATGTGTCTTGCGCCCGCACTTCGAAGGTAGGCCTCTCCATCATTAACAACAAGTGCATGCTATTCACTTATAGAGTTACTGCCATGCAATTGGATCTGAACCTGCTCACGGCCCTGGACGCACTGCTGGAAGAGGGCAGCGTCGCCGGCGCCGCAGCGCGCCTCCACGTCACCGCACCGGCAATGAGCCGCTCCCTGGGCCGCATCCGCAAGGCCACCGGGGACCAAATCCTCGTCCGCACCGGCCGCACGATGGTCCCCACCACCCGCGCGCTCGCCATGCACGCCCAGGTCCACGCCCTCGTGCAGCAGGCCCACCAACTCCTGTCCGCGCAGCAAGAACTCGACCTGGCAGCTCTGGACCGGGTGTTCACCGTGCGCTGGCACGACGCCCTGACCGCCGCCTGCGGCACCGCCCTGATCACCGCCGTCCACCATGAGGCCCCCGGCGTCCGACTGCGCCTGTCGGCCGAACCCGGGACGGACGACGCCGAGCTGCGCCGGGGTGAGGTCGACCTCGAATCGAGCTCCAGAGCTCCGACGCTCCCCGACATCCGCCACCGCCTCGTCGGCAGCGACCGGCTGGTCGTCGCCGTCCGACCAGGCCACCCCCTCACCGAAGGCCCGCTGAACATCGAGCGCTACGCAGCCGCCGAACACCTCACCGTTTCGCGACGCGGAAGCCTGCGCGACCCGATCGACGACGCCCTGACCACCCGCGGCCTCGAACGACGCGTCGTCGCCGCCGGGCCTACCGCCGCCTTCGCACTGCAACTCGCCCTTGACACCGACCTGGTCGTCACCCTCCCCGACGCGGTCACCCGCACGGCTCGGGAACAACTCGGCCTGGCCACACTGCCGCCGCCACTCCCGCTGCCCGACGTCGCCCTGTACCTGCTGTGGCACCAGCGCTACGACGACGACCGCGCCCACACCTGGCTGCGAGACCTGGCCACCGAAACCGTCCAGGCACTATTCACACCACCGACCGCCTCTCAACAGCCCTACACCAACCGGACCGGGCAGTGACGGATACACCCGGGGACAGGCCTGCGGCAGCTGACTCCCGTTCTCGTGAACAGGGCCTAGCTGTGGGTCTCCGCGTTCGGGTGGGGCTGGGCCTGAAGGCGTTCGCGGATCTCCTCAGCCGTGAGCTCCCCACAGGGATGCCTTCCACGCCGACCACCTGGTACCGCGCCCAGAGCAAGGTGCGAGGCTGCCATGCCGCCGGCCGCGCAGCGCCTAGCCGAGGAGGCCCAGGGCGGTGTCGGGCCGGCAGTGCACACACGGCGCGACCGGTCCGCGCAGTGCGTCGAGGGCTGCTGGCGTGTGGCGGGGCGGCATCGGCCGCTCTTCTTCGCCGCTCAGCAGTCGCCGGTGCGGACGGCATCGGTGTTGGCCTTGTTGAGGCCGTGCTGGATCAGCCAGTCAGGGCGCGGCGGGCGCCGGCGCCCTGCCGCCGCTCGGCCTGGCGCCGCTCCTCGTCAGCGATCCACCGGTCGATGAGAGCCGGCCGCCGGGAGGCGTCCTGCTCGACGACACGGCGGGCGAAGCGCAGCGCATCCAGACGCGAGAGCGGCTGCGCACCACTCATTTCCTCGCTCCTGCCATGTCTCCGCTTGCCATGCACCGCGTGGACCACCTCACCGACACCCAGGAGCGCATCCTGCGCTTCATTCGCCAGCACATCGCCGATCACGGCGAAGCGCCGACGACGCGGCAGATCGGGGCGGCTGTCGGGATGCGCAGCCGGGCCTCCGTCCACTACCAGCTCGGTGAGCTGCAGGCGAAAAGCGCGATCCTGCGTGAGCCGGGACAGCTGCGAGGGATCCGCCTCGCATGACCGAGCCCAGCCCCGGCCGTTTCCACCTGCTGCTTGCGACCGGCCTCCCCCGAACACTGGTACAGGTGCTCGCCTGGTTGAATGACCGGGACATCATCGGGCTTGACCAGGTTCACCGGCGGCCTTGGACGCGGCGGCCGTACCGCCGACGCACCGGCAGGGCCTCTTCCTACCCGTTGTCCTCGTCCCTGCCGTCTTCGAAGACGAAGAGCGGCTTGGTGCCGTGCGCGGGTGCCTCGGCGAGTGCGACGGCCTCGGGAAAGTGTTCGAGCGCGAACGGCCGACCCTGGGGGATGCTCAGGACCCCGTCGGCGACGAGACCGCGCACCTGGGACAGCGCGCGCAGCGCGTCCTCGGGTGAGGCGGTGCCGAACCAGCGGTTCAGCCAGAAGCCCCGGACCGTTTTGGTCTCGTAGATGACCGAGCGTGCCTGGAGCGGGATCGTCAGCGCCGCCGGGTCGGTCTGCCGGTGGGTGGAGAGCGCGCCGTAGACCACGAGTTCCCCGCCCGGAGCCAGTGCCTGGGACACCTGGGCGCCCACCGGGCCCGCGACACAGTCGACGGCCTTCCGCACGCCGCCCGGTCCCGCCGTCTCGGCGACGCGTTGCAGCAGGTCCTCGTCCTCGGTGCAGATGACCTCGTCCGCACCGAGCGCTTCGATCTCCTCGACGGCGGCCCGTCGCCGCACGACGTTGATCGTGCGGATACCCAGATGCCTGGACAGCTGGATGACGAGCCGGCCGACGGTGGAGCCCGCGGCCGTCTGCAGCAGCCATTCGCCCGGCCGTACGTCGAGTTCGCGCGTGACCAGGAGCAGAGCGGTCAATGGGTTGACGGCGAGCTGGCAGGCGCTGGAGTCGCTCAGGTCGTCGGGGACCGGCAGGAGCCTTTGCGTGTCGGCGACGAGGTACTCCTGCCAGGTGCCGGCCACGGGGGGCCCGGGTACCGCCGGGACCGCGGCGACCACCACGCGCTCGCCGACCGTCGGTGCCTCGGTGTTCGGCCCCAGGGCCACGACACGGCCCACGCACTCCATGGCCCCCCCGACAGTGGGGAACCCGGGGGAGAAACCGTAGCGGCCGCGCAGCACGTGCAGATCACTGGCGTGAATTGGAGTCGCCTTCACGCGGATCAGCGCCTGACCGGCTTTCGGTGTGGGAACAGGCCGGGATTCCAGCTGCAGGACGTCAGTGGGCTCGCCGGCCTTCACGGCCACGAGCGCGCGCATGGATCGAGGCATGAGTGGCCCTTCGTCTCTCAGCACCCGAGAAGTTCGACGCGATGCCGACGCCGGCATCCTCATCGATCCCGGGTTGTCATCAGTGTCACCCTCTGCAGGCCTTCACCCACTCACTCAGGATGGTCGTGTAAGCACGGCTGGTTCGTGCGGCCTGCCAAGGCCCGTGATCAGGACCGCTCGCCGTAGCGCACCACTCTGAGTCCAGATGAGTCCGTCACTTCACGCTACGTCCAGACTCGGAAAGAGGGCGGTCGGCGACTACGACACGACGTGTGTCGGGTACTCGATCGGCGCGGCGCTATGAGCGTCGATACGGCACCTGAATAGGAGAGGCGTCATGGCTCAGCATGTGCGTGACATCATGACCAGCCAGCTTGTATCGGTGGAGCCGCAGGCCTCGGTGACGGCGGTGGCCCAGAAGATGCGGGACGAGGACATCGGAGTCGTGCTGGTGACTGAGGGGGATGAGTTGCGCGGCCTGGTCAGCGACCGCGACCTGGTGGTGCGTGCGCTTGCGGAAGGCGGCGACCCGGAACAGATCAGCATCGCTTCCGCCTGCAGCGACGATCTCGTCACCGTGACTCCCGACGAGGATCTCGACCAAGCGGTGCTGCTCATGCGAGAGCATTCCGTCCGTCGCCTGCCGGTCGTCGACGACGCGCACCACGTCGTAGGCATGGTCTCCCTCGGCGACATGGCGATCGAACGCGACGCGGAATCGGCTCTCGGGGATATCAGTGCGGCGAAGCCCAACCGGTAAGAGGTGTGCCGGTTGCCGCGGCGGCGGGTGATCAGGCGGGCGGCCGACCGGTTGAGATCGGTCAGTTGCGACTGCCGGATTGCCGTCAGCCTGTGGTCAAGGCCGGTCGCCCCTCCCCTTCAGCAGTGAGGGGACGCCTGGATGGTCAGGTCCTCGGTGGCCCGTGCCTGATTCAGGGGTTCTGGCGCATGTAGGTAACAGCGCAGCCGGACCTCGGGCTGCCCGGGGACCTCATCGAGGAGGCCCTCGACGCCGGAGTCCACGTCGGCACCGAAAAACCCGTCTGCCTGGACATCGTTCGCACCCGCAAGCTCGCCGCCCGGGCCCGGGACGCCGGGCTGCTGCTGGAGGTCGGCGCGATGCGCGCCCACGACCCGGCGCTGCACGCGGCTGCTGACCGCGCTCGTCCTGGCCGCCCCCGGCACCACCGCCACCGCCTGCAGCATCGATCCGGCCGGAAGTTCCGTCCAACTGGAGGACGGGGAAGACCACACCACGGCGACACTCCGCGAGCTGAGCGAAGAACTCGGTATCGACGAGAAGGCGGTCGAACCGGGGACGCAGCTCGCGGAGCGCAGCAAGGACCACCTCGTCGGCGGCCGTGAGGTCCGCCAGGTGGAGAAGTACTTCCTCACCCGAGTCTCCGCAACCGACGTCGCCCCGACCCGGGCATCGCAGCCCGACAACATCCGCGAACGCCGCTGGTGGACCCTCGCCGAACTGCGCGCCACGGCCGAGACCATCTACCCGCTCGGTCTCGCCGACCTGCTCACCGCCGTCCTCGCGCACGGTGCACCGATGCGCCCCGTCGTCCTGGCCGGATGAGCCTTCCCGCACCGCGCGGGACAGCAGACTGCGGGCATGGCTCAGCACCGCCCGCCCTCCTCACCCTTCGATGCCGTATGCCGCCGTACTCTGCGACGTCGACGGCGGCCGCAGCCTTCGCGCCGGCCCGCATCCACGCCGCCCTCACCGGAGAGATCACCGACGAACAGTGGAGGTCGGCCGTGGCGGCCGACCTCGCCAACAGCTGCGGCTCGAAGGAGCGGGCCTGCGCCGCCGTAGCCGCCTGGAGCGAACTCCTCCCGCTCGTCGACCTGGAACTTGTGGACCTGCTCACCCGCGTCCGCGACGTCGCCTCCGTGGCCCTGGTTTCCCACGGAACCACACGACTGGAGCAGGACCTCGCCCGCAGGGATGAGACAGCCTTGCACACACTGTGGTGAACACCGCCCGCATCGGCGTCGCGAAACCCGACCCCCGCCTACCGCATCGCTGCCGAACGCGTCAGGGCCCCGGCTGAGCGCTGCCTGTTCATTGACGACACCGAAACCAACGTCACCGCAGCCCGCGATGCAGGAATGGCCGCCCTCCACTACCGCGACCTCGACGAACTACGCATGACGCTCGCGCCGCTGCTCAACCAGTTGCCCGCGTACGGCTTTCTGCCCGCTGCGCCGGGCCGGGCCAGCGGCCTCGGCCAAGCGGCTCACCGTCCGAGCAGCTGATGTAACAGGTGCCGCAGTCGGCCCCCGCACTGGATATCCGCTGCCGTGGGCGGCGGTGCCTCGATGGCCCGCCATGGCGTTCTTGTGGGCAGGGCACGGCTCAGCCCGGTTCCTCGCTGCTGACCGCGGCTTCGTATGCGAGCAGTGTGTCGACGAAGATCTGCCGCTGTTCCGGTGTCAGGGGGGCCAGTGCCTTGCGCCATGCGGCCGCGCCCGGGGCGAGCCAGGAGGCGATCGCAGGTTGTTGGTCGGCCGCAATGCCGATGATCCGCCGGCGCCGGTCCGCCTCGTCCTCGCGCCGCTCCAGGATTCCTTGCCGGCTCAGGTCGCCGACCAGCAGGCTCACCGTCGTTGGGGCGATCTGGAGTCGAGCAGCCAGCTCGTTCACGGTCATCGGCCCGTCAAACAGCAGGTAGGAGAGCAGTGAGAGGTGACGCGGCGCCAGCGAGAAGGACTGCAGCGCCTCGGGCACGGGGATCTTCTTGACCCGGCCCACCATCCGGGGCATGAGCAGCAGCAGGGCCCTGACGGTGTCATCGACTCCGTTCTCTTCCGCATCGTGCGCCCTGGGTGTTGACATCACTCACCCCTCCCCGTTTACCTTTGTCTTCAAAGGTATTTTGCTTTGCCTGCAAAGTGAGTCGTACTCATGGTACCTACCAGCGCGAACGGAGATTCCGCCATGCCGCACGTCAGCGTGCACATCCGCGAAGAAGCCCTCGACGGGACGGTCGAACCGAAGCTGATCAGCGCCTTAACCGACGCGGTCGGCACCGTCTACGGCGAGGAGTTCCGCCGCCTGGTCGGGGTGGACCTGATCGGCATCCCGCAGCACCGCCGGGGCATCGGCGGCGTCCCCGCCGAGATCGACACCCCGCTCGTCACCCTCAGCATGCGCGAGGCCGCCTATCACCTTCCAGAGATCCCGGACGCTCCCGCCCGCCTGGTCGCCACCACCACCGACGCGCTGGTCGGCGTCCTCGGCGAGGACATCCGTAAGCAGGTCATCGTGACGATCGTCGGCGTCCCGGACGGTCGCACCGGAGTTGCCGGCACGGTGGCCTGACGCACATGTGTGGGCCGGGACCGCCAGTGCCGGCCCGCACACCACACAACCCTCGACAACCCGGCGAACCTACGCGGTCACAGCAGCAGACGACGTCGATGGGGTCCGGGTGATCTATTACGTAACCGCGCTGCGGACCCTCACCATCGTCGCCTACGTGGAGGCGTAGGCGCCTCCTGAGCATCAGGCTCTGCGGTGTCCCGGACCTGCCGTGCCGCAGTCCCTGATGCTCGTCCGCTACCGGTGCAACGTGGTGCTGTTTCGGTGGTCGGACACACGTGCTGTGAGTCCCAGGCAGCGCTCCCTTGAGGCACGCCGCGCGGTGTCTGAGGTGTGCCGGCGGAGGCGAGAAAGCACAGCGAACCGACTCGGGAGTCGAGTCGCTTAGCTCATAGCCAACAGCTCAGCTGCCTACTGCGTGGACTGGCCGGAGCCGGAAGCCGCTGCCGGAGGCTTCGAGGCGGAACCTCTGGTCGTTGGGCAGAAGTGCTGGACGGTGATTTCACGGTCGGTGCGCCCGTTGCGTTCGCGGCCCTCGGTGAGACACAGGGAAGGGGCGGATGCGGGGTGGATGCGGGTCCAGCCGGCCGTCGGCATCCGCGCGGGAACGCGCGTGGGGCTGTGGCTGGGGCGGGGGCTGGTTGTCTTGTCTTCTTCGGCCGGCGAAGGGATGGGAGAGGCTGTGGGTTTGGCGTTGGCTGTGCGGCGTTTGGTGGGAGAGGGAGTGGGCTGGTCTGACTGTGTGCTGGGCGGGGCGGGGTGCTTTGGGGCGCGCTGCCGACGTCGTTGCCGGAGCCGTCGTCGGAGGGCCAGAGCGCCAGCGTCTGCCGCTCTCGCCCCTGGGCTGTTTCGGCGACTCCACGATCGTGCGTGCCCACCAGCACGCGGCCGGGGCCCGTAAAAAGGGGCCCCGCCCGAGCCGGCAGACCATGCCTTCGGCCGGTCCGCGGTGGGCTGACGACAAAGATCCACCTCGCAGCTGATGGCCGCTGTCGGCCCCTGGCCTTCCACCTCACCGCCGGGCAGGCCGCTGACGCGCCCGCCTTCCGCGAGGTGATGAGACGCCTGCGTGTTCCGTGCCGACGCGGACGGCCCCGCACCAGGCCGGACGCCGTCCCGGCCGACAAGGCCTATTCGCCAGCACCTGCGCAAGCGCGGCATCCGGGCGGCAGAAGGCCGGCTTTTGACCGCGAGACCTACAAGCAGCGCAACACCGTCGAGCGGTGCATCAACCGCTTCAAGCAGTGGCGAGGCATCGCCACCCGCTACGAGAAGACCGCGGCCATCTACCTGGCCGGACTCCACGTGCGGGCATCTTCCTGTGGTCTGCCCGGTGATCCAAACCAAGCCGTCTAATAGCTGTCATAGCTGGGCTTACCGTTCGGCCGGTAGACGCCGACGATGGTGCCGCCCTTCGTCGTCGAGACGCTGATCGGCTCCAGCGCAGTGGGGATCGCTCCGTCGGCGAACAGCCGCTTGCCGGTGCCGATGATCACCGGATGGATGGTCAGCCGGTACTCGTCGACGAGGCCGTGCCGCATGAGGGTCTGGGCGAGGTCGCCACTGCCCACGACGTTGATGTTGCCGCCGTCGGACGCTTTCAGCTTGCGTACGGCATCGACGATGTCGCCCTCCAGCAGTGTGGAGTTCTGCCACTTGACGGATGTCAGGGTCCGAGACGCCACGTACTTGTGCATGCTGTTCATCCGATGGGTGAACGGGTTGTCGGGATCGGCGGTCGGCCAATACGACGCGAAGATCTCATACGTCTTGCGGCCGAGCAGCATCGCGTCGGAGGACTCGTACCAACCGGCGATGGCCGTGCCGACCTCGTCGTCGGCCACCGGCTTCTGCCAGCCGCCGTGCTCGAAGCCGCTCTGAGCGTCCTCGTCCGGACCGCCCGGCGCCTGCATGACGCCGTCCAGCGTCAGGAACGTGCAAACGATGATCTTGCGCATGGTGCGCTCCCTTCGTCGACGGGTAGACCACACAGCAGCCGGAAACTCATCGGCGGAGCTTCCGTGGCGCAGCACCAGGGCCGTCGTCTGGATCAGCCCGGCTGTGAAGTGCGGTACCTCTTGGCCGACCCGAGAAGGCTCTGGTCCGCAGATGTGCGCACCAGACCCCGCGCCGCCGGGATGAGCCAAACGACAGGCGCTAACCGTGCGGTGCCGCCGTGAGGGCGTTCGCAGAGTGATCGGTGCGCGCCACGCGGTCACCGGGACCCGGCGTCCGTGCGGCACCCTGGCCGAGGGCGGGGTGGAGATGGGCCTCGGGAGCCTGCCTCTGTTCGACATGTCCTGATCGACTACGAACTCGAGGGCTGAGCGCGCCGTCTGGATGCCCGGTGCGAGATTCAGAGGCCGAGCTGCCCGTCGAAGGTAAAGATCAAAGACTCCGTGCCGTAGTAGTTCAGGGTGATGCCGATCGTCGGAGAGTGCGATTGGCCCGCCAGATTCCACTCGTTGAGGCCGAGACGCCGACCGTTGTCGCCGAGCGGGCTGAAGGCGATGTCGCCGTTCTGCGGCAGGTAGTACTCCCACCACTGGCCGGGCGTGGCCTCGCCGCATTCGAGCTGTCTCACGACCGCGCCGTCAGGGCGCTGTTCGGGATAGGTCAGGCAGAGCTTGCTCGCCTGGTTGCGCAGCTGCAAGTGACCGTCGGTGTTGCGGACCAGTTCCCACAACTCGTTCGCGGCACCGGTGCAGGCGGCTTCGCGAGGCTCGGCGCCGGAGCCGCCCCTCGTCTCCATGCAAAGGCCTGTGGACTTGATGCGCAGCCGAGTCGTCGCGGCAGCCTCGGGAAGCTGCGGTGCCGGCGTCGGAGAAGCGGTCGGTGTCGCCGAAGGAGTCGGAGAGTCGGAAGGGGACGGCGACGTGGTCCCGTCCGGGCGACTCGGAGTGGGTGTCGGGCTCGGCGACAGGGAAGGAGCGGTGCTCAGAGGCATCGGCGCGAGACTGGAGGCGACGGGGGGCGGCGTCGAGTCGGCGTCGTCTCCTGAGTCGGAGAGGAACAGGAAACCGCCGAGCGCCGCCACGGCCACGGCTCCGGCTGCCGCACTGGTGCCCAGGGGGTTCCACGTGAACTTCGAAGGGGGAAGTTCGAGGTGCCCGGAGGCCCCCGTCACCGCCTCCGCATGCGCCAGCCGAGCGGCGAGGTATGCGGGGGCCGCCCACAGAAGCAGCGCGGCGGGTAGCACCAGCCGCATGCGCTCGTTGACGTCGGTCAGCTCCGTCATGGCGCGGCGGCAGTCGGCGCAGCGGTCGAGGTGCCGGACCAGGTCCTTGTTGAGGCGTCGGCCGGGGCGGCGTACGGAGGCCGCGAGGAGACGGCTGAAATGCCGGCACTCCGGATCGTCCGAGGAGTCCGTGGCCGTGATGTGTGCCGCGAGATACGCCTCGCGCAGCCCCTCGCGGGCGCGGGCGGCCAGAGAGCCCACACCGCTGGGGCCTATGCCGAGGAGGGCGGCGACCTGCTCGGCCGGTTCCCCCTCGACGACGGTGTGCCACAGCACCGCCTGCCAGCGTTCCGGCAGAGAGCGGAAGCCGCGCAGCAGCAGGGCACCGTCCTCCTGGCGAAGGACGCGGTCCTCGCCGCTCTCCACGGTGGGATGGGACTCCAGCCAGCGCTCGAAGTCGGGCGAGAGATCGGTGCGGCGCGCGGTGGTCGCCCAGTCGGTGGCGGTACGGCGGACCACGGACAGCAGATACGGGCGCCACGCGGACTCGGGGCCGCGGCCGCCCCGTACCGCCTGGAGTGTGCGGGTGAAGGCCTCGGATGTCAGGTCCTCGGCGGTATGTGCGTCCCGGCAGCAGGTCCGCGCGTAGCCGAGGACGGCCGGGCGGTGCCGGCGGAACAACTCTTCCAGGGCATCGTCCGCGGCTGCGCTGTGCTGTTCCGACACTCGGATGGCGCGGGTCAGTTCTGCGTCGGATACGGGCATGGGGGTGTCCCTGGGGAGGTGTGAGTGCTGGTGCGGGAGACAGTGTTGCTCCTGCTGGGAGCTTTGTGAAGTCTTGATACTCAAATAGGCAGAGATCTCATGACTTTGATGGATCTGGTGTGATTGCCATCTTGGGTCAAGGCTTCGTGTACCCCTACCGCCAGGGACACCCCCACGGTCACCGTGGCGAGGCACAGGATCAGCGGCCTGCCGGCGTACGAACCGTCGCGGGAGGTGCTCGGCCCCCTGCGCGATGCCCCAGGGGCTGCCGCCCTCCAGAGGAGTTCCGGCTGCTGGGCCTCCACCATGGACCGCAGCGCGTGATACGCCGGTCCAGGCCACCAGCCGAGCAGCAACGGCGGTAGCTGAGTGCGCAGTTGACTGTCGAGGTCGGAGAGATCCTCGTACGCCTCGGCGCAGCTTGGGCACTCCGCGAGGTGGCCTGCCAGGAGGTCGTCGGAATGGCGACTCTGCGGGGCCCGGTCCGGAGATCCGTCCTCGACGGAGGCCGCAAGCCGAGGGGCGTGCGACGCGCACTCGGCTGATGCGGCGGTGGCTCGCCGGTGGAGTGTCAGATAGGCCGTGCGCAGACGGGCCCGGGCCTGGTGCGTGACAGGGCCGAACTCATCGCGTCTGATGCCCAGGCAGACGATCGTCATGGTGCGGCCCTCGCCTTCGATGATGCTGTGCCACAGTGCGGTCTGGTCGCGCTGGGGCAGCAGGTAGAACGCCGCGGCCACCCGGTGGCGACCGCTGACCGGCCAGTTGCCGCCTGTCACGGCCCAATGGCGAAAGCCCGGGCTGAACGGGCCGCTGGGCTCGTGCGCCCACGCTCGTACCGCCAGGCCCCGGGCAGTGGCCAGCAGATGCAGCCGCCAGGGAACAGTGGGGAACACGCCGCCGGCAGCCGCTTCGAAAGAGTTCGAGAAGGTGCGATGGGCGAGATCGTCCGCAAGGGTGGAGTCCTCGACGCAGGTGTTGAGGTAGGCGACGACCGCGCTCGAATGACGGCGCGCGAGGGTCTCGAAGACGTGTGCGCGGCCACTGCGGAGCAGTCCGGCGACCTCCGCGTCGCTTGCCTGCGTCGGCCGGGACCGGCAGCGCTCCAGTGCGAGTCGGGCCGACTGCAGGATCAGATCGTGGAACACAACCCGCGGGCGTGGCATGGCGCGGCTCCCTTACGTGACAGGTGGCGAGCGAGGGCGGCACGGACAAGGTGGGTGGCAGTGCTCGCCGACGGTCAGGGGGGCTTGACCGTGGACAGGGGGGCGCACCGCCACCCACCGGCTCGTGTCGCTCTTCACTTGGGCAGGAACGCGAACGGTCCGGCACATCCCGCGACTTTGCCGACGCTTTACCTTCAGGTGATTCGGGCCTGCATCGTGAAGTCGTAGTTCTTCATGATGGGGCCGAAGAAGAAGGCCTTCCTGGTGACCTCCACGACAGCCGTGCCGGGAAGAGTACGCGCCTGCCGGACGATGGTGACCTGGGCTCCAGGGGCAGCCGGGATGACCCTGGCGGCTGGGGACGCGCCAGCGGGGAGAGAGATGGTGCAGGACTGGGCTGACAGGTCGAAGCCGCCCATCACCAGTAGATTCTCGGGGCGTGTGTCGATGTCCCCCTGCATCGCGGCCGGCACGGGGAAGTACTGAGTGCTGCAGTCGCTCCCGCTGGGGAGCGGTCGCGGCCCAGCCCCGCCCAGCCGGTCCCGGGCCACCGGCGATGCCGGTCTGCCCACGACTACGGCCAGGAAGCTCCGACGCGTCAAACCCACCGTGCTTTCCATGTCGTGCCCTCCGCAGTCGCGTCGCGGAGTGGCTCAGTGAGACGTTCCGAAGACCGCGTCGAAGGAGGCCGACGGCGGGCTGAAGTCGTACGCCTTGAGCTTGGCCAGGGCCTCGGGGGCGCCCTGGAGGCGGTCCATGCCGGCGTCCTCCCACTCGACGGAGACGGGGCCTTCGTAGCTGATGAAACGGAGCATGCGGAAGACGTCCTCCCAGCGAACGTCGCCGTGGCCGACCGAGACGAAATCCCAGCCACGTCGGGGGTCGCCCCAGGGCAGGTGGGAGCCGAGGCGGCCGCTGCGTCCGTCGAGGCGCTTGCGGGCGTCCTTGCAGTCGACGTGGTAGATGCGGTCGCGGAAGTCGTAGAGGAAGCCCGCCGGGTCGATGTCCTGCCAGACGAAGTGGGAGGGATCGAAGTTCAGGCCGAAGGCCGGGCGGTGGTCGACCGCCTCCAGGGCGCGCTGGGTGGTCCAGTAGTCGTAGGCGATCTCGCTGGGGTGCACCTCGTGGGCGAAGCGGACGCCCTCCGCGTCGAAGACGTCGAGAATGGGGTTCCAGCGGTCGGCGAAGTCCTGGTAGCCGCGCTCGATGGTGGCTTCGGTGGCAGGCGGGAACATGGCGACCAGGTGCCAGATGGCGGAGCCGGTGAAGCCGGCGACGGTGTTCACGCCGAAGGCCGCGGCGGCGCGGGCCGTGTCCATCATCCTCAGGGCAGCCCGCTGCCGTACGCCCTCGGGGTCGCCGTCACCCCAGACCTCGGGCGGGAGAATGGCCTCGTGACGCTCGTCGATGATCGTGTCGCAGACGGCCTGGCCGACGAGGTGGTTGGAGACGGCCCAGCACTTCAGGCCGTACTTCTCGAGGAGTTGACGGCGGGAGTCCAGATAGGCGGGTTCGGCGAGTGCTTTGTCCACCTGGAAGTGGTCTCCCCAGCAGGCGAGTTCCAGGCCGTCGAAACCTGCGTCGCGGGCGATGCGGCAGACTTCCTCCAGGGGCAGGTCGGCCCACTGGCCGGTGAAGAGGGTGAATCGGTGGGTCATGACGCACGTCCTTTTTCGTGGTCGGAAGGGGAGACGAGGGTGTAGACGCTGTCCTTGGACACGCTCTCCTCGACGGCGGCGAGCACCCGCTGCACCTGGAGACCGTCGGCGAAGGACGGGGAGGGCCGGGAGCCGTCGGCGATGGCCTGGACGATGTCGCGGGCCTGGTGGACGAACGTGTGCTCGTAGCCGAGTCCGTGACCGGGCGGCCACCAGCCGGCGAGGTAGGGGTGCTCGGCTTCGGTCACCAGAATGCGGCGGAAGCCCGCCTCGGCGGCGGGCGCGGTGGCGTCGTAGAAGTGCAGTTCGTTGAGCCGCTCGAAGTCGAAGCAGAGGGAGCCGTGCTCGCCGTTGACCTCGAACCGCAGCGCATTTTTGCGCCCGTGGGCGAAACGGGTGGCCTCGAAGGACGCGAGTGTGCCGGATGAGAGGCGACCGGTGAACAGGGCGGCGTCGTCGACGGTGACCCGGCCGCGGTCACCACTTGCCGAAGTGGCGAGCGCAGCCGAGGCGCCGGCCATGACGGGGCGCTCGCTGACGAAGGTCTTGGTGACCGCGCTGACACCGAGGAGCGGCTCACCTGCCAGGAACTGGGCGAGGTCGACAAGGTGCGACCCGAGATCGCCCAGGGCGCCGGACCCGGCTGTCTCCCGGCGCAGACGCCAGGTGAGCGGGAACTCGGGGTCGACCAGCCAGTCCTGGAGATAGGTCAGACGGATGTGCCGGAGCGCGCCGAGCCGGCCGGCCCCGATCAGGGCCTGTGCCAGCGAAATGGCGGGCGTGCGGCGGTAGCTGAAGCCGACCATCGCGATCCGTCCTGGGTTGCGCTCCGCGGCGGCGACCATGGCCTCGGCCTCCTCGACCGTGTTGGCCAGCGGCTTCTCGCACAGCACGTGCTTGCCGGCGTCGAGTGCGGCGACGGCGATCTCCGCATGACTCTCGCCGGGGGTGCAGATGTCGACGAGGTCGATGTCGTCGCGTGCGATCAGCCTCCGCCAGTCGGTCTCGGCGGACTCCCAGCCCAAGCGGTGCGCGGCCGTCCGCGCCGCCTGTCCGTTCCGGCCGCACACCGCGGTGAGGTGAGGCTCCAGTGGCAGGTCGAAAGCGCGGCTCGCGGTGCGCCAGCCCTGGGAGTGGACGGCACCCATGAATGAGTAGCCGACGATGCCGATGCCGAGGCGAGGCTTGTGGGCGACGGTGGATCGTCTGTCGGCGGATCGCCCGGGCACGAGTTCTTGTTCCGGGGGTTCCCTGTACGCGGGCTTCATGTGCGAGTTCTCCTTGACGCGGCCAGGGGCGGGCGCGGCGCGCCCGCCCCTGTTCTCGGCGATGGCGGGGGCGAGTCCCCGGTGTGGTCTAGTTGAACCCGGTGGCCATGTACTGGCCGACGTTGGCCTTGTCGACGACGGCCGAGTAGAGGGTGATGGAGGAGGGGATCTCGAACTCCGCCAGGCCGCCGAGCCCCTTGCTCTGGCCGAGCGCCCGTGCCAGGTCGATGGCCGAGGCGGCCATGGTGGGCGGGTAGAGCACGGTTGCCTTCAGGACACCGCTGTCGGCCTTGATGGACTGGAAGGCGGAGAGCGCGCCCGCGCCGCCGACCATGAAGAACTCGTCCCGCCCGGCCTGCTCGATGGCGCGCAACGCGCCGACGCCCTGGTCGTCGTCGTGGTTCCACAGCGCGTCGAACTTCTTGTTGGCCTGGAGCAGCGCCGCCATCTTGGACTGGCCGGACTCGACGGTGAACTCGGCGGCCTGACGGGCGACCTTCTTGATGTTCGGGTAGTTCTTCAGCGCGTCGTCGAAGCCCTGGGTGCGCTGCTTGGTCAGCTCCAGGGTGTCCATGCCCGCGAGTTCGACCACCCGCGCGTTCGGCTTGCCCTTGAGCTTCTCGCCGATGTAGTGCCCGGCGTTGAGGCCCATGCCGTAGTTGTCGCCGCCGATCCAGCAGCGGTACGCCTGCGCGGAGTTGAAGACCCGGTCCAGGTTGATGACCGGGATGCCGGCGCGCATCGCCTTCAGGCCGACCTGGGTGAGGGCCTTGCCGTCGGCGGGCAGGATCACCAGGACGTCGACCTTCTTGTTGATGAGGGTCTCGATCTGGCCGATCTGGGCGGCCGTGTCGTTGGAGCCCTCGGTGATCTCGAGGGTGACGTCCTTGTACTTCTTGGCGCGATCACGGGCATTGACGTTGATGGCGTTGAGCCACCCGTGGTCCGCCTGGGGACCGGCGAAGCCGATGGTGACGTGCTTGCCCGGCTTGTCGTCGGCGACAGCGGCCTGTTCGGCCGCGCCGCCCTTGGAACCGGTGTCGTTGGAGGTGCACGCCGTGAGCAGTGCGCCGGCCGACACGGCGGCGGAACCGAAGAGCAGTCTTCTGCGGAGGGCGTCGACTTGCTGAGCCATGTTCTTTTCTCCTTGCTGGCGCTTTACTCGTGGGCGGTGCGGCGTTGGACGAGGACGGCGGCGACGATGATGGCGCCCTTGGCGATCTGCTGGGTCGCGCTCTGGAGGTTGTTGAGCGCGAAGATGTTGGTGATCGTGGTGAAGATCAGGACGCCGAGGACGGAGCCGGTGACGGTGCCGCGGCCCCCGCTGAGCAGGGTGCCGCCGATGATGGCTGCGGCGATGGCGTCGAGTTCGTAGAGGTTGCCGTTGGTGTTCTGGCCGGAGCCGGAGAGGATGATCAGCAGGAAGGCGGCGATGCCGCAGCACAGTCCGGACAGCAGGTAGAGATAGAGGCGCTGGCGGCGGACGTCGATGCCGGCGAGGCGGGCGGCTTCGGGGTTGCCGCCGATGGCGACGGTGCGTCGGCCGAAGGTGGTGCGGTTGAGGAGCAGCCAGCCGATGACGACGACCACCGCGAAGACGATCACGAGCGGCGGCACCCCGAGTACGTAGGCGTCCTTCTCGCCCAGATCGAGGATCTCGGGGATGGTGACGATCTGGGTGCGCCCGTCGGTGATCTGCAGGGCGAGGCCGCGGGCGGAGGCGAGCATGGCGAGGGTGGCGATGAACGGGACCATCCGGCCGTAGGCGATCAGCACGCCGTTGACCAGGCCGCAGCCCACACCCACGAGGAGCGCGGTGAACAGGACTCCGGAGAAACCGAAGTCCTGGGTGGCGACCGTGGTCGCCCACACCGAGGCCAGCGCCACGATCGCACCGACCGACAGGTCGATGCCACCGCTGATGATCACCAAAGTCATGCCGACCGTGACCACGCCGATCACCGACGCCTGGGTGAGTACGAGCTGGAGGTTGTTCACGGCGAGAAACTCGTCCGGCTTGGTGACGCCGCCGACGAGCACAAGGATCGCCAGGACCCCGAGCAGCGACAGGGTACGGAGATCGAGCCGGAGGCCGAGAGCGGGCGTGCGCGGTGGCGGCGCGGCGGGAGCGGGCTTCTCGGCCGCGGGGGCGGCCGCGGACTGCGTCATGATGCGTGGTTCCCTTCGAGTACGAGATCGAGTACGCGGTGTTCGTCCAGTTCGTCGGCGGGCGCGCGATGGACGACGTGGCCCTCACGGAGCACGAGGACGCGGTCGGCGAGGCCGAGAACCTCGGGGATCTCACTGGAGACCACGAGGACGCCCAGCCCTTCGTCCGCCAGACGCCGGATCACCGCGTACAGCTCGACGCGGGCACCGATGTCGACACCACGCGTGGGTTCGTCCAGGAGCAGGACGCGGCATCCCCTCAGCAGCCAGCGCGCCAGGACGGCCTTCTGCTGGTTGCCGCCGGAGAAGTTCTTGACCTGGGCGTCCGGATTGTCCGGGTGGAGCACCAGGTCGCGGGTGACCTGGTGCGCCGCGGCACGCTCCGAGGCACGGTCGATCCAGCCGAGTCGGGAGAACCGGCCGAGGGTGGAGATGGAGACGTTGCGGGTAACCGACTCCAGCATCAGCAGGGCCTGTGCCTTGCGTTCCTCGGGAGCGAGGCCGATGCCGGCGCGCACCGCGGCACGGACGTTGCCGGGCCGGACCTCTTCTCCGTCCACGAACACCCGGCCGGACGTGGGCCGACGGGCCCCGAAGATGGTCTCCAGGATCTCGGAGCGGCCGGATCCCACCAGGCCGGCGAGGCCGACGACCTCCCCGGGGCGGACTTCAAGGTCGAGCGGCTCGAACTCCCCCTGGCGGCTGAGAGCTTCCACCTTCAGCACGGGCTGCACCTCGGGAGTGACCGGATCGGCCGCACGTGGGGAGTAGGGGAAGACGTGCTCCACGGCGCGGCCCGTCATGAGTGCCACGATGTCGCGGGTGGGTGTGGACCGGGTCGGCAGACCGTCGGCGACGGACCGGCCGTCCTTGAGGACGGTCACGCGGTCGCCGATGGCTCGGATCTCCTCCAGGCGGTGGGAGATGTAGATGATGGCGACGCCTTCGTTCGTCAGGGTGTCCACGGTACGGAAGAGATTGCGCACCTCGTCCGGGTCCAGGGCGGCCGACGGCTCGTCCATGACGATCAGGCGGGCGTCGTGGGACAGGGCACGGGCCATGGAGACGATCTGCTGCTGCGCCGCCGAGAGCTCGGCGACGGGTGCGGCCGGATCGATCTCCGTGTGGCCGAGCCTGTTCAGCAGGGTGGCGGCGCGCTGACGGGCCACCCGGGTGCGTACGACGAATCCGGCGCGTGTCGGTTCGTGACCGAGGCTGATGTTCTCGGCCACCGAGAGGTGCTCGACGAGATCGAGTTCCTGGTAGATCGTCGCGATGCCGAGACGCATGGCGGCGATCGGGGACTTGAGCCGGGTGGGCCGGCCCTGCCAGACGATTTCGCCGCCGTCGGGCTGATGGGCGCCGGCCAGGACCTTGATGAGGGTGGACTTGCCCGCGCCGTTCTGGCCGAGGAGGCAGTGGACCTCGCCCTCGACGACCGTCAGGTCGACGCCGGACAGAGCGCGGACGCCGGGGAAGGACTTGGTGATCCCGGTCATCCTGAGCAGCGGCGCAGGCGAGCCGGCTGTTCGAGTGTCAGGGGGTGATGGCGGCATGGGATGGTTCCTCGGTTCCGTGGCGGTACAAGGTCATGGCGCTGTGTGTCCTGCGCGGTGGGATGCGGGCATGGAGCGGGTGATTCGGTGCGGAGACCGCTCTGGCGGGGGGCGGAGGCGGAGCTGTGCGCCTCCGCCCTTCGCGCTGCGGGCGCCGGGCGAGCACTCGAAGCGCCGGTGAGTGCTGGTTCAGGCGCCCCACCGCCAGCGGGGGTTGAGACGGTGGGGCGGGTCATGGGGATCAGGCCGGGGAGAAGACGCGGTCGGTGATGAGCCGGGCCGCTCCGACCACGCCGGCCTGAGGGCCGAGTTCGCTGAGGACGATGGGGAGGTCGCCGGTGGCCAGGGGCAGAGACCTGCGGTAGACCTGGGTGCGGATGGAGGCCAGCAGACCGTGGCCGAGGCCGGTCACCCCACCGCCGACAACCACCAGCGCGGGGTTGAAGAACGACACCAGTGCGGCGATGACCTGTCCGACGCGGCCACCACCTTCCCGGATGAGATCACCGGCGGCGGTGTCACCAGCGGACGCCGCCGCGGCGACGTCAGCCGCGGTGAGCGTGCCCGTGGCGGCCAGCCGGTCGGCCAGTTGGCCCGGATGCCCGGCCTCCACGAGCGCGTCACGGGCGAGTGCGGCTCCGCTGAAGTGGGCCTCCAGGCAGCCGGTGTTGCCGCAGGGGCAGGGATGGCCGTCCGGATCGACCTGGATGTGGCCGATGTCTCCGGCACTCCCGGTGACGCCGCGGTAGACCTCGCCGTTGACGACGATGCCACACCCGATTCCGGTGCCGATCTTCACGTAGAGGAAGTCCTCGACTCTTCGGGCGACTCCCGCCTGCTGTTCCCCGAGCGCCATCAGGTTCACGTCGTTGTCGACCATGACCGGGCAGTCGAGGTCCTGGCTGAGGGCCTCACGGACGGGGAAGTTGTCCCAGCCCGGCATGAGCGGCGGTGCGACCGGGACGCCCTCGGGGAAGCGCACCGGTCCGGGGATGCCGACCCCGGCCCCGTCGAAGCCTTCGGCGATCCCGGCTGCCCTTAACTTGGCGGCCATGTCGAGCACCTGCTCGAAGACGGCGACCGGACCTCCCCGTACGTCGACCGACTGACTGAGGTGGCCGAGAACCTCCAACTGGGCGTTGATGACGGCGACATCGGCGGACGTGGCGCCGATGTCGATGCCCAGGAAGCGGAGTTCGGGAGCGAGGCGGACGTTGTGGGACCGGCGCCCGCCCCTCGATGCGGCGAGCCCGTCGTTCACGACGAGTCCGGTATGCACGAGCCGGTCCACCTCGACGGCGAGCTTGGAGCGGGACAGGTTCACCAACTCGCCGAGCTGCGCACGGGAGTGGGGTCCTTCGTCGCGCAACAGCCTGAGTATGTGCTCCTGATGTGCGTTCGCGGGCCGTGCCGTCATGCGTCTCACGTCGCCCTCCCGCCGAGTGTTTCCGGTCTTCGGTGTCTCTGGCGGTGGAACCTAGCAAAGGTTTCGATGAGTTGTGAAGCACTTAGGTCAAGATCTTCGGCAACTTCTGATTCTTGAAAGACAAAGTGCCGACCCTTCGTGCCGTGCAAGCGCCGGTGGCTGCCTGTGTGGAGTGAGCCCAGCGCTCGTGGCTCATCCCGCGGTGTTGTCAACTCGTGACAAGGCGGTTCGGGTGGCCCTCCGCGGACGGCCGCGCAATGTGTTTGTAACGGAGTGATAACGCGGCGGGACGGCCGGAAAGCTCCGCGGTCCTTCCAGGTCGACGACTTCTCGTCGGGAGACCGGCGAGCGAACGGAAGGATCTCCCTCACCGTGCGTGTACGTCAGCGCGCCCTGCCTGAAAGCACCTTCAAGAACCCGGACAAGACCAAGGCCGCGCTCCAGGACGTCCACTTCGGCAAGAACAACTCCCTGACCTCGTACTACAACGAGGTCACCGAGGGGGCCGCCGAGTTCGAGCCCGCCGCTGCCGGGGAGGGGGGAGTGGTCGGCCCCGTCGAACTCCCGATCGCCGGCGCCGGCTGCGACAACAGCAAGATCTACAACGAGACGCTGAAGGCACTCGAACAGCGCGGAGCCGGGTGGGGCGACTTCGCGCACCTGTCGATCGTGTTCCCCGATGGCACGGCCCGCTGCGGCTGGGGCGGTCTCGGTTCCGTCGGCGGTGGCATCACCTGGGTCCCGGTGTCGGGCGACGGCGGGGACGCCGGCATGGCGGTCCTGGTCCACGAGTTCGGCCACAACTTCGGCTACCAGCACCAGATGCGGTTCGCCTGCACCGGCACGGACCTCGCGACCTGCAAGGACACCGAGACCACCAGGCACAAGACACCCATGGGCGGTGGCACCGTGGCCGTGGGCCTCAGCGCGTCCGAGCTGATCCGGGCCACGTGGCTGTCGAAGGAGGAAGCGCCCGAGGTCACCAAGTCCCGCACCTACAGGCTGCGCCCGCTCTACGGAAAGGGTGACGGGGTGCGCGCCGGAGATCCCGGTGGGCAAGCATCGCCTGGTCGTGGAGTTGCGCGCTGCGTCCGGCACCCTCGACAAGGGACTTCAGGGGGTGCATGCCTACCGGGTCCCCCAGGGCAACTACGCCGCCTCCCAGTTGGTCGACGTGACTCCGGGGTCGACCACTGGGCCGGCGTGGACGGCAAGACCAAGGACGCGCTGGCGGCCGGTGTGACGCTGACCGACAAGGCTCACAAGGTCGAGATCGAGGTTCTCGACTCCAAGCCCGGCGGCGCGACGGTGGCCGTCAGCCGCGACGGCGTGCCTGGCGTCCGTCGGCGAGCCCTCCCAGGCCCCCGGTGGCAACGACCCCCGCCCCGCGAACGGGTGGCGGCGAGCGCACCGCGTCCCCTCAAGCCGGGCATGGTGTGGCTCTCGCCTCGACCGGCGGCGACAGCGACGGCTGGGCAGGGCTCGCCGCCGGCGGGTCCGCACTCCTCCTGCTGGGTGGTGGCGCCTTGGCCGTGTCGCGCCGCAGGCGAGGAAGGTCGGCGCGGCACGGCTCGCGCTGAGGCACGGCGAGCTGCGAGTCGACCCAGGCTTTTGTCTTATGTTCGGAGAAAGTTCCGCCCAGTTCTGCTCTAAGTCTTCCGTCATCGATGAAAGCGAGCTAGGTTTCCGGCGATTTGCATCGAAAGTATCGCCTCTCCGAGAAGAACCAGGTTCCCCTCACCCCTGATACGGAGGACGACCGTGCATCGCCACCCCCCATCCAGTCGGCACCGCCGAGGCGCGGCCCTGCTCATCGGGCTGCTCCTCGCCGTCGGCACCCCCGCCGTGGGGGGGGGGGGGGGGAGGGGGGGGGGGGGAGAGAAAGAACCAACCCGGTGGGGGTCGCGAGCCCTTTGAGGCCC
>NZ_JBVIIT010000025.1:67331-85753 GCF_055569615.1 Streptomyces sp. NPDC031379 | reverse complement strand
CCCTCCGCCCTCCGCTCACCACCAGCCCCACCCCCTCCCCCCCCCCTCCCCCCCACCACCCCCCCCCCCCCCCCCCCCCCCCCCCCCTCCCCCCGCCCCCCTCCCCCCCCCCCCCCCCCCCCCCCCCCCCCCCCCCCCCCCCCAGGACGAACCCCACACCGCTGCCGCGGCCCCGACATTCGTGCAAACCCCCCTGGCCAAGGGTCCGGACCAGGTCGGCGAACCCATGTCGCTGGCCGTGTTGCCGGATCGCTCGGTCCTGCACACCTCACGCGACGGCACCCTGTACCTCACCGACCCGTCGGGCTCCAGCCGCGTCGCCGGGAAGATCCCCGTCTACTCGCACGACGAGGAGGGACTCCAGGGCGTGGGCATCGACCCGGACTTCACGAACAACCGGGCGATCTACCTCTACTACGCGCCCAAGCTCGACACTCCCGCCGGCGACGCCCCCAGCGACGGGCCGGCCGACGGGTTCGCGAAGTTCGACGGCGTCAACCGCCTCTCCCGGTTCGTTCTGAAGGACGACGGCACCCTCGACCTGAGCAGCGAGAAGAAGGTCCTCGACGTTCCGGCCTCACGCGGCCTGTGCTGCCATGTCGGCGGCGACATCGACTTCGACAAGGACGGCAACCTCTACCTGTCCACCGGCGACGACACCAACCCGTTCGCCTCCGACGGCTACACCCCCATAGACGACCGCGCCAGCCGCAACCCGGCTTTCGACGCCCGGCGCTCCGCCGGGAACACCAACGACCTGCGCGGCAAGATCCTGCGGATCAAGGTCGCCGCCGACGGCTCCTACACCGTCCCCGACGGCAACCTCTTCCCCAAGGGCACCGACAAGTCCCGTCCCGAGATCTACGCGATGGGCTTCCGCAACCCCTTCCGGATGAGCGTCGACAAGAAGACCGGCGTGATCTACGTGGGCGATTACGGGCCCGACGCCGGCGCGGCCGACCCGAACCGCGGTCCCGCCGGCCAGGTCGAGTTCAACCGCGTCACCAAGCCCGGCAACTTCGGCTGGCCGTTCTGCACCGGCAAGAACGACGCCTACGTCGACCACGACTTCGCCACCGGCAAGCCGGGCTCGAAGTTCGACTGTGCGGCCCCCAAGAACGACTCCCGGTTCAACACCGGCCTCACCGACCTGCCCCCCGCGCAGCCGGCCTGGATCCCGTACGACGGTGGTTCGGTGCCCGAGTTCGGCTCCGGCTCCGAGTCCCCGATGGCCGGTCCCGTCTACCGCTACGACGCGGACTCGACCTCGTCGGTGAAGTTCCCCCAGGAGTACGACGGGGACTTCTTCGCGGGCGAGTACGGGCGCCGCTGGATCAAGCGGATCGAGCAGGGCGAGGACGGCACCGTCCAGAAGATCAACGCGTTCCCGTGGACCGGTACCCAGGTCATGGACATGACCTTCGGCCCGGACGGGGCGCTGTACGTCCTGGACTACGGCACGGGAACCTTCGGCGGCGACGCCAACTCCGCGCTCTACCGCATCGACTACGCCAAGGACGGCCTCACCCCGGTCGCCGAGGCGAGCGCCGACCGTACCGACGGGGCCGCCCCGCTGAAGGTCTCCTTCACCGGCAAGGCCACCGACGGCGACAGCACGGACCTCACCTATTCCTGGGACTTCGGCGACGGCACCACGGGCGAGGGGGCCAACCCCAGCCACACCTATGAGCGGAACGGCACCTATCAGGCGACGTTCACCGCCAAGGACCCGGACGGCCACGAGGGCCACGCGAGCGTGCGCGTGGTCGTGGGCAATACCAAGCCGAAGGTGGAGATCGTCAGCCCCGCCAACGGTTCCCTGTACGAGTTCGGCGACCCGGTCCCCTTCAAGGTGAAGGTGACCGACCCCGAGGAGCCCGAGATCGACTGCTCCAAGGTCACCGTCCGTTTCAGCCTCGGACACGACAGCCACGCCCACGAGCTGAGTAGGGTCCAGGGCTGCGAGGGCACCCTGACGCCGCCCAAGGACGGCGAACACGACCAGGACGCCAACATATTCGGCCTTGTGGGAGCCGAGTACACCGACAACGGTGCAGGCGGCCAGACGCCCCTGACCGGCAGGAGCCAGGTCACCCTCCAGCCGCACCACCGCCAGGCCGAGCACTTCACCACCCAGAGCGGCAACCTGAAGCTGTACGACAAGGCCGCGGCCCATGGCGGTAAGACGGTCGGCGATATCCACAACGGCGACTGGATCTCCTTCGACCCGTACCGGCTCACCGGAGCGACCAAGCTCAAGGCCCGGGTCTCCTCCGGCGGCGCGGGCGGCACGCTGGAGCTGCACACCGGTTCCCCGACCGGTCCGCTGCACGGCTCCGCCGAGGTGAAGCCGACCGGCGGCTGGGAGACCTTCGCCGACGTGGAGACCACGCTGCGGGATCTGCCCGACGCGACCACCAAGATCTACCTGGTCTTCAAGGGCGGCAGCGGAGCCCTCTTCGACGTCGACGACTTCGACATCGTGACGGACGGATCCGGCGGCACCCGCACCGGTGAGGTGAAGGGCGTCAACGGCAAGTGCCTGGACGTGCAGCGGCGTGGCACCGACGACGGCACGAAGATCCAGCTCTACACCTGCAACGACACCCCCGCCCAGGAATGGCGGTCGCAGAGCGACGGCACGGTCCGCAACCCGCACTCGGGCAAGTGCCTCGACGCCGAGGGCAGCACCTGGGGCGACGGAACACACCTGCACCTGTGGACCTGCCACGGCAAGGCCAACCAGCAGTGGACTCTGCCGTCCTGAGCGCTCCTGACCTGAGGTCCACGCATCGAGGGTCCTCCGCCTGAACCAGGCGACCGAGGAACCCCGCCACCAACGGGTCCGTGCCGGGGACAGCGGCTCTCGCCCCCGGCACGGATCTTCCACTCATCACACGCATACACCACGAACAAGAACGGCAGAGAGGCGCTCGTGATGACGTCATCGACATCCACACCGGCAGTGACCCGTACGGGAATCTGGCTGATCGGAGCCCGTGGCTCTGTCGCCACCACGGTGGTGGCCGGGTGCGCGGCCGTCGGCGGCGGACTTCAGCCGGCCGTCGGGATGGTCACCCTCACTCCGCCCTTCGCGGGATGCGGGCTCCCGGACCTGGGACACCTTGTCTTCGGCGGGCACGACGTGGCCGCCTGCCCCCTGCCGAAGCGTGCCGAGCAGCTCGCCGCCCAGGGCGTCCTCCCGCACGATGTACCTCATGCGGTGCGCGGTGAACTTGCCGCGGCCGACGCCGAGATACGCACCGGTGGCCCCCTCGTCGACGACCTGCGCGACGATCACGAACTGATCAGTGCCTTCACCGAGGACATCGGCTCCTTCCAGAGGCGCAACAACCTCGCCCGCTGTGTCGTTGTCAACGTCGCCTCCACGGAACCCGCGCCCCTCGCGGGGGACGACAGACTGCCGGCCAGCTCGCTGTACGCCGCCGCCGCTCTGCGCGCAGGAGCCGCGTACGTGAACTTCACCCCCTCGACCGGACTTCGTCATCCGGCGCTCCACGGCCCGTACGACGTACCGGTGGCCGGGAGGGACGGCAAGACCGGGCAGACCCTGCTGCGCTCCGTGCTCGGCCCGATGTTCGCACAGCGCGCGCTCACCGTGCGGTCCTGGTCCGGCACCAATCTCCTGGGCGGGGGAGACGGTGCGGCGCTCGCCGACCCGGACGCTGCCGCCGCGAAGAACGCCGGCAAGACACGGGTCCTCGCCGAGACCCTCGGGGCCGCCCCCGAGGGCGTGGTACACATCGATGACGTACCGTCGATGGGGGACTGGAAGACGGCCTGGGACCACATCGCCTTCGAGGGGTTCCTCGGCGCGCGGATGGTACTGCAGACCACCTGGCAGGGGTGCGATTCCGCGCTCGCGGCGCCGCTCGTCCTCGACCTGGCCCGGCTCGTCGCCCGGGCGCACGAAGCGGGGCTGACCGGTCCGCTGCCCGAGCTGGGGTTCTTCTTCAAGGATCCCGACCCGGGGGCGGTTTCGTCGCTGTCCGAGCAGTACCTGGCGCTGCTCGGCTTCGCCGACCGGCTGCGGACGGCGGGCGCGTGAGCGAGCTCCGCGACTGGGCCCAACTGCTGCGCGTCTCGGCGCTGTTCACCGTCCCCGGCGACGCGCTCGCCGGGGCGGCGGCCGCCGGAGTGCGCCCAGACCGGCGTACGGCGCTCGCCATCGGCTGCTCCCTGTGCCTGTATGAGGCGGGCATGGCCCTGAACGACTGGGCGGACCAGGAAGAGGACGCGCGTGAGCGCCCGGACCGACCCCTTCCGTCGGGTCGCATACCCCCAGCCGCCGCTGTGGGGGCGGCGGTCGGGCTCACGGGGGCCGCTCTCGCCCTCGCGGCGCGGGCAGGGCGCCCGGCCGCGGCGGTCGCCGGGTGCCTGGCCGCAACCGTCTGGGCGTACGACCTGAAGCTCAAGCACACCCGCGCGGGGGCGGTGGCGATGGGCGCGGCCCGCGGCCTGGACCTGCTGCTCGGCGCGGTGGCGGCCGGCGGACGGCCTCTTCGCCCCGCCGTGGCCCTGTCCTCGACGGCACTGGCCGCCCACACGTACGCGGTCACTCGTGTCGCCCGGAACGAGACCACCGGCGGATCCGCCCTGGCTCCCCTGGCCGCACTGGCCGCAAGCAGCGCCATCGGGGCAACACTCGCATGGAGGCGTTCGGACGGGCCGGCGGGATCCCCAGTCGCCTACCGCTCCGGCAGGCAACTGGCCCGCGACCTCACCGCCCCGGCTCTCGCCACCCTCTACGGCGCCACGGCCGCCCGGCCCTACCTGCACGCCACCCTCAACCCCTCCCCGCCCCTCACACAACGCGCGGTGGGAGGCGGGATCAGATCACTCATCCCCCTCCAGGCCGCCCTCGCGGCCCGCGCCGGCGCCCCCGCCCTCGGCGGGGCACTGATGGCACTGGTGCCGCTGGCGCGCCGTGTCTCCCGGAAGGTGAGCCCGACATGACCCTCCGCCTGGCCTACGGCACCAACGGACTGACCGACCTACGGCTCGACGACGCGCTGTTCCTCCTCGCCGACCTCGGCTACGACGGCGTCGGACTCACCCTCGACCACATGCACCTCGATCCGATGGCGCCGGACTTCTCCGTCCGGGTGAGCCGGCTGTCCCGCACCCTGCACGCCCTCGGGCTGACGGTGACCATCGAGACAGGCGCCCGCTACGTCCTCGACCCGCGCCGCAAACACGGCCCCTCGCTGCTCGATCCCGAACCCGAGGGGCGCGCGGCCCGGGTGCGCATGCTGGTGCGGGCCGTCCAGACCGCCGCCGACCTGGGCGCGCACGCGGTGCACTGCTTCAGCGGCGTCATCCCCGACGGCGTCGATCCGGACACGGCATGGAAGCGGCTGGCCGACGAGTTGGCGGTCGTCCTCGACGCGGCCACCGTTCTGGGCGTGCCGCTCGCCGTGGAACCCGAGCCCGGCCATCTCCTCGCCACCCTGGCCGACTTCCACCACCTGCGCCACCTGCTCGATAACCCCGAGGCGCTCGGCCTGACCCTGGACATCGGCCACTGCCAGTGCCTGGAGCCCGCCCCGCCCGCCGACTGCATCCGAACGGCCGCGCCCTGGGTGCGCCACGTGCAGATCGAGGACATGCGGCGCGGAATCCACGAGCACCTCCCGTTCGGTTCGGGCGAGATCGACTTCCCGCCCGTCCTCGATGCCCTCGCCGACCTCACCTACACCGGCTACCAGGGCCTGATCAGCGTGGAGTTGCCCCGCCACTCGCACGCCGGTCCGAGTCTGGCCGCAGGTTCCCTTCACTACCTGCGCGGCCTTGAGGAAGGAGCACACGCATGACCACACAGCCGACCGCCGACCTCGCCGGAATGTGGGAGCGGCTCGACACCCCCGTCCGTGTCTGGCTGACCGAGGCCGTTGTCGACGCCGCCGCGGCCAAGAACGCCCCGCCTCGTTCGCTGCCCGTCTGGGAGGCGCGGTTCGCCGAGGCGGGACGGCGGTGCCGGGGTGCCGAGGACGTCGCCCGCGTCCTCCTCCTTCATGCGGTCCAGCCGGGGCCCTCCGCCCTCGCCCGGCTGTACGCGCACGGCACAGCCGACGAACGCCGCGCCGTCCTTCATGTGCTGCCTCACCTCCCGCACCTGACCCCCGCCGATGCCCTTCCCTTGGTCGAGGACGCCCTGCGCACCAACGACACCCGGCTCGTCGCCGCCGCCATGGGCCCGTATGCCGCCGAACACCTGGGCGCCCACGCCTGGCGGCACGCCGTACTGAAGTGCCTGTTCACCGGCGTGCCCCTGGGCGAGGTGGCCGACCTCGAACGCCGCGCGGCCGGGGACGGGGAACTGGCGCGGATGCTCACCGACTACGCGGCCGAACGTACCGCCGCGGGCCGCTCCGTGCCGGCCGACCTCCACCGAGCCCTTCGCCTCGCCACCCAGGAGCACTGACATGCGCATCTTCGACCCGCACATCCATATGACGTCCAGGACCACCGACGACTACGAGGCCATGCACGCGGCCGGCGTCTGCGCGGTCGTCGAGCCGTCCTTCTGGCTGGGCCAGCCCCGCACCTCGCCCGCCTCGTTCTACGACTACTTCGACTCCCTGCTGGGCTGGGAGCCCTTCCGCGCCGCCCAGTACGGCATAGCCCACCACTGCACGCTCGCCCTCAACCCAAAGGAGGCGAACGACCCGCGCTGTCTGCCCGTCCTGGACGAACTGCCCCGCTATCTCGTCAAGGACCAGGTCGTGGCCGTCGGTGAGATCGGCTACGACTCGCTGACCCCCGCCGAGGACACCGCCCTCGCCGCCCAGCTCCAGCTCGCCGCCGACCATGGTCTGCCCGCGCTCGTGCACACCCCGCACCGCGACAAGCTCGTCGGCTTGCGTCGCACTCTTGACGTGGTCCGGGAGTCCGCACTCGACCCGAGCCGCGTCTTGGTCGACCACCTCAACGAGACCACCGTCAAGGAGGCCAAGGACAGCGGCTGCTGGCTCGGCTTCTCCGTCTACCCGGACACCAAGATGGACGAGAAGCGCATGGTCTCCATACTGCACACGTACGGGCCCGAGCGCCTGCTCGTGAACTCGGCCGCCGACTGGGGCCGCAGCGACCCCCTCAGGACCCGCAAGGTCGCCGACCTCATGCTGGCCGAGGGCTTCACCGAGGACGACGTCGACCTTGTGCTGTGGCGCAACCCGGTCGCCTTCTACGGGCTCAGCGGCCGGCTGAACCTGGACGTCGCGGCCACCGACGCCACCCACGAGGGCAACTCAGTCCTCAGAGGCGGGGAGTGACCGCATGCGTTTCCGGCACCCGGACGGCTCCACGGTCCATCTGGCGTATTGCACCAATGTCCACCCCGCAGAGACGCTCAGCGGAGTGCTGGCCCAGCTCCGCGACTACTGCGAGCCGGTGCGGCACCGGCTCGGCCGGGACCGCCTCGGTATCGGCCTATGGCTCGCCAAAGACGCCGCGCACACCCTCATCCGGTACCCCGACGCCCTGCGACTGCTGCGTACCGAGCTGAGGCAGCGGCATCTGGAGGTCGTCACCCTCAACGGCTTTCCGTACGAAGGCTTCGGCGCCGAAGAGGTCAAGTACCGCGTGTACAAGCCGGACTGGAATGACTCAGAACGCCTCCGCTACACGGCCGACCTGGCCCGGCTGCTTTCCGCACTGATGCCGGCCGATGTCGGGGAAGGCAGCATCTCCACCCTTCCCCTGGCCTGGCGGACGTCCTTCGACCACAGATCGGCTCAGGCGGCCCACATCGCGCTGGTCACCCTGGCCGAGTACCTCGACGCCATGGAGAGGTCCACCGGACGGTCGATCCGCGTCGGTCTGGAGCCCGAGCCCGGCTGCGTCGTGGAGACCACAGCCGATGCCATCGGCCCGCTCGCCGACATCGGCCACGACCGGATCGGCGTCTGCGTGGACACCTGTCACCTCGCCACTTCCTTCCAGGACCCTGCGACCGCGCTGGGCGGGCTCCAGACCGCGGGCATCCCCGTCGTCAAGGCTCAACTCTCCGCCGCCCTCCACGCGCAGGACCCGCACCTGCCCGAGGTACGCCAGGCCCTCGCGGCCTTCGACGAACCCCGATTCCTGCACCAGACCCGGGTGCGGACGAAGGACGGGCTGCGGGGCACCGACGACCTCGGGGAGGCCCTCCGTCTCGGCGGCCTCCCGGTCACCGCACCGTGGCGTGCGCACTTCCACGTTCCGCTGCAGGCGGTGCCCACACCGCCACTGACCGCCACACTCCCCGTGCTGCGGGACTGCCTCACCCGCCTTGTCGGCGGCCCGATGGCACGCACGCACCACCTGGAGGTGGAGACCTACACCTGGCAGGCGTTGCCGCCCTCCCTCCGGCCGGCCGACCGCGCCGGCCTGATCGACGGCATCGCAGCCGAACTCGCCTTCGCGCGCGACCTGCTGACCGACCTCGGCCTGAAGGAGCTGCCATGACCGACCCCACCCCGCTGCTCGTGCTCGACGTCGTCGGCCTCACCCCCCGCCTGCTGGATCACATGCCCCATCTGAGGGCGCTTGCCGACACCGGCTCCGAGGCGCCGCTCGGTACGGTGCTGCCCGCGGTCACGTGTGCCGCGCAGTCGACGTTCCTGACCGGCACCCTGCCCTCGGAGCACGGCATCGTCGGCAACGGCTGGTACTTCCGTGAGCTGGGCGAAGTGTTGCTGTGGCGCCAGCACAACGGCCTGGTCGCCGGGGACAAGCTGTGGGACGCCGCCCGCCGCGCCCACCCCGGCTACACGGTCGCCAACATCTGCTGGTGGTACGCCATGGGCGCAGACACCGACATCACCGTCACCCCACGTCCGATCTACTACGCCGACGGCCGCAAGGAACCCGACTGTTACACCCGTCCCGCCGCCCTCCACGACGAACTCACCGACAAGCTCGGCACTTTCCCGCTCTTCCACTTCTGGGGCCCCGGCGCCGATCTGGTCTCCAGCCACTGGATCATCGACGCCACCCGCCATATCAACGCCACCCGCCACCCCGACCTGACGCTCTGCTACCTCCCCCACCTCGACTACGACCTCCAGCGCTACGGCCCCGACGACCCGCGCTCCCTGAAGGCGGCCGCCGACCTCGACGCCGCCATTGCCCCACTGTTGGACGAGGCGCGTGAGGAGGGTCGTACTGTCGTGGTGCTGTCGGAGTACGGCATCACCCGCGCCACCCGCACCGTCGACATCAACCGGGCGCTGCGCCGGGCGGGCCTGCTGGAGGTGCACACACAGGACGGCATGGAGTACCTGGACGCGATGGCCTCGCGGGCCTTCGCCGTCGCCGAC
The DNA here is from genome assembly GCF_055569615.1 of Streptomyces sp. NPDC031379. Classification (NCBI taxonomy): domain Bacteria; kingdom Bacillati; phylum Actinomycetota; class Actinomycetes; order Kitasatosporales; family Streptomycetaceae; genus Streptomyces; species Streptomyces sp. NPDC031379. The sequence continues at coordinate 76,430 of NZ_JBVIIT010000025.1, read as the reverse complement.
CACCAGATCGCCCACGTCTATGTCCGGCGCCCCGAGGACCTCGACACCACCCGTGCCGCGCTCGCGGGCCTCGACGGAATCGATGAACTCCTCGACGACGAAGGCAAGAAGCGGTACGGCCTGGACCACCCGCGTTCCGGTGAACTCGTCGCCGTCGCGCAGCCGGACGCCTGGTTCACGTATTACTACTGGCTCGACGACGACCGTGCCCCCGACTTCGCACGCCTGGTCGAGATCCACCGCAAACCCGGCTACGACCCGGTCGAACTCTTCATGGACCCGCTCGACCCCTACGTCAAGGTCAAAGCCGCCACCGCGCTCGCCCGCAAGAAGCTCGGCATGCGCTACCGCATGGCCGTCGTACCGCTCGATCCGTCGCCCGTGCGCGGCAGCCACGGTCGATTGCCCGCCGACCCCGAGGACGGCCCCCTCCTCCTCTGCTCCGACCCGCAAGCTGTCTCGGGTCCGGTCCCGGCCACAGAGGTGAAGGGTCTGCTGCTGGGCCTTGCGGGTCTGAAGTGAGGGTCGACCCACGGCGCGGGTCGGCCCGGTGAAGACGAAGTGTTCGTCGGGGGCGAGGGCGATGTCACGCGGCCATGTCCCGCCGCAGGGAACGCCGGCGACCAGGTCGACGCTGGAGCCGTCTTCGCTCACGGCGTGTACGGCGATGGGGTCGTCGCCGCGGTTGGTGGAGTAGATGAAGTGGTCGTCCGGAGAAAGGCGCACCGCGGCCGGGTAGTTGGCGTTCGGCGCGTGCGGGTCCTGCCGTGTGCCGTACTCGGCGACGGCTTCGAGGAGACCGGCGAGCGCGTCCCGGGTGCAGACGCTGGGGGTCGAGGAAAGCTCGTTGACGAGGTAGGCGTACGGGGCCGAGGGGTGGAAGGCGAGGTGGCGAGGGCCCCGGCCGGCAGGCAGCTGGGTCGTGTGGTGGAGGGCGAGACGGCCGGTGACGGGATCGAAGGCGTACGCGTACACGCGGTCCGTGCCGAGGCCGTGCACAGGACGAAACGGCCGGAAGGCGCGGCCATGTGGGCGTGCGGCCGGGGAGCAGGTCGCCGTAGGCGACGCGGGCGGGATGACGGATGCTCTGCACCGGCTCGGTGGTGGAGATCGTGCGACTGGGCGGAACGGACGCTTGGGGGCGGTTCCGTCACGTCACTCTGCCGCTCTCCTGGGACATCGTCACCGTCTGCGCCCTTCATCACCAGGTGACCTGACGTCATAAGCCCCGTCCCAGGCGCTCCACCCGTGATGTGGCATCCGCGAGGTCCATGGCTCGGCGTGCCAGGAGGACCGATACGGCTCGGGTGAAGCGGCCCGGAATGGCGTCCCGGCGGATCGCTGTCTCCACCGGTACCCGTGAGGACAGGGACTGCTTCTCAGGTACCGCCATCATCGATCTGGCTTATGACGAGTGTCAAGCAAAAGACTGCTCAGGTTAATCTTATGTAAGCGTCTTGACGGTCAGAACCGTGCGCTGCCACTGTGTCGATGTCCCGGATCTCGGCGCGTGGCACGCCGACGGGACGGCTCTTCAGCCTCTCGACGCGGTCGGCGTACGCGTCGATCATCGAAAGGCCTCTTCGTGTCCCGAAGAACACGCCCCTGGAGCGCGGCTACAGCGTTGCTGCTGATGGCCGCCTCACTCACCGCGGTCGCCGGCCTGTCCACCCCGGCTGCCGCGCACGAAATCGTTGCCGAGGACTTCTCGGAGGTCACCCTCGCCAAGGGGGGTGGCGAGCTGGGTGAGCCCATCGCGATGGAGGTGCTGCCCGACCGGTCGGTGCTGCACACCGCGCGCGAGGGCAAGCTGCGGCGCACCGACAAGGACGGCAACACGACCGTGATCGGGTCGCTGTCCGTCTACACCAACGACGAGGAGGGGCTCCAAGGAGTCGGCATCGACCCCGATTTCACCTCGAACCGGCGGATCTACCTCTACTACGCGCCCGCTTCCGAGAACGTCAACCGGCTGTCGATGTTCACGCTGAAGTCCGACTACACGCTCGACATGGCCAGCGAGAAGAAGATCCTCGACGTCGCGGCGACCCGCGGCATCTGCTGCCACGTGGGCGGCGACATCGACTTCGACAAGGACGGCAATCTCTACCTGTCCACCGGCGACGACACCAACCCGTTCAACACCGGGTACGCGCCACTCGACGAGCGGCCGGGCCAGGAGGCCTACGACGCCCAGCGCACCTCGGCGAACACCAACGACCTGCGGGGCAAAATCCTGCGGATCAAGGTCAACGGTGACGGCAGCTACTCCATCCCGGCGGGCAACCTGTTCGCCCCGGGCACGGCCAAGACCCGCCCCGAGATCTACGCGATGGGGTTCCGCAACCCCTACCGGATGAACATCGACAAGCAGACCGGCGCGATCTACGTCGGCGACTACGGTCCCGACGCGGGTGCCACCGACCCCAACCGTGGTCCCGGGGGACAGGTCGAGTTCGACCGCGTCACCGAGCCCGGCAACTACGGCTGGCCGTACTGCACGGGCACCAACACCACGGCCGAGACCTACAACGACTGGGACTTCGCGACCAACACGACCGGACCGAAGTTCGACTGTGCGAACGGGCCCACGAACAACTCCCGGAACAACACCGGACTGACGAAGCTCCCGCCGGCCAAGCCGTCCTGGATCCGCTACGGCGGCGACGCCGGCAGCCCTCCGGAGTTCGGCAGCGGAGGGGAGGCGCCGATGGCCGGACCGGTCTACCGCTACGACGCGAACAACCCCTCGACCGCCAAGTTCCCGCAGTCGCTCGACGGGCACTTCTTCGCAGGAGAGTTCTCCCGCGGCTGGATCAAGGCGATCCAACTGACCTCCACCGGCGGCGTCGGCGAGATCCTCGACTTCAAGAACAGCCCCAACGACAACGTCAACCAGGTCATGGACGTCGAGTTCGGCCCGGACGGCGCCCTGTACGTGCTGGACTACGGAACCGGCGGGAACTTCCAACTCAATGAGAATTCCAGGCTGCTGCGCTACGACTATGTCGGGTCGGGCGGCAATCACGCCCCGGTGGCCGAGGCCAAGGGCGACCCGACCTACGGGCACGCCCCGCTGTCGGTGAACTTCTCGTCGGCCGGGTCGAAGGACGGGGACGGCGACCCGATCACCTACTCGTGGGCATTCGGTGACGGAGCGACCTCGACCGAGGCCAACCCGTCGCACACCTACACAGCCGACGGAACCTACAAGGCGACCCTGACCGTCCGCGACTCCAACGGCGCCACCGCAACGGACGACGTGGTCATCGGGGTCGGGAACACCCCGCCGACCGTCACGGTCAGCCAGCCCGCGGACGGCCAGCTGATCTCTTTCGGTGACGTCATTCCGTTCCAGTTCACCGCGACCGATGACGAGGACGGATCCTCACCCGACTGCGACCGGGCGGCGATGAACAACGCGGTCCGGCACGACACCCCTCCCAACACGCACACTCACCAGCTCAGCACAGTCAAGGGCTGCTCTGGCTGGATCACGGCGGAGGACTCCAACGAAGGTGACGCGGCCCGGCTCTTCCCCGTCTTCGACGCCACGTACGCCGACAGCAAGGGCCTGCCGGGCGGCAAGCGGGTCACCACCCAACTGCGCAAGCGGCAGGCCGAGCACTACGACGACTCCTCGGGCATCACGGCGTACGCCAAGACGGCCGCGGAGGGCGGACAGACCGTCGGAGACATCGACAACGGCGACTGGATCTCCTTCAAGCCCTACCGACTGGAGAAGGTGAAGTCGTTCACCGCCCGGGTCTCCTCCGGCGGCGTCGGCGGCACCCTGCAGATCCGCGCCGGCTCGCCCACCGGACCCGTACTGGGCTCGGCGGCCGTCGAGAACACGGGGAGCTGGGAGAAGTTCACCACGGTCTCCGGCAGCGTGTCCGGCGCGGCCGCGGAGACGACCACCCTGTACCTGACCTTCTCCGGTGGCTCCGGCAAGTTGTTCGACGTCGACTCCTTCACCTTCACCACCGCCGGCCCGGTGGTCGGGCTGGCCGGCAAGTGCCTGGATGTCGAGGGCGGCGACTCCAAGGACCGCACGGAGGTTCAGATCTACGACTGCAACAAGACCGGGGCCCAGACCTGGCAGCGCGACGGCCAGACGCTGCGCGCGCTGGGCAAGTGCCTCGACGTGGAGGGGGCCTCCGCACAGAACGGGGCGAGGGTCCAGCTCTTCGAGTGCAACAACACGGTCGCGCAGAACTGGGTGCAGCGGGCCGACGGTTCGCTGGTCAACCCCCACTCCGGCAAGTGCCTTGACGTCGAGGACGCCAAGACCGACAACGGCCGTCGCACGCAGCTCTGGACCTGCTGGGACGGCACCAACCAGAAGTGGAAGGCCCTGACGTGAGCTACCGATCGTTCCTGAGCGCATCAGCGGTGCTGCTCACCACCCTGGCCAGCGTCAGCGCCGCGCCACATGCCGCCGCGGCGGATCAGTTCGATGTCCTGGTCTTCAGCAAGACCGCCGGATTCCGCCACGACTCCATCGCGGACGGCATCCAGGCGGTCAAGGACCTCGGGTCCGCGAACGGCTTCAACGTCACAGCCACCGAGGACGCGTCCACGTTCACAGCGAGCGGGCTCGCTCCCTATGAAGCGGTCGTCTTCCTCAACACCACCGGTGACGTGCTGAACGACTCCCAGCAGTCGGCGTTCGAGAGCTACATCGAAGCCGGCGGGGGATTCATCGGGACGCATGCGGCTGCCGACACCGAGTACGACTGGCCCTTCTACGGCAAGCTCGTCGGCGCCTACTTCAAGTCGCACCCTGCCATCCAGCAGGCCAAGGTCGACATCGAGGACCGGGCGCACTCCAGCACGGCCCATCTGGCCTCGGCCCCGTGGACCCGTACCGACGAGTGGTACGACTACAGGAGCAACCCGCGCTCCAGCGCGCATGTGCTGGCCTCGCTCGACGAGTCGACCTACTCGCCCGCCTCCCCCATGGGCGACCACCCGATCACCTGGTGCAAGACCATCAGCAGTGGACGGTCCTGGTACACGGGCTTCGGCCACACGAAGGAGACCTGGGCCGACGCCTCGTTCCGGAAGATGCTGCTGGGCGGTATCCGGTATGCGGCAGGCGAAACCAACGCCGACTGCCGCCCCGAAACCGGGTACACCACGCTGTACAACGGATCGACCACCGGCTGGAAGCAGGCCGGCCCGGGGAGCTTCAGCAACTCCGACGCCACCCTGACATCGCAAGGCGGCACGGGGCTGCTGTGGTACAGCGCCAAGCAGTACACCTCGTACTCGCTCAGGCTCGACTGGAAGATGGACGGCGACGACAACTCCGGCGTCTTCCTCGGCTTCCCGCCGTCCGATGACTGGACGTCGGCCGTCAACAACGGCTACGAGGTCCAGATCGACGCCACCGATTCCCCGGACAAGACCACCGGGGCCGTCTACTCCGTCCAGGGCCCCGATGCCGCGGCCCGCGACGCCGCGCTCAACCCTCCGGGCGAGTGGAACACCTTCGAGCTGCTTGTCGAAGGCGAGCACCTCCAGGTGTTCCTGAACGGCACGAAGATCAACGACTACACGAACACCGATCCCGCCCGCTCCCTGGCCGGCCACATCGGCATCCAGAACCACGGGACCGGCGACGACGTCTCGTTCCGCAACATCCGGATCAAGGACCTGAGCGGCACGAGCGCGGTGCAGGCCGAGTCGTACTCGGACGCCGGCGGAGTGTCCTCCTACGCCAAGGCCGGAGCGAACGGCGGGCAGACCCTGGGCTACATCGACCCGGGGGACTGGGCGCGGTACGACGGGCTCGCCCTGAACGGGGCGACCGGGTTCCGTGCCCGGGTCGTGTCCGGTGGCTCGGGTGGCACCCTGCGGGTGCGGACGGGTTCCCCGACCGGTCCGATCCTGGGGTCGGTCGCCGTTCCGAACACCGGGGGCTGGTCGACGTTCCAGGACGTGTCGGCGACCCTGTCGGACGTTCCTGGGGGCACCGCGGATGTGTACCTGACCTTCGAGGGCAGTGGGTCCGGGCTGTTCGACGTCGACGACTTCACCTTCACCAAGCCCGGGTCCGGTCCGGTCGTGGGGCTGGGTGGGCTGTGCCTGGACGTGCAGGGCGGTGAACCCGCGGATGAAACCCAGGTGCAGGTGGACACCTGCAACGGCACCGCCGCGCAGACCTGGGCCAGGTCCGAGCAGACCCTGCGGGCGCTGGGCAAGTGTCTGGACGTGAGCGGGGCTTCCACCGACAACGGAGCGAAGGCCCAGCTCTATCGCTGCAACAACACCGGTGCTCAGAACTGGGTGCCGCGAGCCGATGGCACGCTGGTGAATCCGCACTCCGGCAAGTGCCTCGATGTCAAGGGCGGCCTCGCGGCGCCGGGCACGCCGGTGCAGCTGTGGAGCTGCTGGGGCGGCGCCAACCAGAAGTGGAAGCTGACCTCCTGACGGGCCGATGACGTCGCCGGTTCTGGCCCCGCCGTGTGTCGGCGGGGCCAGCACCGTTGTGGGTCGCCGAGGCATGGCGGGGAGGGCCGGAGGGCTCGACGTTTCTGCGGTCGCCGCAGCGGCGATGGCTCTCGGCGCGCCCATCCTGCCGGGCGGTGCCCGGCACCGTCAGCCGGCTGCGACCGAGCGGTCGACCGCGGTCGGACTGAGCACGTGTTCGATGACCATGACGGACGCGCCGATGACGCCGGCACGGTCTCCGAGCCGACGGACGCGGACGGTCAGATGCTGGGTCGCGAGCGGGAGGGACCGGCTGTAGATGAGTTCACGGACGCCGGCCAGCAGGTGCTCACCGGCGTCGGACAGGTCACCGCCGATGACGATCGCGCTGGGGTTGAAGAAGTTCACCAGTGACGCCAGTACGTCACCGATGTTCCGGCCGGCCTGGCGGATCATCTGGATCGCCGCGGGGTTTCCTGCCCGGACCAGTGCGACCACGTCGCGGCTGTCCGCCGTGTCTTCGCCGAGGGCGCGCAGTTGATCGGCGATGGCCGCGCCGCCGGCCACGGCTTCCAGGCAGCCGATGTTGCCGCAGCGACAGACCCGGTCGGGGGCGCTGGTGACCTGAATGTGGCCGATGTCGCCGGCGGCTCCCTGGGCACCGCGATGGAGACGGTGCTCGGTCATGATGCCGCAGCCGATGCCGGTGCCGATCTTCACGAAGAGCAGGTGCTCGATCTCCGGGCTGACCGCCCAGTGCTCGCCGAGCGCCATGATGTTGACGTCGTTGTCGACAAGCACCGGGGCGCCGAGCCGTGGTTCGAGCCAGCCCGGCACGTCGAAGCCGTCCCAGCCGGGCATGATCGGCGGGTTCACGGGGTGACCCGTCGAGTGCTCGACCGGTCCGGGCAGGCCGATGCCGACACCGCAGACGTCGGCGATGGTGTGCCCGGCTTCGGTCAGCAGGCTCTCGAACTCCTGAACCAGCCAGTCCAGTACCGGCTCCGGGCCCTCGGTGATCGCCATGTCCTGGCTGCGCTCGGCCAGCACCTGGGCGGCCAGGTCGGTCACGGCGAGGCGCGCGTGCGTGGCGCCCAGGTCTGCAGCGAGGACGACCCTCGCCCCGGCATTGAAGGTGAACGCCACGGCCGGCCTGCCGCCCGAGGAGATCGCGTCGCCCGTCGGCACGATCCAGTGATGGTCGAGGAGGGCATCGAGCCGTTGGGTCACCGTGGACCTGGCGAGACCGGTGAGCTGCATCAGTTCGGTGCGGGTCCGTGCCTGTCCGGTACGCAGGATCGCCAGAAGGGCCCCTGCACCTGCGGCTTCGATGGTCAACTCCGCATCTCCTCATGTCGTGACGCCGGGCGTCGATGGATAAAGCATATCCACCGCGAGACTTTTGCTTGACCTTGAACATAAGTCGCTTCTAGCATCTCGTCCATGCTTGAGATACGACGTGAGTCGGCGGAAGTTAAGGCTGGAATCATCGGAACTGGATTCATAGCCCGAATCCATGCCCGGGCCACCCGTCAGACCGGAGCGCGGCTCGTCGCGGTGGCGGACGTGAACGAGGAGGCAGCGCTCCAGGCGGGCCGGCGCTTCGGTGCCGAACGCGCCTTCGGGTCGGCCGATGAACTCATCCAGTCCGGACTCGTCGACGTGGTGCACATCTGCACCCCCAACCACCTGCACGCTCCGCTCGCACTCAAGGCGATGGAGGCCGGACTTGCCGTGATCTGTGAGAAGCCGCTGGCCACCGACGCGCCGACGGCCGCACTGATGGCCGAGCGGGCGCGCGAGGCCGGACTGGTCGCCGCGGTTCCGTTCGCGTACCGCTTCCATGCGATGGTGCGCGAGGCGAGGGCCCGCTTGGCTGATCTGGGCCGCGTCAGTCTGATCCAGGGCAGTTACCTTCAGGACTGGCTGCTGAAGTCGACCGACGACAACTGGCGTGTGGATCCCGAGAAGGGTGGTCCGGGTCGGACGATAGGGGACATCGGATCCCACTGGTTCGACCTGGTCGAGTTCGTGACGGGGGACCGCATCACCAAGCTCTGCGCACAGACCTCCGTCGTCGTCGCCGACCGCGTGCAGAGCGGACCCGTCCTCACCGAGGACCTCGCGACAGTGCAGTTCGCCACCGCCTCCGGCGCCCTCGGCTCGGTCTCCGTCAGCCAGGTCGCCCCCGGCCGCAAGAACCGTCTCTTCGTCGAGATCTCCGCAGCTTCGGGCAGCCTCGCCTTCGACCAGGAGAACCCGGAGCAGCTCTGGCTCGGCGGACGCGAAGGATCCCAGTGGCTGGTCCGTGACCCCATGGCTCTGTCCGAGGCGGCCGTGCCGTACTCGCCCCTGCCGGCCGGACACCCGCAGGGCTTCCACGACTGCTTCGACGCCTTCGTCGCCGACACCTACGCCACGATCCGCGGCGAGTACCGGGAGGGGCTGCCCACGTTCGACGATGGCGCACGCGCCGCCCACCTCACCGACGCCGCCCTCCGTTCGGCACGAGAGGGCGGATGGGTCACCTGCTGACCACACCACTCAGCGGAACGTGCCTGTCGACCGCACTGGGGGGGGGGAGGGGGGGGGGGGGGGGGGGGGGGGGGGGGGGGGGGGGGGTCCGTACGCAGTACGGAGGGTGAGGAGAAACGGCAGCGC
>NZ_JBVIIT010000025.1:0-67325 GCF_055569615.1 Streptomyces sp. NPDC031379 | reverse complement strand
TACGCCCCCCCCCCCCCCCCCCCCCCCCCCCCCCCCCCCCCCCCCCCCCCCTCCCCCCCACCCCCCCCCCCCCCCCCCCCCCCCCCCAGTGCGGTCGGCGTTCCCGAGCAACGCTGTGGGCCACTCCTTGACGGCTCCGGCGTTGGAGCCCTGCACGAAGTAGCGCTGGAAGCAGAAGAACAGTGCCGCGACGGGCAGCGTCGCCAGCAGGGCCGCCGCCAGTTTCAGCGGGTACTGGGTGCCGCCGCCAAGGCCGCCTGAGACGCGTCTCGTCCTGCTCGCGTCATGATCGTCCCGGGACCATCTGGCCTGTTCAACTCGCAAAGTCCACAGTCACGAACGGCCACGCCGGGGCCTGGTCCGGCCCTGCGCCGCACGTCCGGTGCCGGTCCGTCCCGCGGCCGACGGTCACAGCGTTGCTGGTGTCGGCGGGCAGGCCGGCGCTGCGGCGCACGCGGCGGGCGGTGAACCTGGACACGGCACCCCCGCCGGCCTGCGGGCCCGCCGCGAGCAGGCCGCGCACCACGGGCCGGTCCAGCAGCATCAGCCGGTCCGCCAGCCGCTCGACGAACGCCCCGGAGCGCCGCTCGTACCCGTCCAGGTCCCTCAGGACCTCCACCAGGCCGCGTGCCTCGAGGCCGGTCCTCAAAGCGGTGCGCCTGCCGCCTCCGCCGCCGCTTCACGAGCCACACCCTGGACGAGCCGTCGACCGGGCCGCCCTGCTCGACCTCGTCGTCCAGCGCGGCCAGTCCCCACGGGGCGACCACGAAGAGCGGCAGGGATACACCGCCCGAGGTGCGGGCCGCCCCTCGGGTGCCGTCTCCTCCGGCGGTTCCGAGCCGCTGTCATGTCGGGCATCTGGGCAGTACGGCGCTCAACTGGACCAGCGTGTCGGGATGGACGCGGATCCCGGGGAGCCATAGGTGCTGCCCTTTCCGCGCGACCTGGATCCAGATGCTGCTGTGTTTCTCTTCCTCGTCGGTGACGGTGACGCCGTCGGCGATCCGGCAACGTGCGTGCAGCAGGTCATGGTGCCAGACACGGTCGGCAGAGTTGGCCGTCGTGTAGGGACGGTAGGGGTCGAAGGCCAGATGCAGCGCGCATTCGTGGGTACGGGGCTTTTGGCATTTGTCTTCGACGTTGTGGACGAGCACGCCGGCATCGTCGTAGCCGGTCTTCGCGTCCTTCGCTTCGGTGACGCCCTGTGCAGGGGGCGCGGTGGGTGAGTGCTGGAGGCCGAACAGCGTCAGCCCGGCCGCAAGGCCGATGGCGGTGCCGGCCGCGGCGAAGCTCCATGGACTGGACAGGCGCTTGCGCAGACGGCGCGGCCAGGTGAGGGAGGGTTTTGGTCGTGGGGCGGCAGGGGTCGGTTCCTCACGCCGATGGTGGTCGGCGGCCTCCCACAAAGCCCGGTACGCGCTGGGATCTGCGTCCAGCGCCCGGCACAGGTCCCGGACGACGGGCCAAGGGGGCACGGTTTCGCCACGGAAGTAGCGGGAGAGGGACGAGTCGCTGATGCGGACCTGGGTTTCCAGGGCACGAAGCGTGCGGCCCGAGCTTCTCTGCAGTGCCCGCAGCGCCTCGCCCAGCCGCCGTGCTGCCACTGCGTCCTCCGGACGTTGGCCATTCATCGACATGGATCTCCCTGCAAGCGCCGCAACCGTGTCCCGTCGGCTGCTTCATGTCCCGGGATGGATACGTCCCAGCAGGTCAGGAATGTATTGATCCCGACATCAGTGAAGCAAACGGGACCCGCTGGCGAAGGGCGAACTACCACCGCAAACTCGGCGTACCGGCTGCACGGATCACCCCCGAGGGTGAGCAGGCCGGTGGTCATGGCCGTGCCGGCACAAGCCGCATGAGCCGACTGTGAATCTGCCACCGAAAGGAAGCTTCACCATGCGTGTACGCATCATGTTCTCTGCCCTCGCAGCGATCGCCGTGACGGGGCTCGGCCTGAGCGCAACGGCGCCCGCGATCGCGGCGCCTGCTGCGGCCTCCTCGCACGTGACCGCCGTCCAGGCGGCCGATGGCCTCAACGTCCACCGGGGCAAGTACCTCACCTTGAGCGGCTGCCAGACGGCCGGCCAGCAGGGCATCGATCGCGGGCACTGGGACGCCTACCAGTGCGCCGATGGCACCTGGCCGTGGCGCTGGAACCTGTGGACCAACCGCTGAGAACGCAGCGCCGTCGGCGGCCCCCTGACTAGGGGGGGCCGCCGATCTTCTCGCCCGGCTCACGGCGCCGACGCTGCAGCGTTCGGCGCAGGGCGAGCGCACCGGTGACCGCAGCGGCGAGCAGCGCGCCGGCGCCAAGCACGATGCGCAGGTTCAGCGGCCTGCTGGCCGGAGCCGTCGCCGGGGCCTCGGGCGGGGGGAGGAAGCAGCGGAGCGGGACGGCTCGGCCGACGCCGACGGGGAGGCGCCAGAAGCCGAGGCGCTGGCGCTGGCGCTGGGCTCGGGCGTCGCGGATGCCGTTGCGGACGGAGAGGACTGATCCTGACCGGGTTGCGCGGCCGGACCACTGGACGGTGCGTTGGGCGCCGATGACTGCGGTGCGGGCGCCTGGGTCTGTCCGGGCGCGGGCGCTGGGACATCCCCTGTGCTGCCGCCCGGCCTGTGCGTGCCGTGGAGGTTCGGCGTGGCCGGGGGAGTGGTCTCCTGGCTGCCCGACTCTTCACCCGGGTCGCGGTCCTGGGGCGGCTGGCCGCTGTTGGTAGCGGGCACGGTGACCTGCTGCCCCGCGTGGATGACGTCGGGATCGGTGATCTCGGGCAGGCCGTGCGGCTGCGGCTTGCCCCGGCTGGCCTCGAACAGCAGCGGCCAGTCGTCGCCGTCCCCCAACTCCCGCTCGGCGATTCCCCACAAGCTCTCTGCCGGCCGCGTCTCGCGCACCGTGTACGTACGCGACGCCGGCGTGCTCGCGGAGAATGCGGGTGAGGCCTGGCCGGCTCTGGCGGCGGTCGGCGGGGCCTGGACCGCCTGGCCCGGCACAACTCCAGCCGTGGGGGCCGGCGCGGCCTGGGCATCGGAGGCCAGCGCCGAACTCGTAGGCAGCAGTATCAGGGTGCTGCCGATCAGCAGGGCCGTGGCGCGCTGCGAGGCGCCCGTCCCCCGCGGGGCGTGTCAGGTCCGGCCCCGCAGCTGTGCGATCAGCTCGCGGACCGCGCAGAAGCTGAACTGCGCCCACCCGATCCAGCCCACCGCGACGAGCAGCAGCAGAAAGACGCTGCCGGTGTCCTGCCGGTCCAGCAGGTGGGTGAGGTCGTCGTGGGTGGCAGCCCAGATGACCGGGGTGGCCCAGGCCAGCAGCAGCGGCAGCCCGGCGACCGCGGTGGCCAAGACGAGCAGGCTAAGCACGGCTTTGAAGACCCGGGCCAGGGTGCGGCCCACCGCTGCGGCGGGGGAGCGGGTGGTGGTGCGCATCATTTTCCTGGGGGGGGGTGACGCCGTGCAGGAGGGTGGCCTTGCCATGGCCGGTCACCGACAGCGAGCCGACCCCGACCACCGACAGGAACTTCGTGTCGTACGAGCCGGTCACAGTGACGGTGAGGGCCTTGCCGTCGCCGGACACGCTGACCGTGCCGGTGGCGCCGGCGGAGCTGAGGTAGGCCTGCGCCGCGGCGGCCGCCGCTTGGGGATCGGCGGTGATCGCGGTACCTCTGATGGCGTCGGCGGGGTCGATGGCCGGCCCGCCGGCCCGGGCGGCCTCGCCGGCGATGTATTCGGCGCGCTCCGTGGCGCGCATCTTGCTGCCGCCGTCCACGGCGACGCCGATGATGCCGATCAGCGCGAACACGCACACGGCGGCGAACACGGTCACGCCGCCCCGGTCGCCACCTCGGGGCTGCCGCATCCGACGCAAAATCATCAGTCGCCTCGCTGCCTGTGCTGGTCCACTACCGAGGTCGCCGTGGACGTGAGCGTCTTGGCCCCCGGCACGCCCGGCAACAGCAGATCCGCCAGATTGACCGTGCAGGTCACGGTCACGGTGACTGTCCCGACCTGCCCCACCGGCACACTCAGGCCGCCGGTGTTGATGCGGACGGACGCCGACGCGCACTTGATGCCCTGATCGTTCAGGGACTCCGCGGCTGCTGACTGCGCGGCCCCTTGGCGGCCGCCGCCGTGCGGTGAACGGATGCCTCCCGGACCGCATCCTCAGCCGCAGTATCGATCTTCGCGCCGGACGTGACGATCCGGCCGCCGGCGATCGCCAGACACAGGAACATGATCAGCGACGGGAGGATGACGGCCGCCTCGATCGCGGCACTTCCCTCATCGTTGCGAAGCCTGTGAGCCCAACGGGCCATGTCTTGCACGTGATTCATTCCCCCGGGACCGTCCAACGCTCCACCGGCCCGGACGCCGGCTGCGTGACCCGCAGGACGGAAAGACCCGGGATCATCGACAGGGCGGTGCCGGATACCTGAACCCGCACACGCTGCCCGTTGCTGCTGGCGGAAACGCTGTAGCCGCGCAGGCTGTCACCCGCAGTGCGCCCCAGCACGGCCCGCGCCTGGGCCGCACCGTCGGCCGGACTCGACTGGTAGGCGCGGGCTGCGGTGGCGCCTTCGTGGGCAGCCGTCAGCGCGATCTGCCGTGCGTAGTACCACATGGACGCCTGGGTGACGGCCACCGTGGCGAACAGCACGAACGGAAAGACGATCGCCATCTGGATGCTGGTGTCACCGCGGTCGTCACGCCATCGTTGCCCCTGCCACCAGTCCTTCAGCCACTCGGGACGAGCCATCACAGCCCGTTGAGCTTGCCGTTGTACTTGCCGATCACGGAGGTGGCCGGGCCTCCTGAAGACCTTCCTGTACGCGCGTGGTCAGACGGACGACCGCACCATCGGCGCGCGCCCAGGCACGTGCTCCCCGGCCGCCACGCCCCGGTCCCCGGAGGCGGTGTACGGGTGGGTGTGCGGGTGCGTGGTCGCCCGGAGCACAGCACGGCGGGTGCGGGCTGCGGTGTGCTTCATGTTCGGTACCTCCCTGGAGCGTTGAACGAGTCGGAGTGGTCTTTAAGAGGGTGCGGGGCCGGTTGCGGAATCCGTCTGACGCTCGCCCCGGCGAGACAAACGGTACGGACTCACCGGTACGGGTTATGAGGCGGGCCAAGCGGGCGGCCCCATTCTGCAACTCGCGGTCGAACCGATCGTTCCGCGCCCGTCGGATCCGTCCGCGCGGTACAGCGCAGCCGTATGTTGCCAGACAGGGGCTCTGCACGCCCTCACCGATTGGGGAGCCATAGGTTGACAGTGGTGGTGGGTGCTGCTCGACCCTCAGGCGACGGGTGGTTGGAACAGGGTGGGTAGGATACGGACGACTGGGGCGGGGGCCGTGAGCTGCTGGCCGAGCTGCCGGTTCTTCCAGGGTCAGCTGGGGGATGACGCGGACGAGGGCTTCGCGGTCGGCACGGAGTTGGGTGAGTTCCTGCTGGTCTGCTGCACGATGTCAGGGAACCGAAGCCTCCGAATCTCTTCGACCGAACCACAGGGCGATCTGTGTGCGTGAGCGAAGACCCAGCTTGTCGCGCACCCTGTCCAGGTGTGTGGCGACCGTATGCGCCGAAAGTCCGAGTCTGCCCGCGATCTGCGGGTTGGTCAGCCCCTTCGCGACGAGTTCGACCACCATCAACTCCCTGGCGGTCAGCCGCCACCGCTCGTCGCCGGCCCCCAGGGTGCCCGGCCCCCGCCGCACCTGTTCACCGCTCCCTGTCCGCAGGGCGTAGGCGACGAGCCGGTCCCCCCGCAGCCCGCGAGTGCCGACGACCGCGGCCTCCCGCGCCGCCGTTGGCAGCAGGGTCCGGGCACGGGCCGCCGTCTGCTCGATCCTGCGCCGCCAGGGTGCCTCGGGCTCGGTGTCCAGCCGGCGTCGCGCCTGCGCGCTCGCCTCGCACAACCGCAGGGCGCGCTGCATGTCACCGCTCTCCGCGGCCACCAGCGCCAGGCCTTCGACGGGATACAGTGCGTGGAAGCTCCCTCCGGGGGCGATGTGCAGCACTTCGGCGAAGAGGGCCTCGGCGCTCTCCAGCTGCCCCAGAGCCAGCCGTACGGCGCCCGCGGTGTGCAGCGCTGCCGCGGCCCGGGGCCAGGGCGCCTGCTCCCTGAGTATCGGAAGGCAATCCGCCATCAGCTCATCGGCCTCCCGCTGCCCGCCTGCCTGGAGCAGCGCCCAGGCCAGGTGCTGGGTGCACCACGCGACGTCTTCGGGCGAGCCGAGCGAGGCGACGACGTCCAGGCACGCGCGCAGATCCGCGACGGCCTCGGCGAATTCGCCGCGACACAGCCACGCCGCGGCCCTGGCGTCGAGTGCGTTGGCGAGCCCGGCGGGCACGTGACGCCGCCGTTCCAGGTTCACCGCCCGCTCGCCCAGGGACAGTGCTCGGTGCGGGTCGGCCTGCTGGGCGGCCACGCGTGCCGCGAGCGCGGCCACCTCCCCGCCCAGTGCCCGACCGCCGGGCTCCCGCAGCAGTCCGGTCAGCAGTGCGCCCGCTGCCGATGGCTGCTCTTGCTGGTAGTGCACCCGGGCCAGCTCCAGGGTCAGCCGTACCCGTGCGGCCTCGTCCTGGCCGGTGGCGTGGGCCGGCACCGAGGCGAGGGTGTCCCGTTCCGCCGTCAGCGGGCTGCTCGCCTGGTCGGCGAACACGTGCCCACCATCTCGCTCGGCGACTTCGTGGAGCCACGTGAGGGCGCTGCGCAGGGTGGGGCGCAGCTCGCCGGATGCGCGCAAACGTTCCATGGCGTAGGCGCGGATGACACCGAGCTGCCGGAAGCGGGTGGGCGTCGCGTCCCCCGGCAACCGTACGATCAGTGATTTCGCCTCGAGCGCGCACAGTAGGGGAAAGACCTCTCGCGGCCTGATGCCGCCGCTGGCGCACACCGACCGCGCCGCGGCCACATCGAACCCTCCGACGAGGACCGCGAGGCGCCGGAAGACGGCCTGTTCCGCCGGATCCAGCAGCCGGTGGCTCCAGTCGACGGCGGTGGCGAGCCCGCTGTGCCGCCGGGGCCCGGTCCTGCTGCCACCGGCCAAGAGGTCCAGCTGGGACAACTGGTCGTCCAGGCCCGCGAGGATGTCGCCCGGCGCGAGGGTGCCGATGTGGCCGGCCGCGAGTTCTACGGCGAGGGTCAGGCCGTCCAGCCGTCGGCAGATCTCCGCGACCAGCCGGCCGTTGTTCCGGTCCAGCGCGAACCCGGGCGAGCGGTGCGCGGCGCGTTCCACGAACAGCCGTACCGCGTCCGCCCGCAGCAGGGCCGTCACGTCGTCCCCGGCGTCCCTCGGCGGCAGGGACAGCTCACCGACCCGGAACACGGTCTCCCCGGGCACCCGCAATGCCTCACGGCTCGTGGCCAGGATCCGCAGCCGGGGGCAGCGGGCTAGCAGGGTCACGACCAGCCGGGCGCACGGCTCGGCGAGGTGCTCGCAGTTGTCCAGAAGCAGCAGCCGGGAGGCATCACCGATGGCACGGAGCAGGACATCGACCCCGGTACGGCCCGCCCCTTCGCCCACGCCCAGCGCGGCGGCCACGGACTGCGTCACAGTTGCGCCGTCCCGCAGCGAGTCGAGCTCCACCAGGTCGAGCCGGGCGTAACGGCTCGATATCCCCCTGGCGAACTCCAACGCCAGCCGCGTCTTGCCCACACCGCCCGCCCCTGTCAGCGTGAGCAGCCGTGTGCTCCTGAGCAGTGCGCGCAGGCCCGACAGTTCCTGCCGCCGGCCGACGAAGGAGTCGAGCGCCGGCGGCAGGGCGCGGTCACGGGTTGCTGCGGTCGCCCCAGTGGGTGCCGCGGTGGAGGCCGCGACCGGCGCGGCACCCTGGGTTTGGAAGGTGTTCCGCGCTGCCGTCCGCCGCCGGAGCGCCCGTTGCCGGCAGGCGTTGGAACAGTACTTAGCCGGCCGGCCGCCCTGCGGCCTCGTGATCAGCGTCGTACCGCATACCTCGCACGTTCGACTCCGGCTCATCCCCGATTCCTGGCCGCACGTTCTCGTGCCGAAACCATGCGCGGCGAGTGGGCGGTGTGCGCGGCGGCCGGAACCGGCCCAGGGCTCGGCCACCGCTCCCGGAGGACCGTCAGGGTGTGGCGGTGGGGTCGATCCCGAGTACGACGGTCCCGGTCACGCCCTTGCTCAGGTCGCTGCCCGTCTGGGTGAGGGTCAACAGGGTGGCCGAACCGCCGTTGCGGTAGATGCCGTCCCTCGCGTTGAGCGTGCGCGAGGCCGTGTTGTTCCGGTAGGGGGACAGGGCGGCGACCCTGGTGTTGTACGTCTCCGGGAAGTAGAGCTGGCCGGTGTGGGAAACACGGCCTCCGTGATAGGTGCCATTGGAGACGGTGCCCCCGGCGTGCGTCTTGACGTGGATGTGGAGGGCCCGGCCGACGTACCACCCCGGGTAGACGGTGGTGAATTCCGCGACCCCGGACGCGTCGGTCAGCTGCACACCGCGCAGGAAGGTCGTGTCGGGGGTGGATCCGCCGGCGACGTAGCCGGAATAGACCCCCAGCGCGTCGCAGTGCCAGATGTCGACGGCCGTGTTGGGTAGCGTGGCGCACGTGGTGCTGTCTATGACCATGACGCGCAGGGTCAGTGGAACGCCGGCCTTGCCCTCGGTGATGTCCTTGCGGACCCGCTCCAGGTCCAGATAGTAGGGGCCCTCGGTCTGCTCGGGCGTGAGGACGCACGCCGCAGCGAGCGGGGGAGCGGGCCGGTCCGCGCTCCGGGGCGCCGCGGCCGCGGCCTGCGTGGCGGCGAGTCCCAGTGCGGCCACGCCGAGCGCGGCGCCGCCGAGGGTGGCGATGACGGATCTGCGGGTGGCGCTGGCCGGACCCTCGGCCGGCTCGGGGGCGCGCTGCGGGTCCGTTGCGTTGTGGTGGGGGGTGTCAGTCATGCAGCGACCATGGCGCGCACGCCGTTCCACCGGATCGCTCGGACGAGCGACGAAAACGGACGCGTTACGAAACCCGTGCGGGTCCTTCCGCCGGACTCAGACGGTCAGCATGCGGATCACTGCGGGGAAAGCCATCAGCAAGAGGGCCAAGAGGGCCAAGAGGGCCCCAGGGGCGGTCATCTTCTCGCTGGCCGCGTTCGCTTCTACGGCCTGATCAGCCAGCAGTTCCGCGTTGAGCGCGGCGGTGCGGGCCCGCAGCGCCTTGTAGACGGCTGCGCCGTCAGCAGCCGAGCCGCGCATGATGTCGGCGACGTCGTCCAGGACGGGCAGGTCGTACTCGTGGGAAAGTTCCGTGAGCGCTTGATACGGCGGGATCTTCTCCAGCCGGGCCCGGCGCAGCGCGCCCTGCAGATACAGGAGGGGGCAGCCCTCGCCGACCTCGGCGGCCTTCTCCAGCGCCTCGGCGGGGCCGGCGTCGGCGGCCCGCTTCAGCGCGACCAGGTCGAGGTAGGCGGACAGGGCGTGCGCGAACTCCTCCCGCGCCCGCTTGGCCTGGTCCCGCACGGCGAGACCGGGTGTGATGAACAACAGCAATCATCCTCATCGCCGTGAGGCCGCTTGCGTTCCGGGCAGGTTGGGTCTCGACATCCCCGAGGCAGCCCGCACGGGCCGGTTCAATCGGGTGGAGAGCCGTCGCCAACCGATCCTTGTATCGAGCATTTGACACAAGATTCCATCCACGGCATCTTGTACTGACCACTCGATACAAACGTGGCTTGCGGCGAGCAGCGTCCGCTTCCGCTGGGCGCAAGCCATGCGGCCATCACCACTCATTGGGGTTCCCGTATGCTCGACACCGACCGGCCCGAGTCCCGCCTCCGTGCCCGTGCTGATCATTACGCCCGCTGGGCCGGTCCGGCCGTGGGCGTCGCCGCAGCACCGCTGTGGGCCACCATAGGCATCACCAATTTCGGCCACAGCAGCTTCGACTTCGGCGTGCCCCTGGTCAGCTTCGTCACCGCTTTCGGCCTGTGCACGGTGGGCGGCGTCCTGCTCGGCGACGCCCTCACCCCGCGTCCTCGGGAGGCGGTGCGCACCGCCAGTCTCACCCCGCGCCGAGTGCGAGACCATGTGCCGCCCCGCATCACCCTTCTACTTCTCCTCCAGGCGGTATTCCTCGTCGCGCTGGTGGGCATCGGGGATGCCACGGCCACTCAAGGCGCCGCGGACCGGGTGATCGGGGCCATGGCGTCTGACGGCGGCTGTGACGGGACCGAACCACCTGTCATCCTCTGGCCCGGCATCTTGGACAGCCGCCAGATCCTCGGCTCGCTCGTCATCGGCACAGTCGCCTGCGCCTGGGCTCTGCGGCGTATCGCCCGGCGCCCGGGCGACGAACAGCAGCGCCGCGACCGCGCGCGGGCGATCGTCGCAGCCTGGGGGGTGCTGGTCTCGGGCCTGCTGTTGCTTGTCGTTCTGATGATCGCGACCTATCTGGCGGACAGTAACTGCGGGGGCATGATGGGCTCCGTCGCCTCCTTGGCGATCTACCCCCTGGGCCTGCTGGCCCTGCTCACCCTGGCCTGGTCCCTGTTCACCGTGGTGGCACCCCGGGCGGCCCGACGATGACCGCGCTCGCCGTCCGCGTCGACACCACCAGCCAGGTGCCGCCGTACGAACAGATCCGCACCCAGCTCGCCGCCCTGATCCTCACCGGCCAACTGACCGAGGGCGAACGCCTGCCGACCGTGCGTCAGCTCGCCGCCGACCTGGGCCTGGCGCCGGGGACCGTGGCCCGCGCATACCGCGAGCTGGAGGCCGCTGAGCTGATCCGCACCCGCCGTGGTGCAGGCTCCCGGGTCGCGGCGCCGCCGTCCGATGCAACACACCCCGATCCGGACCAACTCGCCACGCTGGCACGGGACTTCATCTCGGCCGCCCGCGCTCTGGGCGCCGGCGACGAAGCCATCCTGACCGCCTTGCGAAAGGCGCTGAACTAGGACCAGTCGGCCGTCCGGTGCCGTCCTCCGTCGGCCCACTCGGCACGTCCGGTCTTACCCGGGGATTGGGTCAGCCGGCGGCCGCAACGGCCCCGCCCAGTCGCTCGTGGCCAGGGTCTCGGCGGATTCCGAGAACTGTGACCAGGCCAAGTAGCCGGCGAGCGGGACGCCGCGGCGGCCGGCCCGCGCGCAGGCTGCCAGGTGAGACTCCAGGAAGGCAGTGCGCTCGGCATCGTGCACGCTGCGGCCGGGTGCCGCAGGTTCGGGGTATACGGAGCTGTTCTCGGTGACGAGGACCGATCGCGGCGGGGGCGCGGCCGTCCTCGGCGGCCGCGCCGTCGATCTGATAGGCGGGGATGGCCGCACGCTGGACAAGGGCGTCCCGGGCAGGCCGGTCGCGGCCCTTGGCCTCCGCGACCGGCCTGCGGGTGTGTCCAGCGGGGAAATCTTCTAGCTGGTCTTCCACTTCTGGTTGTCGCCGCCCCAGCAGGACCAGAGTTGGACCTTGGAGGTGGCCAGGTCCTTGTCCAGGCACAGACCGGACTTCACCGAGCGGATCGTGCCGTCGGAGTAGAACATCCACTTCTGGTGGTCCGGGTTCTCCTCCTCTCGGTAGTTGCAGGCGTACGTGCCGACCTCGGTGCCGTTGGTCGTGCCTTCGCGGTAGGCGTCCAGGCACTTCGTGCCGCCGTAGACGGTGATCTGCCCGGAAGGCGTCCTGGTCCACTGCTGGTTGTCGCCGCCCCAACACACGTCGTAGACCTGGACCGGGACGCTGTCGTGGCTGAGATCGGGGACGTCAAGGCAGCCGTTGCCGCCGCCGTTGCGCAGGATGCTCGTGTGCGAGCCGGGGTCGATGTCGATGCCCCAGGCGTGCTTGAGGCGGTCGATGCCGCTGATGTTGCGGGTGCCCAGCGCCACGTCGGTGCCGCTGCCCTTGAGGTCGAAGAGGGAGTAGTAGTCGTAGGTGGGCCGTTCCTGGCGCTTGCCGCCGATGGCCGGCCAATAGACCGCGCCCATGCCGAGGGCACGGATGGTGTCGGTGTCGGCGCGCAGGTACTGGACGAAGTTTTCGGTGCTGTTCGCGTCGTTGTAGTCGAAGCCGGTGTCCAGGTCATCGCCGGTGTCGTCCCGGCTGTCCATCGGCGCGCCGAACTCGTCCACGATGATGCGTTTGGGGTCGCAGTCGCCCACCCCCTGCCTGAAGTCGGCGACCCACCCGTCGTAGTCCCGCTTCGGCTTGCTGAAGGCGTAGTGGTGGAGCGAGAGGTAGGTCCCGTCAAGGCGGCTGTCGGCGCACACGGCCCTGACGTCCACATTGTCGCCGTGGCCACTCACGATGATCCGGTTCCTGGGGATCGTCGGGTGGTCGGCGATCCAAGTGGCGGCCACGTCCTTCCACTCGTCGGGGCTGTGTCCCTTGGGCTCGTTGTACGGCTCGAAGTAGACCAGGTCGTTGGACCCGTACTTGTCCGTCACGGCCTTCCACATCGACTTGAACGCATCCGCGTCGACCACCCTGCCGTTCCAGCCGGGCCCGTCCGGACTCCCGTCGTTGTCCTTGTCGTAGCCGTCCCCGTCCCAATAGGAGAGGATGACCTTGAAGCCCTTGGCCGTCGCGGCATCGATGGCGCCGACGTACTTGTCGCCCCACGTCGTGCCGGGGACCGAGTGGCTGTTGATCGGCAGGCGTACGGTGCCGGCGCCGAGCGTGCTCTGGAGCTCGCTGAGGATGGCGTCGGCCTTCGCCTTGACGTCGTCGTAGTCCCTGGCGTCCTCCAGCCCCTCGGGGACGACCTCGTCGTAGGTGAAGTTGTCATTCACGCGGGCCCAGTTCACGCCCTTGAACTGGCTGGCGTCCAGCACAGGGTCTGCGGCGGCGGCCGGTGGTGCGCCGGACAGAGTACTGGTCGGCACGGTGATCAGCCCGGCCAGCAGGCCGGCCGCCACGCGGCGGCGGGAACGAGTGCGGGCGGGAGGAAGTGCGGTGGAGTGAGGACTGGAACGTCGGGTGCGCTGGGAGTTGAGCATGGTGGTGTCCTTTCTGTGCATGCGGTCCTGTGCGGGCCGCCGACCGGGAAGGCACGGTCGTGTGCCGAGGCCGAGGTCGGCTTGGTTGAGTGCGGGTGGTCTGGGCTCACGAGCATTGCCGGAGGCGGCGGCGCTCCTGAGCCGTGGCGGCTGTCAGTTCCCGGTGAGTCCGCTGGAGTCGGCTTCGCCGGTCGCCCCCGCGTGCTGTGGGGTGGCGAAGATGCCGGTGTCCTTTGATGCCTGGTCGATGACAGGGATGCCACAGAGGGTGCGGAGGCGTCTCTGATCAGCCCAGCCCCGGGCTACTTCTCCGCTGTCTCCAGGAGTCGAGCCAGCAAGGCTTCGCCTCCCAAGTGGTCCATCTCCTGGCCTTGTTCGGGCAGCTCCTCGCGCGTCGCCGCTGCCTCGGGCGACGGTGTTACGGCGAGCTCCGCGTACACCACCTTTCCGACGACCATTCCCCGCCGCACCCCCCAGCCGACACTCAGCGCTTCGACGAGGAAGAGTCCGCGCCCTCCCTCTGCGTCGTCGTCCGCCGCTCTCTGCACTGCCGGCTGTGTGGGACTGCTGTCCCGGACTTCGAGTAACAGGGATCCGTTACGCAAGTGAAGCCGCACCTCGACAAGCGTCGGTTCAGCAGGGGCGTGGCCCGGGAGCTTGATTCCGGCCTCTGTATCGGTTTCGTTCACGGCGGGCTTGTCTCCTCCCAGCCCGGCGGGGCATCTCCTGGGGCAGAGCAGCGAGCCCCTGGGGTGCAGACCACAAGGGCGCAAGATCAATCAGAAGCAAACGAGATCAAACGGCGCGCTCATGAGATCCGTTCGGCCTGCCGAACGTCAAGAGCTGTACATCTTCTTTTCATGACCCCTACGAAAACCGTTGACCTGGAGAAATCGCTTTCCCTGGGCGCCTCGTCGCCGATCTTCGCAGGCCAAAGCGGTGGATGCGCTCCCATGGTCGGGATGAGCCCGCACTGCACATAGAGCGAGCAACTGGGAGGTGCCGGGAGTCTAATCCTTCGTCTAACCCCTTGCGGAAGTTCTACTGGAAGCCCTAAGTTCCGGCGACGTAGCGCCGCTTGAGCCATCTCGCGCCGAGCCGCAAGCGGGGCAGCCGCACTTCAGGCAGGGATGCCAGCATGTCGGCAACGAAGGACTGGGAACGTCAATCACTCCTGGTGACGGGTCCGGTTGAGGTGGGTCGCCAGGTCGGCGTTGCGTACCGGCCGCGCGGGAGCACTGGGCAGAGAGTAGGAGGCGCAGGCAGAGAACGGGCGCGCTCCGAGTGGATCCGGGCAGGGTTCTTACCGCTGTTCCGGCCGGAAGCATCACTGCCTGCTGAAATGCGTAAGTCGGCACGGGTGCGATCGGTCCGGAACGCATGGCGCCTTCACCTGGCCGTGTGGCTGAGAATGCTTGTTGAAAATCTACATAAACCCGCACGGATCGGGCTTCTTCACTGCGCGGTACGGTCTTCGCTTCGCTGACGCGACAGGTTCGGTTGCTGCGACGGGTTCGAAGGTAGCGCCAGAAGATCAAGGAGTCGGCGAGCTCGGCCGCCGAGCCAGAAAGGCTCTGCGGGAGCAGCAGTGACCCGTGAGCGATCCCACAAGCGCGTCGATCAGTTGGCGCGCGGACGGCGAGGGGGTTATCGTCGATTGGTAGAACGACCGGTCTTCCTCCCTTGCGAGGAAGGGTCTATACCGACCTTCCCGGCTGGGCTACCTCCAGGCGGAGATCTCCCAGTAGGTCGCCGGTGCACGTCGAAGAGAGATCAAAAGGTTCCGTGAAACCAATCCGCGCCCCGGCCCAGCCGGGGCACCGCACAGAGCCGCTGCCTCATGCGGCTCCGACGGGATCAGCTTCCCGACCGGATCAGCCGGACGGCGTTCAGCAGGGTCTCGTAGGCGGCCGTGGAGTCGTCCAGGTAGCCGGCGGCCATCGCGCCGTCGTACAGCATCAGCAGCGCACCGGCGGCCGACTCAGGGTCGGCGTGGCCGAGCCGGGTGAGGAGGTCCTGGAAGAGGGTGCGGATCCAGTTCCGGTGGGTCGTCACCAGGTCGCGGACCGGGTGGTCGGCGTCCGGGTACTCGGCGGACGCGTTCAGGAACGGGGATCCGCGAAAGCCGCGCTCACGGGCGTGCTCGGCGATCGCCTCGAAGATGAGGTCGATCGCTTCGGCGGGCGGGTGCCCGGCGGCCAGCGGTTCGGCCACCTGCTTGTAGTAGGCGTCCTTGGTCAGCAGGTATGCCACGACCAGGTCGTCCTTGGAGGCGAAGTGCCGGTAGAAGGTCGCCTTGGTCACCCCGGCCTCGGCGATCAGCCGCTCCACGCCGATCGCGCGTACTCCCTCGTAATAGAACAGCCGCGACGCGGCCCGGACCAGGCGTTCGCGAGGAGGCAGGTCTCCGTCGATCATGCTCTCCCGGCGCTTGGGGTTGATTGTCTTCTGCCCAGTAGTACTCACTTCCCCATTCTGCCCGTGGCCCGGCCCTGAGTGGCCCCCACCCCCCTACGGCCTACCAGGGCCGCCACCCCTTATCCCGTACGGCCCGAGCAACGTGGCCGCGCATCGAAAGGTTTGAACGATGACTCGTCGTCTTGAAGGAACCGTCGCCCTGGTCACCGGCGCGTCCAGCGGCATCGGCCACGCCACCGCCCTCGAGCTTGCCCGCGAGGGCGCGTCCGTGGCCCTGGTCGGCCGGCGCGAGGACCGGCTCACCGACCTCGCCGCGGAGATCTCAAACACCGGCGGACAGGCCCTGGTCGTGCCCGCCGACATCACCACCTCCCAGGCCGCGGCGGAAGCCGTGGAGCGGACCGTCGAGGGCCTGGGCCGCCTGGACACCCTGGTCAACAACGCCGGCCTCATGCTGCTCGGACCCACCCCCGGCGCCGACCTGAACGACTGGCAGCGCATGGTCGACATCAACCTCATGGGCCTGCTGCACACCACCCACGCGGCCGTTCCTCACCTGGTCAAGGCCGCCGCCGACGGGCCGCGCCAGGTCGCCGACATCGTCAACATCAGCTCGCTGAACGGCCGCAACGCCTACGCCATGATGGCCGTGTACACCGCCACCAAGTTCGGCGTTACCGGCTTCAGCGAGGCGCTGCGCCAGGAACTGGCAAAGCAGCACGTCCGCGTGTCCGTCATTGAGCCGGGCAGCGTCGACACCGAACTGCGCACCCACAACTCGGAAGCCGTCCAGCAACTGCTCAACGCCGGCCTCGGCGACATCGAGCGGCTGCAGAGCCAGGACATCGCCGACACCGTCGGCTACATCGTCACCCGCCCCCGGCACGTGGCTGTCGCCGAACTGCTCGTACGCCCCACCGAACAGGCCTGAGCCCGAGTCCGGCGTCCATTCCCAGACGTGCAAGGAGGCGTGGTGGCGGTCGGCACTCGTGTCGCAGCAGCCAACACCATCGTCCGTGTCTGCCTGGTGCTGGCCACCGCCATCACGCTCGGAGACGGCGTGCAGCAATTGGCGCAGGGAGGCCCGGCGGACGCGGACAACCTGCACCGCTTCATGGCAGGCGTCTACATCGGCTGGGCTCCCCTGTTGTTCTGGGCGGCGGCAACGATCCGTCGGCAGGGAGTGCTCGTCTACTTCCTGGCAGTCCCGATCTTCCTCGGGGGCGTCGGTCGGCTGGTCTCCTTCTCCCAGTACGACATTCCCAGCCCAGCGGGAGTCTTCCTCGCCTCCGCCCTCCTGGATTTCCTGCTCGCGATCGTCATCGTCTGGGCACATTCCACTGCGCTCAGATCCGGACGAGCGCCGGCCGCTGCCTGAGGCGCAGGTCGCGGGTGGGCAGGGCAGGGACCGTGATCGCAGCCTGGGCGTGCAGCAGCGGGTTGCGTCCAGCGCCCTTCGGCCACGCCCGGCCCGGAATGTGCATGTGACCGGCAAGGAGACGTGGGAAAGGTGAGACGGAAAAGGATTCCGGCGCGGTGACCAACCAGGGCACCTACGAGGCGAGCGAGCACCGGACCGGCCTGTGGCTGGGTGAACGTTCTGTCGCCGAGGCGGATCCGGACGACTACTCCACGATCTTCTTCACGGGTGGTCACGGAACCATGTGGGACTTTCCCGACAGCGCTGACGTGCAGCGAACAGGCGACGCCATCTACGCCGCAGGCGGCATCGTCTCCTCGGTCTGCCACGGCGCCTGCGCCCTCATGACCTCCGTGACCGACGGGAACCCGCTCGTACAGAACCGCAGCGTCACAGGCTTCGCGACGGTCGAGGAAAGACTGGCCGGCGTGAAAGAGCAGGGTGCCGTTCCTCTTGGAAGACGAAGTGCGCGCGAAGGGAGCCAAGTACGGCGGTCACGCGCGGCGTGCCTTGGCCGAGACCGAGTAACAAGCACAGACACGTGGGGCGCCGGCATCCGCAGGGCGCCTCCCGACCAACCCACCTCTAGGAGACCCCTCAATGTCGAAGATCCTTTTCGTGATGACCGGCGCCGACCACTGGACGCTGGCGGACGGCAGCAAGCACCCGACCGGCTTCTGGGCCGAGGAGGCCGTCACCCCGTACCATGCGTTCACGGCCGCCGGCCACGAGATCGTCGTCGCCACACCGGGCGGAGTCGTGCCGCCCTTGGACCAAGGAAGTCTGGCGCCGCAGTTCAACGGCGGCGAGGAGGGCGCGAGGAAGGTGGCGGACGCCCTCGCCTCGATCAGCGAGATCCAGCACCCCGTCAAGCTGGAGGACGTCGACCTCGACGACTATGCCGCCGTCTTCTACCCCGGTGGCCACGGCCCGATGGAGGACCTGGCCGTCGACGCCGTCTCCGGCAAGCTCCTCATCGACGTCCTCGCCTCGGGCAGACCGCTCGGCGTGGTCTGCCACGCTCCGGCCGCCCTGCTGGCAGCCACCAAGGCCGATGGCGGCAACGCCTTCGCCGGCTACCGGCTCACCGGCTTCAGCAACGCCGAGGAGACCCAGGGCGGCCTTGCGGCGGGCGCCAAGTGGCTGCTCCAGGACCGCCTGGTCGAGATCGGCGCCGACTACCAGGAGGGCGAGCCGTGGGCCCCGAACGTGGTCGTCGACCGCAACCTGATCACCGGCCAGAACCCTGCCTCGGCTGGACCGGCTGCGGCCGAGATGCTCAAGAAGCTGACATGACGTAGCAGAGACCCCGCACCCGCACCTGCTCCCGTACCCCTCCGTGCACAGGCGGCTGATTCCCCGCCTCATGCTGCCGATGCCTGAAGTCCCGGTCCCGCGCTTTCTCAGGCTTACGAAACCTGGATGTGCCCTGTGAAGGGACCGGCGCACATCCAGACGGCGATCCCGCCCCCTACCTGCGCCTCCGAAGGAAATCCGACTGAACGGCCCAGTGGGGAAACCGCACCGGATGCGAACAGGCAGGCCGACGACGCCGCCCATCCGAGTGTCCGTGCATGTGCTCGGCTCAAGGAACGGCGCGATGTCGTGCGGCTTGCTGCGAGTCACGGCCGGGCCGGCGCCGGCGTCCCCACCGCCACCCGGCAGGCGCGCGAGAAGGAGAGACAGAAAGCAATTTCGATCAAGGGACCCGGAGGGCCGGAGGTCCTGGAGTGGATCGAAGTCGAGGACCCGACCCCGGCCGCGGGCGAGGTCATCGTCGACGTGGTGGCCGGCGCGGTCAACCGGGCAGATGTCGCATGCGCGTACCCGCCCCCGGCGAGCAACGCGCATACTTCGTCGCCGGTTGCCACTGAGCCACGCCCTCGCCGATGGCGCTGATCCGGCCGGAGACCTCCAGTCCCGGTGTCGAAGCGCGGCCCTGACCGAAGCCGCCGCCACGGTGTGGTCGAACGTCTTGAGGACGGGTGCTCTGAAGGCGGGCGAAACCTTCCTCATGCACGGTGGAGCCGGCGGCATAGGCACGATGGCGCCGACCTCGCGATCAACTACCGCACCGAGGACTTCGCCGAGCACGGCCCGTACGACGTGATCCTCGACGGCATCTGCGGCCACTACCTCGAGCGCATCGTCCACTCCCTGGCCCTCGAGGGGCGACCGGTCATCATCGGTCTGCAGAACGGCCTGGAGGGCGAACTCAACCTCGCCGAACTCCTCGTCAAGCGCGCGTCCGTACACGGGACCACCCTGCGCTCCCGCCCGACCGGGCAGAAAGCGGCCATCGTGGCCGAGGTCCAGGACCACGTGTGGCCACTCGTCGAGAACGGATCCGTACGGGTGGTCATCGACCGGACCCTGCCCATGACCGAGGCTGTGGAAGCGCACCGGATCCTGGACGCCCACCACATCGGCAAGATCGTGCTGGTCAACCCCGACACCGCATGACGCGACCTGCCGTCGCTCGCGTAACCGACGGCAGGATTGTCGTGCGCGCCGAAAGCCGCCCAAGGTGCGCGGTCGGCGAGACCGGCCCGAGGACGCCGGCGGGCAGTACGCCGACGTCGTGCGTCAACTTCGTGACCGGGGTTCCGGGGTCGCGGGGCTATGGGCGGGGTCTGCGGGCGTGGAGGACGAAGGCCGGGGGTGTGTTGCGCCATATGGTGCGGCTGGGGACGACCTCTTCGAAGCGGCTGGCCATCAGTTCGCGGAATCGACGGGCGGGGGTGAGGGGGACGGCGTGGAGGTAGGTGAACGCGGTGAAGGCACCCGCCGGGGCGAGCACCGAGGCTGTCGCGTCCATGAGCTGGAGTTGGGTGGCGGAGGGAAAGAGGGCCCAGGGCAGGCCGCTGACCACCACGTCGGCCTTCTCGATGCCGTGCTCATCCAGCAGGCGGCGCAGGTGTACGGCGTCGCGCTGGATGACCTCCGCTCCCGGGTGGCGGTGGCGCAGGCGCTGGGCAAGGAGCGGATCGATCTCGACAGCCAGGTGGCGGCCGCGGCCGCCCAGCCGGCGCTGGATCTCGGCGGTGAAGGGTCCGGTGCCGGCACCCAGTTCCACCACGACGGGCTCGCCGCGTTCGGGCACCGGCGCGCAGACCGCCGCGGCCAGGTGCCGCGAGCTGGGGGCGATGGCCCCCATGCGGGCCGGTGCGCGCACCCACTGCCGCAGGAACAAGGTGTAGTCGTTCGGCTCCTGCCAAGGCCGCCTGCAAGGAGGGCAGTGCCGGGCTGTGTGGTCCGCGGTGCTGGTGGTCATATCGATGCCCTTGTCGGGGAGTGCGGGTGGTCCATCGCGTCGGCGTGAACGGGCGATGTGCTGTGGGCCCCGTCGGCGGCTCAGCGATCGGTTCTGTTGGGGCGGAAGGACTTGGAGGGCGATGCCGCAAAGGCCCTCAGCGGATATCTGCCGTGCAAGACGCCGCACCTTCCAGTGCACTTCGCCTTCTCGGACGACTTGGCCGTGGCCGGTCTGCCGACCAGGGACACCTGCTATCGGGAGGTGGCCGAACAGCTGACCGCCGGGCACCCGCCCGCGGGGCGATCGACCTGATCTTCGAGACGATCCCCGAGCACGCGCGGGCCCGGCTTTCGCGGATCGCCGTTCATGTACGTGGCCGCCGAGTGCTCAGACGCCCTCCAGGCGGTGGGCGGCCTGATGGCTCCCATCGGATGGATCCGCACCCTCTTCAGCGACAAGAGGTTCACCGGCGGAGGCCACCTCGACCCTGAAGCGGATTGGTTTCATGGAACTTGTCATCCCTGTTCGACGTGCACCGGGCCCGTGAGAGTCCTCCGGCTGGTGGCGGACCCGCCCAGACAGCCCAGAGAGCTACTCTCAAAGAAAGACCGGTCGTTCTATCTCGCCGACAATAGCTTTCCCGAGATCCTCGCGCCACTCGTCGACCCGATTGAGGTGGCCCTCACTTATCACCACTGACCAGCAGGGACAGGTCGACCGCGTCGCATTCTCGACCGCGACCTCGCAGAGGTCGACTGCGCGTGTGCGGGTCGGCGGCATCCACCTCAATGTCCGCCCGGAAGAGGCCCAGCCCGCGTACTCGCCTTGTCGGCGTACGCGCGGACGGCACCAAGGAGTTGGTCACGCTCAAGGGCGGCTTCCACGAGGCGGGCGAGCCCCGGGGGGGACCTGCTGTACGGCCACACCTGCCAGGGCGGGCCGGCTCCGGTCCTGGCGGTCGGCGGCGGGGGTTCGGCTTCCCGAGGTCCTGACCGAGGTCTTCCCTGCCTGCCGGCATCAAGGCGCTGGGCGATCAACGCGCTCAAGGCTCTGCCGAAGTCGGGAGCCCGGACCTTGTCAGGCGGGGGGCTTCGTTCGGTCGGCGAGTTACACGAGGGCCCGCACCGAGAAGCTGGGCCGCAGCCGGGCGGGTTGGGCTACTGGGCCGGGAAGACCACCGTCAGGAGGCGGAAAAGTTCGGCGCGCTCCTCGTTGGACAGTTGGTCCAGGCCGGTCTGCGTCTGCTCCATCCGCTCACGGATGGCGTCGATCAGCTTCTGGCCCGCCTCGGTGAGGGCGACGTTCTTCACGCGGCGGTCGGTGGCGCTGACCTCACGGCGGACCAGGTCGCGCTTTTCGAGCCGGTCGATGATTCCGGTCATGTTCGACGCGTCACAGGCGAGGGTGTGCGCGAGCGAGCGCATCGAGGCGGGCGCGCGGCGCAGCACCGTGAGGGTCTTTGCCTGGCTGGAGGTAAGGCCCGTGTCGGCGGCGGCGGTCGTGAAGTCGGCGTAGTGCGTACTGACCGAGTGGGCGAGCAGCTCCATGAGCTGGGCCTTGGACGGGGTGGGCGGCATGCCTGGAGGGTACCCCGAAAAGCTTGAATCTCTCAACCTTTGACATACCCCAGCTTTACATTGTTTGATGTCTTCAAGTATGGAGTACCTCGATGGTTTCGGTTCTCGCCCATCGATGTGTCCCTCCTTTGGCAACCTTCCATCGGAAAGAAGACCGTGAAGTCCTCCCTCCCCACCGCGCCGGAGCGCCGCACCGGCAGCCTCAGCCTCGTGCTGGTGCTGGGCCTCGCCGCCATGGTCGTGTCGATGATGCAGACCCTGGTCATCCCGATCCTCGGCATCATCCAGAACGACCTCGGCGCCTCCACTGCGCAGGTCAGCTGGGTCACCACCGCCACGCTGCTGTCGGCCGCTGTCTTCACGCCGCTCCTGGGCCGCTTCGGCGACCAGCACGGCACGAAGCCGACCCTGCTCGGTGTGCTGGTGGTGATGGTGGCCGGATCCGTGCTCGCCGCGACCACGAGTTCCATGCTGTGGCTCATCGTGGCCCGCGTGATGCAGGGCGCCGCCACCGCGATCTTCCCGCTCGCGCTGTCCGTGCTGCGCTCAGAGGTCGAGCCCGCACGGCTGCCCGGCGCCATGGCTCTGGTGAGCGGAACGCTCGGGTTCGGCAGCGGCCTCGCCCTGGTGAGCGCCGGACTCCTCACCCAGGGAGCGCACCCCGACTACCACCAGGTCTTCTGGCTGGCCGCCGCACTCGCCACCGCCGCGCTCATCGCGGTTGCGGTGGCCGTACCCGCGCCCCGCACCCGGACGGGCGGGCGCACCGACTGGCTCGGCGCCGCCGGTCTCGCCCTGCTGCTCGTCCTGTTCCTGCTGCCCATCTCGCAGGGCCACACCTGGGGCTGGACCTCGACCCGCACGCTCGCCCTCTTCGCCGCCGCGGCCGTCACGACCGTCATCTGGGTCCTCGTCGAACGCAGGGTCCGCGACCCCCTCGTGGACATGAAGATGTTCGTCCACCGCCCGGTGCTCTTCACCAACATCGCCGGACTGCTCGTCGGGTTCGCCATGTTCTCCCAGTTCATCGGGGTCTCCTATCTCGTGCAGACGCCCTCTGAGATCGCCGGCTACGGCTTCGGCGCCTCCGTCCTGCGCGCCTCCGTCGTCTACCTGCTGCCCTCCGCCCTTGTCTCGCTCGTCGCCGCGCAGTTCGGAGGGGTGCTGGTGCGCCGCATCGGCGCGCGTCTCACGCTTGCCGCCGGCGCCGTCTTCGGCGTCGTCGGTTTCGCCTGGCTGACCTTCGCTCACGACACCACCGCGTCGGTGATCCTGGCCGGCATGGTCGTCGGCGTTGCCATCAGCTTCGGCTATGCCGCGATGCCCGCTCTGATCGTGGCGGGCGTCCCCCACCACCAGACCGGTATCGCCAACGGCATCAACTCCATCTCCCGCTCCGCCGGCAGTGCGATTGGCAGCGCGGTCATCACCTCGCTGCTTGCCTCCCAGACGCTCGACAACCTGCCCCCCGGGGTTCCCGCGCTGCCCGCCGAGAGCCAGTACACCCTGAGCTTCGCCCTCGCCGGAATGGCGTTCGTGCTGGTCATAGGCGTGGCCATGGTCGGCCTGGCGGTCCGCCGCAGGTCCGCCTCGCCCGCCACCGGCACGCCCGCCCCGTCGGGCGACGGCGAAACCACGCCCGCACGCTCGGCCACCACGGTCTGACCGCACCACCTGCACGGCCGCGGCTTTCCTTCCCTCGAATGCCGACCGACCGGCCTTCCCTCCAAACCGAACAGGACACGACTGTGACTGACACCAAGGCAGCCTTCACCCTCGACGACACCTTCACCTCCGCCGAAGCCACCGCGCTGGTGGACCGACTGCGCTCTGCCTTCCGTACCGGCCGCACCAAGCCCCTGGCCTGGCGCCGACAGCAGCTGACCCGCCTGCGCGACCTGCTCACCGACAACCGCGCGGCGATAGCCGACGCTCTCTACGCCGACCTGCGCAAGAACCGCGCCGAGGCCGACGCCATGGAGATCGAAACCACGATCGTCGAGATCAACGACTACCTGGAGCACCTGGAGGAGTGGACCGCCCCGCAGCCGGCCCCCGTGACGGTGCCCGGACTCCCCGGCAGCACCGCTCGCACCCAGTTCGATCCCCTGGGTGTCGCCCTGGTCATCTCGGCCTGGAACTACCCGATCAACCTGCTGCTCGTGCCCGTCGCGGGCGCGCTCGCCGCCGGCAACGCCGTCGTCATCAAGCCCGCCGACTACGCCGCCCACACCTCGGCACTGCTGGCCGAGCTGCTGCCCGCGTATCTCGACACGGACGCGACCGCCGTCGTCGAGGGCGGCGCACCGGAAACCACCGTGCTGCTGGAGCAGCACTTCGACCACATCTTCTACACCGGCAACGGCGCGGTCGGCCGCATCGTGATGACCGCCGCCGCGAAGAACCTCACCCCCGTCGTCCTCGAACTCGGCGGTAAGTCCCCGGTGTTCGTGGACCGGGACGCCGACATCGCCACGGTCGCGCAACGCCTGGCGCAGACGAAGTTCGCCAACGCCGGACAGACCTGCGTCGCCCCCGACTACGTCCTGACCGACCCGGATACCGCGGCCGAACTGCAGGCCGCCCTGGTTGTCGCGATCAAGGGGCTGTTCGGTGCGGACCCGCAGACCTCCGACGCCTACGGACGCATCATCAACGAGCGGCACTTCGACCGGCTGTCCGCGCTGCTGGGCTCCGGCCGTACGGTCACCGGCGGGCAGAGCGACCGCGCGGACACGTACATCGCCCCGACCGTGCTGGCCGATGTCCGGCCTGACGAGCCCGTGATGCAGGAGGAGATCTTCGGCCCCATCCTGCCGATGCTGACCGTGGCGGACCTGGACGAGGCGATCTCGTTCATCAACGACCGCGACAAGCCGCTCGCCCTGTACGCCTTCACCGAGAACGACACCACCAAGCGCCGCCTGGCCGCCGAGACCTCCTCGGGCGGCCTCAACTTCGGCCTGCCGATGCACCACCTCGCCGTGCCGACGCTTCCCTTCGGCGGTGTCGGCGAGAGCGGCATGGGCAACTACCACGGCCGCTACTCCATCGAGACGTTCAGCCACCGCAAGGCCGTCCTCGACGTCCCGCTCAGCTGAACCGCCCCGGCCCCAGGCGGTCGTACGCAATCCCACCCCGCAACCTCACACGCGCCGCCGTCCCGCACCCTCCTCGGAAGAAGGCATCCCCATGCGCCAATTGACATCGCATTACGCCGCCCCCGTGGCCAACGACCTCGAACGCAAGAGCGAGGAGCACAAACGCCTCATGGACGACACGCTGCTGGAGCACCTCAGCGCCGGCAAGTACATGCTGATCACCAGCTACCGCAAGAACGGCACCCCGGTCGCCACACCGGTGTGGGTGGTACGCGACGGGGACACGCTGGGCGTGCAGACCCAGGCCGACTCCTGGAAGGTCAAGCGGATCCAGGCACGCGGCGACGTCCTCGTCGGCCCCTGCGACCTGCGCGGCAACCCGACCGGCGACCCGGTCCCGGCCACCGCCGAGATCACCGACGCGGCGACCAGCGCCCGCTACCGCACCCTCATCGCCCGCAAGTACGGCATCCTCGGCCGCCTCATGATCCTCAACAGCCGGCTGCGCCGGGGAGGGGACACGACGCTGGGCATCCGTGTGCGACTCGCCTCGCAATGAGTTGACGAACCGTCAGCTACCGCTTAGGGGCCGCCTGTCGGACGGCCTTGGTGAATGCCGTCAGACGGTCACGGCACACAAGAGTGAGCGATCAAGGGGGTCGGACGATGGAGACAGCGCAGAGTCAGCAGCAGGCGGCACCCGGCACCTTCACCGCCTTCGCCCGCTTCGTACTCTTCGGCGGTGGAGTAGGGCTCGCCTCCAGCTTCGCCGTGGCGGCCCTCGCCTCCTGGATCTACTGGGGCCTGGCCAACGCTCTGATCACCGTGGCTTCCACCCTCCTCGCCACCGAGTTGCATTCCCGCTTCACCTTCGGCGCGGGCGGGCGCGCGACCTGGCGCCAGCATGCGCAGTCGGCCGGTTCCGCAGTGGCCGCCTATGTGGTGACCTCCGTGGCGATGCTTGTCCTGCGGCAACTGGTGGCAGCTCCCGGTGTGGTGCTCGAGCAGGTCGTCTACCTGTCCGCCTCCGCGCTCGCCGGTGTCGCGCGGTTCGCGGTGCTGCGCCTCGTTGTCTTCGCGCGGAGTCGCTCGCAGGTCGCGGCCACCGTCCGCACCACCCGTCCCGTGCGCACGACCGCGGCCCGCGCCGCGGCACCCGCCGGCCCCGTGGTGCTGTTCCACGCCGCTTGACCGTTGCGCCGGGCGGCCCGCCGTGCGGGACGGGCAGCCTCGCCGTGGATCGGCGTCCACATCACGCCCCAGCTGCGGGGCGGCCGGTTCCCACTGATCTTTAGGCTCTGGATGGGCGCGATCCAGCGGCTTCTCGGGGTAGATGACACCGCGGTGTTGGGCTGACCTGGGCCCTTGGTTGTCTATTCGCACCGCTTGGCACCGGAAGGTCATTCCTTGTTGCCACCTGCGCCTGCTTCGCGTGTCAGCAGCGTCTCGGCGCTCGTCGCCCGCCACCGGATCGGCCTGAACCGGGTCGCCCGTCCCGTGCAGATCACCACGGGACGGCGGATGGCCGAGGGCTTCCCGGCCCTGCGGCAGGGTCCACCGGAAGAGCCCTGGCCCGGGATCCAGCGTCCGGGGCCAGACCCATGCAAGTTCCGCTACTCGCACCCCCGCGTAACGAGTGGATAACGCGCCAGGACGGTAGAAGGCGGCTGCGCTCCTCAACGGGTGACAGATCCTTCGGGGCGCTCGTGCGATGAGCGTCGCTCAGGAGCCCCGTGCAAGCTCGGAGTTCGCTCGCCCCTCGCGAGCCGCTCAACCACCGGAAGGACCCCTCCCATGCGTGTGCCTCGCGGCGCCCTGCTCATGTCCGCCGCCTGCACGTCCGTCGCACTGGCCGCGACGGCACCGTCCACCGCCGCTGCGGTGGACGGCCCCGCCCAGCGGCGGATCCAGATTGCGATGATCAACTTCAGCGACAGCTCCTTCGCCGACCCCACGAAGGCCAGGAGCAACCTGCAGAACAGCTACTTCGGCAAGACCCGGTCCCTGACCTCGTACTACAACGAGGTGACCCGGGAAGCCACCACGTTCAAGCCGGCCGCGGGGGGTGAGGGCGGAGTGATCGGCCCGATCAATCTCGACATGCCGGCCGCCGGCTGTGACACGCGCAAGATCTATTGGCTGACGCAGAAGGCGCTGGAGGAACAGGGCTTGACGTGGGTGGACGACTTTGATCACCTCTCGATGGTCTTCCCCGGCGAGAAGGCGGGCTGTGGCTTCGGGGGACTCGGCTCTGTGGGAGGCGGCCTGACCTGGATTCCGACCGGCGACGGCACAGTCGACCAGACAGTGCTGTCCCACGAGTTCGGTCACAACCTCGGCTACGGTCACCAGATGCGGATCCGCTGCGAGGACTCGGACCTGGCGAGCTGCCGGGACACGGAGGAGAACAGCTTCATGACCCCCATGGGGGGAGGCGGCGTGGCGGTGGGCCTGACCGCGCCCGAGCTGATTCACGCCAAGTGGCTGTCGGAGACGGAAGCCGTGAGGGTCACCAAGTCCAGTACGTACACGATGCGTTCTCTGTATGGACCGGGTGACGGCGTGCGCGCGCTGATCGTTCCGGCCGGGCAGGACAGCCTGATCGTGGAGGTGCGCGGCGCGTCCGGCACGCTCGACGATCGCCTCACGGGTGTGCACGCCTACCGCGTGAAGAACGGCGACTTCGGCAAGGACGCCGACCTGATCGACACCACGCCTGGTGATGCCGACGCTCTCAAGGCCGGCACGGTCTTCACCGACAAGGCACACAAGGTCGAGATCAAGGTGGAGCAGTCCGGTGACGGCGCGGCGACGGTGGCAGTCAGCCTCAATGGCGTGCCGAGCCCCGCGAAGGCCGAGGGCGAGTCCGGCAACGGCTCGGCGCCGCAGACCGGCAGCAGTGAGCCGGTCGCTTCCCAGAACGAGCACGGTGCGGAAAGCACCGGCGGTGCCGGCGGCCAGAATGGCACCGATCTCGCCGAGACCGGCACCGACACCACCAACTATCTGCCCATGGCGGCGGGCGGCGCCGCGCTGTTCACGGTCGGCGCTGCGTTCCTGCTGAAGTCCCGCCGCAAGCGGGCGGCCATGGCCCGCCACGCACGCTGACTCCGGCTTCCTGAACCGGTTCTGGGCGCCTCTCGCGGGTGGGAGGTGAGTTGACCGTGCCGGAAGCCTGGAAGAAGCAGGTCCACCGGGCCGTGACCGCGGTGGAGTTGCAGGCGCGCTCCTGGCGGACCGGGGCGCCGTCCGTCGATGTGCCGCTGTGGGTGAGACACATGCCGGTCCCGTAGTTCCGGATACGGGCCTCCTGCGTGGCACGGTCGATGAGCAGCTCCCACTGCTGCGTACGGCTGCCGTCGCAGTCGGCTTCGTACGGCTCGGCGCCCTCGGCCGTGGAAACGTCCATGCAGCGGCCGGTGGACACGATCGGCAGCTGGGCGGCGGTCGTCGGGTCTTGGATGCGCGTGCGGACGGTGTACGGGAGGGGGGCTTAGGGTCGTGCTGTTCGCTCCGGGCGGGGGATGAGGATGGCGAGGGCCGCGTGACCGCCAGGGTGGGCCGCGGCGACGGCGGGTCGTCGCCGTCGGGCAGAGCCGCGTAGCCGCCGATCGATACGGCGACGAGGGCGGCGCCGACGCCGGCGACCTTGACGGTCGTGCCGGCCCCTGGGGTGACCGTAGTCGTCCCGGCCGCGGACCCCGTGGCGGCCGAGCCGGCGACCGCGGCCGCTCCCACGACCTTCGTGCCGTATGAGGCACCCACCCACAACAGCACACCTGCCGGGAGTACGGCCTTGAGCGAGTTGTTCAGCTCCCACAGTCGGTGGTTGGCACGGCGACACCGGCGGCATCCCGAAAGATGGCGCTCAAGACCTGAGTGCCTGCCATGCCGCCCGCCGCGGCGG
The DNA here is from genome assembly GCF_055569615.1 of Streptomyces sp. NPDC031379. Classification (NCBI taxonomy): domain Bacteria; kingdom Bacillati; phylum Actinomycetota; class Actinomycetes; order Kitasatosporales; family Streptomycetaceae; genus Streptomyces; species Streptomyces sp. NPDC031379. Next base: position 38,723 of record NZ_JBVIIT010000025.1, on the reverse strand, counting down.
ACCGAGGCGGCCAACACGCCCGTGAAGTGCCGGCACTCGTCGGACATCGTCGGGTCCGCCGCGTACTCGGTCAGGTACGCCTCACGCAGACCCTCACGCGCCCGGGCGGTGAGGGACGCGACGCCGCTCGGGCTGATACCGATCAGTGGCGCGATCCGCTTCGCTGGTTCTTCTTCCACAGCCGAGTGCCACAGCACGGTCTCCCAGCGCTCGGGAAGACTGCGGAACGCGCGCTGCACCAGACCGGCGTCCTCCCACAGCAGCGCCTGTTCCTCACCGCTCGGCGCCTCGGAGAGCCAGGTCCCGAAGTCGGGGGACAACTCGATCCGGTCGGCTGTGGCGGCCCACGACGCGGCCGTGCGGCGGACCGTGGTCAGCAGATACGGCCGCCAGGCCCCCCTCGGGACCGGCACCTCCGCGCACGGCGCGCGGGCGAACGCCTCCGAGGTCAGGTCTTCCGCCGTGTGCGTGTCTCGTGTGCAGGTGCGGGCATAGGCGATGACCGAAGTGCGGTGCCGCCGGTAGAGCTCGTCAAGCGCGGCGTCGGCGGCGTCCGGGGGGCCGTTGCGTATGAAGGCGGTCAGGTGAGCGTCGCTGGCGGCTGCCGGAGCGGCGGCTACGGAGGTGCGGTCGCGCATGATAGTCATCCTGGGGGCGACAGACGGGAGGGCTTGTCGAAGGCGATGAGCGGTCAGCGCGCGCCGTCCCGGGCCGTTATGAAGCCGCGATCTGACGGCATCACCGTCGACAACCGCGCGCCGCCATGACCAAGCAGGTCAACGCCGCCTTCGCGGCCCGCGACACCGCGTACGGACACACCTGGTGGGCCTTCTCGATCAGGTCCTTGGCGGTGGCGGCGTCCACGTTCAGGATGTCCGCGGACATCGTGCCGATGATGCCGAAGCCCCCGTCGCTCTTGCCGATGCCGACCTCGGCGGGGACAGCCGAGCCGGAGATGTCCGGCTGTGACGAGCTGCTCCGGGTTCGTACCGGCGCCCGAACCGCCCCTCGCGCGAGTTGATTACGACTTCGAGGTTGCCATCGTCGGTGGCCGCGCAACCGTCACGGCCGTTCTCTGCGGTGGCGACGGCGGTGTGAAGGACGTCGGACGGCTCGATCGAGATGAAGACGCTTCCATCTGTGGTTCGCCGTGACTCGTGCCCACGATCGCGACGGTGTCGGTCGAGACTACCGATCCAGGGGGACGATCATCTTCCCGGTGTTCCCGCCGCGCATCAGCCCCAGGAACGCCTCGACACCGTTCTCGACGCCCTCGACGACGGTCTCCTGGTACTTGAAGCTCACCGGAGCGCAGCCAGCCCGCGACCTCCCGCACGAACTGCGGCTGGAGCGCCTCGTGGTCGCGCGGGGGCGGCCGCGCGCAGCTGCTCGGCCACGTTGCCGTTCTTGTAGTTGAAGGCGGCGTTGAAGCCGTACTCCTCGACGAGGAGCTTGACCTTCTCGTCGGAGCCGGCGGAGCCGATGACCTGCGAGGCGCCCTTCAGCTTCGCCATCTGGCCGACCAGGATGCCGACCGCATCGGCGGCGTCGGAGACGAAGACCGCGTCGCCCTCCTCGAAGGAGGCGACCTGGAAGAGGCCGGCGTAGGCGGTGAGTCCGGGCATACCGAGAACGCTCAGGTAGGCCTGGGAGCGGAGCGACGGACGCGTCGACCTTGACGGCCTGCTTGGCGTCCACGTCCGCGTACTCGCGCCAGCCGAGGCCGTGCAGCACGTGGTCACCGACCGCGAAGCCCTTCGCGTTCGACGCGATGACCTCGCCGACCGCACCGCCGTCCATGGGCTGGTCGAGCTGGAACGGCGGGACGTACGACTTCACATCGTTCATCCGCCCGCGCATGTACGGGTCGACCGAGAGGTGCAGGTTCCGGACGAGGATCCGGCCCTCGCCAGGCGCGGCTACCGGAGCCTCGTGCAGGGCGAAGTCCTCCGTCTGGGGCCAGCCTTGCGGGCGGGCGACGAGGTGCCGTCGAGTCGAGATCGCCGTAGCGACGGACGCGGGCCAACAGACGGCCCGGCAGCTGCTGGGAGTCCCTGCACTTCGCGCGGGAGCCGCGGGGCGCGACCCCGTCCCCTCCGGGGCTTCGTCAGCGCATAGGCCGTGGACATACGGGGATTGCCCGTCAGAGCGAACGCCTGTGAGAGCCGTTCGACAGCACGAGGTTGAAGATCAAGCCGAGAAGCCCTCCGCCTACCGATAGCAACCCCGGGTCTGAAGAGGTGCTCACCGCACACCATCAGACCCGGGGCCGCCGAGGTCCGAGCACTCAGAACTTCACCAGGTCCCGGTCCTCATCCGGATCCGCACCCTTCGAATCGCCCGAGCCGGACGAGCCCAACGAATGGGCCGAGTCGCCCTGCGTCCGCAGCCCTTCCCCCTCGACATCCACGTTCGGCAGCACCCGGTCCAGCCACTTCGGCAGCCACCACGCCTTCCTGCCGAGCAGAGCCAGGACGGCCGGGACGATCGCCATCCGCACGATGAACGCGTCGAAGAGGACAGCGATCGCCAGGCCGAAGCCGATCATCTTGACCATCGCCTCGCTGGAGCCGATGAAGCCGGCGAAGACCGCAGTCATGATCACCGCGGCGGCCGTCACGACCCGCGCGCTGTGGTTGAAGCCGGTCACCACGGCCTGGCTCGCCTTCTCGCCGTGGATGTACGCCTCTCGCATCCGGGTCACGAGGAACACCTCGTAGTCCATTGCGAGGCCGAAGACCACGCCGATCATGAAGATCGGCATGATCGCCACGATGGGGCGGGTCTCCTCGACGCCCACGAGGTCGGCCATCCAGCCCCACTGGAAGACCGCGACCACGGCGCCGAGGGCTGCCATCACGCTCAGCAGGAAGCCGAGGGCCGCCTTCAGCGGGACGAGGATGGAGCGGAAGACCACGATCAGCAGCAGGAACGCCAGGCCCACGACCAGGGCCAGGTACGGGATCAGCGCGTCGTTCAGCTTCTGCGCGACGTCGATGTTCATGGCTGTGGTGCCGGTGACCAGCACGTCCGCGTCCGTGTCGGCCTTGATCTCCATGCCCGCGTCCCGGATGTCGTGCACCAGCTCCTCGGTGGTCACCGACGACGGCTCGGAGTCCGGGATCACGGTGATCGTCGCTGTGTCGCCCGCCTTGTTGGGGGCGGCCGGCATCACGGTCGCGACGTTCTTGAGGGCCTTGATCTGGTCGGTGACCTCGGTGAACGCGGCATCCGGGTCATCGCTCGCCTTCGCGTCGACGACGATCACCAGGGGGCCGTTGAAGCCGGGGCCGAAGCCCTCGGACAGCAGGTCGTACGCCCGGCGCTGCGTCGTCGAGGTCGGCAGCGAGCTGTCGTCCCCGATGCCCAGTTCCATGGAGACGGCGGGGACGGCGACGGCCCCGAGCCCGACAACGCCGAGGAGCAGGACGGCGATCGGACGGCGTACGACGAACCTCGCCCAGCGCGTGCCCATGTTGGGCTTGGCCTCGGCCGAAGCGGCCTTCCGCGCGGCCCGGGCGCCGCCCAGGAACTTGCTCTTCTCGCCCGCCGGCTTGACCCTCCGACCCGCGTAACCGAGCAGCGCGGGGATCATCGTCAGTGCGATGAGGACGGCGATGGCGACCGTGCCGGCGGCCGCGACGCCCATCTTCGTCAGCATCGGCATGTTGACGACGGACAGGCCCACCAGCGCGATCACGACCGTGAGGCCGGCGAACACCACCGCCGAGCCCGCGGTGCCGACGGCCCGGCCGGCCGCATCCTCACGCTCGCGGCCCGCGGCCAGTTCGGCCCGGTAGCGGGAGACGACGAACAGGGCGTAGTCGATGCCGACCGCCAGGCCGATCATCGTGGCCAGCGTCGAGGTGGTCGATCCCAGTTCGAGCGTGCTGGCGAGGGCCGTGATCGCCGAGACTCCGATACCGACGCCGATGACCGCCGTCAGCAGCGGCAGCCCTGCCGCGACCAGTGAGCCGAAGGTGATGACCAGGACCACCGCGGCGACCGCGATACCGATGACCTCCGTGGCGCCGGTCTCGGGCTGCGCCAGGAGTGCGTCACCGCCGACCTCCACGGTCAGCCCGGCGTCCCGCGCGTCCTGCGCGGTCTCCTCCAGGACTTCCCGGGTGCCGTCCTCCAGTTCCATGCCGGGGACCTTGTACTTGACCGATGCGTAGGCGATCGTGCCGTCCTTGCTGACGGCGTCGGCCTGGTAGGGGTCGGCGACGGCGGCGACCTCGGGGCCGTCTGCCAGCTCGTCGACGGTCTTCTGCACGGTGTTCCTATTGGCGGCGTCCGTCATCTTCTCGCCGGCGGGTGCCTTGAAGACGACGCGGGCGGTGCCGCCGTCGGCGCTCATCCCGGGGAAGCGCTGTTCCAGCAGGTCGAAGGCCTTCTGGGCCTCGGTGCCGGGGACGGTGAAGGACGTGTTGCCCGCCGAGGGGGCGCTGGCCGCGCCGAAGCCCGCGAGCGCCAGCAGTGCCACCCATAGGAGGGCGACGAAGTGCCGTCGCCTGAAGGCGAGTCGGCCGAGTCTGTAGAGAAACGTGGCCACGAGGGCGTACTCCCAGTCAGGTCGTGGGGTGTTCAGGGCAGGGGTGATCAGCCCGGCGGGGAGGCAAGGTTGATCGGCCCGACGACGTGAGCGGTCACGTCAGGTGCTGAGTGCGGGGTTTGTCAGGCCGTGGGCGCGCCGAGGGCGGGGAGGGCCACGGCGTCGATGTACGCAAGGAGGAAGTAATGCGTCGGCGGCGGCGCGTCGATCAGCGTGTGGGCGGCGAAGGCGCCGCTCATCATGTGCATCGTGAACCTGCTGGCCGGGGTGTCCGCACGAACTCACCCCGGTCGACCACCCGCCGCAGCATGGGAAGGTACTCCGCCATCACGGGGAGACAGCCGAACCGCCGACCGCCGAGGCGATCGACCTCGTCTTCGAGGCAATCGGCGAGCACGCGCGCGAGCGCGGCTTTCGCGGATCGTCGTGCATGAGCGGGGCGCCGGGTTCTCGGAGGCGGCCCATCCGGTCCGCTGCCTGGGGGGCGGCCCGCCGCAACTGGATCCGCACACCTTTCACGGATTGCCCGACCCAGCTCGGCCGCGCCGAAGCGGAGTCGGCCGCCGGTCGCCGCTGATGCTGTACGACGGTGCGGTGGCCGCCGACCACCCGGACGGACGACTCGACGGCGGCGCACAAGGACCTGCTGGACGCGGTCCGACTGATCCGGTCGGGAGACTGACCCCAGCGGGGACTCACGCGAGACCGGTCATCACGGCATCGCGTACCGGGTCGCGATAGCCGGCTGGGCGCGCGGCGTCAGGCTGGCGAGGAGCTCACTGACGGGGCCCACCTCGACCCTGGAGCGGATTGGTTTCATGGAAGTTCTTCATCCCTGTTCGACGTGCACCGGGGACCCCACGAGAGTCCTCCGGCTGCGGGCAGACCCGCCCGGGCAGCCAGAGGCCACCTTCATAGAAAGACCGGTCGTTCTACCTCTCGACAATAGCTCCTCCGGGGTTCTCGCGCCACAATTCGACCCGACTGAGAGGTCCCTCACTCATCCGCCGGTGACAAGAGCGCGGCCCGCCGGAGGTAGCCTCCCCACATGCTCTACGGGCGGCAAAAGGAACTCCAGGCACTGAGTCGGCTTGTCGCCGAGGCCAGTGCGGGCCGGGGCGGAGCGCTGATCATGGAATGGGATGCCGGGGTCGGGAAGACGGCGCTGCTACGGCGTACCATTGCCGCGGCCGGCAGCGACACGCGTGTACTGACCTGCTCAGGCGTCCAGGCCGAAGTCGCGCTGGCCTTCGGTGGACTGCAGCGGTTGCTGACGCCGCTGCTCGACCAGTTGCCGCAGCTGCCGGACGAGCAAGCCGCCGCGCTGCGCACCGCGTTGGGCCTGTCCACCGCACCCGCCGCGGATCTGCTGGTCCGCACAGCCGTGTTGTCCCTGCTGGACCGGGCCGCTGCACGCACCCCCCTGCTGCTCGTCGCGGACGATCTGCACTGGCTCGATCCGGCCACCGCCGGTGTGCTGCTCTTCGCCGCCCGCCGCCTCAAGGGCCGTTCCATCGCCTTCCTCGCCTCTGTCCGCGAAGCCGGGGAGGCAACCGGGGACCTGCCACAGCTCACGCTCCGCGGGCTCGACCCGGACGCCGCGTCCGCCCTCCTCGACGAGCACGGGTGGGGGACGCCGGGTCCGGCCAGGCGCGCCATCGCCGCCGCTGTGGGAGGAAACCCGCTGGCGCTGCAGGAACTGGTCCGGCTCGGCAGTCCGGCGGAGGTCGCGGAGAAGGTCGTGCTCACCGGCACCGCCCCGCTCAGCCTGCGCCTTCGCGAGGTCTTCGTCGAACGCACCCGGGAACTGCCCGAATCGGCCCGCACCCTCCTGCTGGTGGCGGCGGCGGAAGACAGCGGCCACACCGCCACCGTGCTCGCCGCGGCCGGACGGCTGGCGGTCGACGCGCAGGCACTGGACGTCGTGGAGGCCGCCGGGTACCTGGAGGAAGTGTCGGGTGCCCGGCTGCGCTTCCGGCATCCGCTCGTACGAGCCGCGGTGTACGCCGACGCCTCCGCTCGCCGACGTGCGCTCGCGCATCGCGCGCTCGCCGACGAGCTGGCGACACAACACCCGGAGGGCGGGCAGCGCGCACGGGCCGTATGGCACCGCGCGCTCGCGACCACCGGCCCCGACGAGCAACTGGCCGAAGCACTGGAAGCCGGCGCGGAGACGGTGCGCCGCAGGGGCGGACTCGCCGCGTCCGCGGCCGTACTGCACCGGGCCGCGCTGCTGAGCCCCACGGAGCAGATGCACACCAGGCGGCTCGCCGCCGCGGCCCACGCCGCCTGGAAGTCGGGCAGCCCCCAGCTAGCCCACCCGCTGTTGAGGGAGGCACTGTCCCGGCCCGCGGACGCCGGGACTCAGCTGGAGCTCGACCGACTGCGGGGCATGATGGAGCTCTGGGGCGGCGATCAACAGGCGGCGGTGGCCCGGCTGTTGGACAGCGCCGCCGCGCTGGCCGGCCGGTCCCCCGATAAGGCGGTGACTCTCGCCTTCATGGCGGTGGACGGGGCGCTGCGCGCCGACCGGACGGACGAGGCCCTGCGGGCCGCGCGGCTCATCGAGGCCGCCGGCGTTGAGGATCCCGGGTATTCCCGGTACGGGAACTGGCTGGCGGACGCTGTCGTCGGCCGTCCCCTGGACGGGTTGACACCCTGGCAGATCCTCCAGGCCGCGCCAGAGGGCCTCAGCCGCAACGATGCGCACCTCCACGCGTGGCCTGCCGCGCTGGGCCACCTCGGGCCCTCCCCCCGGATGGCCCGGTCCTTCATCGTGGAAGCCTGCGACCATTTGGCGGTGTCCGGCATGCTGGCGGTCCGCGGACTGCTCCTGTCGTGGCTTGCGGCCCTGGAGTACCGGACCGGGCTGTGGCCCGAGTGCGAGGCGCACGCGCAGGAGGGGTTGCGGATGGCCCGGGACGTCGGGCAGCCCGTCCTGGAGGCGGATCTGCTCGCGGTGTTGGCCCTGCTGTCCGCCGGGCAGGGCGAGGCGGAGGATTGCCGCGGGTACGCCGAGCGCGCCCAAGCTCTCGCGGTGCCGCAGGCCAACAGGTCGGCAGCGGGCACCGCGCAGTGGGCGCTGGGGCGGCTGTCCCTCGCCGCCGGCGACTACGCGGAGGCCTGCGAACGGCTGGCGGCGCTCGGCGAGCCAGGCTCACCGTTCGCCCACAGCCGGGTGGCCCGGCAGGCCGCCCTCGACGTGGTGGAGGCGCACGTGCGCGCGAACCGCAGGGAAGCCGCCGAGCAGTCGGCGCGGGCGTTCGAGGAGTGGGCGGAGCAGACCACTCTGGTCTGGCCCGAGCTGTCCCGGCACGGCATCCGCGCCCTGCTCACGGAGGGCGACGCGGCGGACAAGCACTTCCGGGCGGCCCTGGCGGCCGCGGGCGCGGCGGACGCTCCGCTCGCCCGGGGGCACACCGCGCTGCTGTACGGGGAGTGGCTGCGGCGGAACCGGCACGAAGGCGAGGCCAGAGCACAGCTGCGCTCGGCGCTGGACACACTGGAGGGTCTCGGGGCGCGGGGCGAGGCGGAGCGCGCCCGCACCCAGTTGCGTGGGGCGGGTGGTGCGCCACGGCGCCGCGGCGGCGATCCGTCGGCTCGGCTGACAGTCCAGGAGCTGCAGGTTGCCCGGCTGGCAGCGGAGGGGCTGAGCAACCGGGAGATCGGCGCGCGGCTCTCCTTGAGCCCGCGGACTGTCGGCTACCACCTGTACAAGGTGTTCCCGAAGCTCGGCATCAGCAGCCGCTCCCAACTGCGCGACGCGGACCTGGATGCGGTTGGCTGACCCGTACGGCGACGAGTTGGGCCGCGATCGCCGTGGCCACCTCGGCCGGGGTGCGGCCACCGAGGGGCAGGCCGATCGGCGAGTGGATCGCGGCGCGCCCCGCCTCGCCGAGTCCGGCGTCGCGCAGTCGTCCGTCCCGGTCACGGACCGTCGCCGCCGAACCGATCGCCCCCAGGTACCCGACGCCCGCCTCGGTGGCTTCCAGCAGCGCCGGAACGTCGACCCGCGCATCGTGCGTGAGCACCACGACGGCGCAGCGGCCGTCGAGCGCGCCTTCGCCGCGCAGGGTGCGCAGCCCTGTCTGCGGCAGTCCGGGGAGCACCTCCACACCGGCGTCCCGTGCCTGCGCCGCGAAGACCGGCCGGTGCTCCAGGACGATCGGCCGGTAGCCGAGTTCGCCGCCGATCCGGGCCAGGGGCCCGGCCACCGGCGTCCAGGTGACGATCGCCAGCCGCGGCGGGGAGGCGTGTGCGGCGACGAAGACGTCCGGTTGCGGACCGGAGCCGAGAACCGCGGTGCCGCCCTCGGGCAGCAGGCTCCGCGCCGCCGCCTCGGCATCGCGGTCCACCTCGCCCGCGCCGAGGCTGCCCTCCCGGCCGCCGTCGGGCAGCACGACCAGGTGCCGGGAGCCGGATCCGCGCAGCCGTATGGCGTGCGCGGCGGGGCGCCCGGCCTCGACCGCCGTGGCCAGGACGGGCAGCCACCAAGCGCTGTCCGGCGGCACCGGCTCGATCCAAACCGTGACCGTGCCTCCGCAGGTCAGACCAACGTCGAACGGTCCACTGGCGAGTCCGGCGGGGCCGTAGCGGCGCAGCACGGGGCGGCCGTCGCGCAGCACCTCCTGCGCCGTCGCGGCGACATCGGCGTCGACGCAGCCGCCGCTGATCGCGCCGAGCGCCGCGCCCGCGCCGTCGACGGCCATCGCCGTGCCCACGGGGAAGGGTGTGCTGCCGGCCGCGTCGACGAGGGTGGCCAGGGCGAACGGCCGGGACTCGGCCCACCACCCCGCCAGCTGCGGAAGGATGTCGCGCATTGCGTCATCCCACCAGCTTGTCGGGGGTGATGGGCAGGTCGGTGATCCGCCTGCCGGTGGCGTGATGGACGGCGTTGGCGATGGACGCGGCGACGCCGACCGAGACCACCTCGCCCATGCCCTTGCTGCCGTGCGGATGCGCGATGGTGTCGGGCTCGTCGATGAACAGCACCTCGATGTCGGGGACATCGGCGTTCACCGGGATGTGGTAGTCGGTGAGCGCGGGGTCGATGAACCGGCCGGAGACCGGATCGGGCGTCAGCTTCTCCATCAGCGCCCAGCCCATGCCGAACACGATGCCGCCCTGGGCCTGGTTCCTGGCCGCCTTGTGGTTGGTGATCCTGCCGACGTCGAAGACCGCCACGTGCCGGGTGACGCGGACCCTCGGCAGATCCGGGTCGATCCGCACCTCGGTGAAGTGCGCGCCGAACGTTGCCACGGCGTGGGAGGTCCGAGGGGCGTAACTCGCCTCGGCCACCACCGGCTTGCCGTCGTGGCGGGCCAGCAGGGCACGATACGTCTCCCCGCGCTTGGTGTCGTCCCGGTGGAACAGCCGCCCGTCGGCCGCCTCGACCTCGCCGTCCGTCAGCCCGTACAGGGGCGAGTCCGGGTCGGTGACGGCCATCCGCACCGCGGTCCAACGGGCCTTCTCCGCCGCGAGGTGGACGGCGGAGCCGGTGTAGCCCGTGGTGCGCGAGCCGGCGTTGCCCGCGGTCCTGGGCAGGTCGGTGTCGCCCAAGCGGACGTTCACCCTGCCCAGGGGCACCCCGGTGCCCGCCGCCGTGATCTGAGCGACCAGCGTGAGGGCCCCGGTGCCGATCTCCTGGGTCGCCGTGCGCACCTGTGCCGTCCCGTCGGCGCGGATCTCCACCTCGGCCCGCGCCCGGTCGGGGATCTCGCCGCGTACGGCGGTGGCCATGCCGTAGCCGACCAGTTCGGCGCCCTCGCGCATCGAGCGGGGCTCGGCCGTGCGCCGGGCCCATCCGAAGCGCTCGGCTCCCAACTCGTAGGCCTGGAGGAGGTGCTTGGCGCTCCACGGTTTGCCCGTCAGCGGGTCCGTGGTCAGGTGGTTGCGGCGGCGCAGCTCCAGTGGATCCATGCCGAGGCGGTAGGACAGCTCGTCCATGGCGCTCTCCAGGGCGAAGGAGCCGGGGGCGTCACCCGGGGAGCGGAGGCTGATGGACGGGCCGATGTTCACCTTCGCGATCTTCGCGTCCACGGCCAGGACCGGCGCGGCGTAGGAGGAGGCGGTGGAGATGATGGCGGGCTCGGGCCGGTCACCGCGCATCTCGGTCGCGTTCACAGTGTCGTGGAGGATCACGGCGAGCCTCCCCTCCCTGCTGGCACCGAGCCGGATGCGCTGAACGATCGGCGGCTGGTGGCCCGTCGAGGTGAACACCTGCTTGCGGCTGAGCACGAGTTTGACGGGGCGTCGGACCACCCTGGCCGCGTGCGCGGCGAGCAGAGAGTGCCCCCACACGTCGGTCTTGTTGCCGAATGCCCCGCCGACCAGCGGGGACAGCACCCGGACGCGTTCCGGCGGCAGCCCGAACACGGCGGCCACGACCTCCCGGTGGCCGTGCACGTCCTGGCTGCAGTCGTGCAGCGTGAGCGTGCCGCCCGACCATGCGGCGACCACGGCGCCCGGCTCCAGCGGCACGTGGCTGAAGTGCGGCACCCGATAGGTGGAGTCGGTACGCACGTCCGCGCCGGCCAGCGCCGCGTGCGGGTCGGCGCCGGGCGGGAGCACCAGGTGCTGCGGCCATGGCGGGCGGATGAGGCGTCCGCTCGCGGTGTAGGCGTCGGGCAATGCCTCGTCGAGTGTGGGCACGGACGCGTCCACCTCGTAGTCGACGTCCACGAGCGACGCCGCGTGCAGGGACTGCTCCAGGCTCTTGGCGACGACGATCGCGAGGTGCTGCCCGTAGTAGGTGATCTTGTCGTCGGCGAGCGGGAAGCGATTCTCCAGGTAACCGGTGTCGGCGGGGGTGCTCCGCCACGGCATCCGGTCGCGGTGGGTGATGACGGTGAGCACGCCGGGTGCGGCCAGGGCCCGGGTGGTGTCGATACGGCGCACCCGGCCCGCGGAGATCGTGCTCGTGACGACGGTGGCGTGCGCCATGCCCCGCAAGCGCACGTCCGCGGTGTAACGGGCCGATCCCGTGACCTTGTCACGCGCCTCGACGCGGTTGACCGGCGCGCCGATCCCGGATTCGGGAACCTCGGTCCTGGACGTCATCACGCACCTCCGAGTTCGGTGAGGGCCCGCCGCACGACCGCTTGGGCCAGTCTCACCTTGTACGTGTTGTCGGGGCGCGGGGCAGCGCCTTTGGTCGCCGCGCGGGCGGCCGCGTCGATGGCGTCCTTGCGGAAGGGATGGCCGAGCAGGGCGCGCTCCGCCGCCCTCGCGCGCCAGGGTTTGGGTGCGACGCCACCCACCGCGATCCGGGCCGAGCGGACCGTGCCGCCGCGCACCTCCACGGCGACGGCGGCGGACGCCAGCGCGAAGGCATACGAGGCGCGCTCGCGGAACTTGACGTAGTGAGAGTGCGCCGAGGAGGCACGGCCCGGCAGCTCGACGGCGAGGATGATCTCGTCGTCGCGCAGCATGACTTCACGCTCGGGTGTGCGGCCAGGCAGCCGGTGGAAGGCGTCGATCGGGATACGTCGCTCCCCACGGGGCCCCCGGACGACGACCTCGGCGTCGAGTGCCTGGAGCGCGACGGCGCAGTCGGAAGGATGGACGGCGATGCAGGAGCCGCTGGTGCCCAGGATGGCGTGTTTGCTGCTGTCACCGTCCAGTGCCGCGCAGCCGGAGCCCGGATCGCGGCGGTTGCAGGCGAACTCGGGCTGCCGGTAGTAGGGGCAGCGCACCCGCTGCAGGAGATTGCCGCCGAACGTGGCGCGGTTGCGGATCTGCGGGGACGCGCCCGAGCGCAGCGCCTCGACGAGGACGGGGAAGCCCCGCACGATCCGCTGGTCGTCAGTGGCATTGCGGCACAGCGCGCCGATGCGCAGCCCACCGTCCGGCAGGGCGGAGATCTCGTCGAGAGCGAGCCCGTTGACGTCGATGAGGTGGCTCGGCTGCCGGATGCCGTCGCGCATCAGGGTCGTCAGATCGGTGGCGCCGGCGATCACCTCTGCCCCGGGGTGACGAGCCAGGAGACCGACCGCCTCACCGACGCTGCGTGCGCGGACGTACTGGAACGGCTCCACGACTATCGCCCCTTCGCCATCGTGTCCGAGGCCGACGCGATCGCGTCCCTGATGTTGCAGTAGGCCGCGCACCGGCACAGGTTGCCGCTCATGGCTTCGGGGATGCGGTCCTCGGTGATCCCCGGCTGCTCCTCGAGCAGCGCGACAGCCGACATGATCTGCCCGGAGGTGCAGAAGCCGCACTGGAACGCGTCGTGGTCCATGAAGGCCTGCTGCACCGGGTGCAGGCGGTCGCCGTCGGCAATGCCTTCCACGGTGGTGACCTCCTGCCCGTCGTGCAGGACCGCGAAGGTGAGGCACGACAGGACGCGCCGTCCGTCGAGCAGCACGGTGCACGCTCCGCACGCCCCCTGGTTGCACCCCTTCTTGGGGCCGGTGACGCCGACCTCGTCGCGCAGAGTGTCGAGGAGGCTGCTGCGCGGGTCGACGGCGAGCTTCAGGCGCTCGCCGTTGACGGTGAGGGAGAGCTGTCGCGTCGCTTCGGGGACCTGGGTGCCCTCCGCCGCCCTCGCGGACAGGTACGAACCGGCCGCGACGGCGGCTCCGACGGTCAGCCCACCGGCCACCACAACGCGGCGACTGGGGTGAGGGGACACCTCGTCCGGCATGGAGTGCCCTGCCTTTCTGATCGGGCCTTCAGCCTCCGTCCCGGTCGTCCCGGGTACATCTGTCACTTCGACTGGTCTCGTCAAGTGAGGGCCCATTTCTGGTTTGCCTGGCCGTTGCAGGTCCACCGGATCAGCTGGGTGCCGTTGGCGGTTGCCGCGCCAGAGGCGTCCAGGCACTTGCCGTTGAGGTCGGTGATGGTGCCGTTCGAGTGGACGGTCCACTTCTGGTTGGCGCCGTCGTGGCAGTCCCAGAGGACCACCTTGTCGTCCTCGCTGTCGTCTACGGCGTCGAGGCACTTGTCGCCGTAGACGACGAGTTCGCCGCGCGAGGTCTGCTGGAAGGTCTGGTTGCGTCCGCCGGAGCAGTCCCACAACTGTGGCTTGCTGCCGTTGATGTGGGTGTTCTTGTCGATGTCCACACAGCGGTTGGAAGCGGCGCCGACGAGGGCCGCGCCGTCGGTGCCGGGGATGCCCTGGACGCGGAGGGCGTCGATGTCGGGGGTGGTGCTGCCGGAGATCGCGGCGAACTTCACGGTGTTCGCGCCCTTGGCCAGGTGCGCGAGCACGGACACGGTCCGATAGGTGGTGGCCGAGCCGGTCGGCGGGAAGGCCACGACGTACTTGTACTGGCCGTTGACCTGGATGGTGGCCTTGCGGGCGGTGCTGCCGCCGTCGGCGTAGGTGATGTCGACGAGCTTGGTGCCCGCCGTGGAGGCGGTGATGTTGCTGAAGGTGGGGGTGGTGGCGGTGGTGGTGTCCTCGTAGGTGCTGCCGGAGGCCTCGGTGCCGGAAACGGTCAGCAGTACCGCGTCGTTCGCCGGGACGGAGGTGGTGTAGCTGGTCGCGAACGACCCGGCGTCGGTGCGGGTCCAGGCGTTGCGCACGGTGGCGGAGGCCGAGGTCAGGCCGAGGTCGGCCCAGCGGACGGTGATGTTCGCGGCGGAACCGGTGCGGTTGAACAGCATCACCGCGCGCTTGCCGGTGCCGGAGAGGACCTTGCCGTACACCTGCAGGCCCCGGGTGTCCTCGGCGACCTTGACGCCCTGCAGGCCGCGCGGGTCCTGGTTGACGGCGAGGACCTCGGGGTTGGTGAGGATGTCGCGGGTCTCCGCGCTCATGGTGGCGACGTTGTTGCCGGCCAGCAGCGGGGCGCCGGCGATCGACCACAGGCTCATGTGCAGCCGGTTGCGGGCGGCGGACATTCCGTTCACGCCGACCATCAGCATGTCGGGGTCGTTGTAGTACCCGGTGTGCTGGGCCGCGGGCTGCAGAGCCTCGTCGAAGTTGTAGTACATCTTGGTCAGCTGCGGGGTTTCGTCCTTCTGCAGGATGTCGACGCTGGTGCGCCACAGGTCGCCGTATCCCGGCGCCCAGTTCCACGGCAGTCCGGAGCCCCACTCGCAGAACGACAGCACCAGCTTGCGACCGGTCACGGCCGAGGCGGCCTCGTTGGCGGCGGCGATCTGCTGGTACGTGGTCTCCTGGTCCAGGCCCTCCACACGGCCGCCGCAGAAGTCGATTTTCACGTAGTCGAAGCCCCAGCGCTGGAAGGTCTCCAGGTCCTGCTGGTAGTGGCCCTCCATACCGGTGTTGGGCGCCTTGGGCCGGGTGGTGGGGTAGTAGTAGCCGCAGCCGTTCTTGCCCGCGTCGGTGTAGATGCCGGCCTTCAGGCCCTTGCTGTGGATGTAGTCGGCGATCGCCTTCATGCCGCCCGGCCAGAGGTTCTCGTCGACGACGATGTTGCCGTTCGCGTCCCGGCCGCCCTGCCACCAGCCGTCGTCGAGGTTGACGTACTTGTAGCCGGCGGCGGTCATACCCGAGGAGGCCAGGGCGTCGGCCTGCTGCTTGATCACGTTGTGGTCGATGCTGCTGAAGAAGCTGTTCCACGATGCCCAGCCCATGGGCGGCGGGGTGACGCCTATCTGAGAGGTGCTCACGGCAGCCGGTTCGGCGGACAGGGGCGACGAAGTCTCCGGCCGGTCGAGGGACGCCAGGCCGGCGACGGCGAGTCCGGCGGCGAGCAGCTGGGCGATGACGCGTCTGGTCCAACTACGTGCAGTGGTGCGGGACATGCGGCTCTCCAAAGGAAGGGGAGGCTGACACGGTGCTACGGGGTGAGCAGGGCGAGGTTCACGGCGTTGGCCATCGCCTGATAGCCGGCGTCGTTGGGGTGCAGGTTGTCGCCGCTGTCGTAGGCGTCGTTGAGGGCCCGAGGGTTGCGGGGGTCCTGCACTGCCTTGTCGAAGTCGATGACGCCGTCGAAGGCGCCGCTGGTGCGGATCCATTGGTTGACGGCTTGGCGGACCTTCTCGCCGTCAGGCGTGTAGTAGCCGGCGCCCTCGTAGGGCAGGATCGTCCCGCCGATGATCTTCACGCCTGCGGCGTGGGCTTTGTCGATCACCTTCTGCATGCCGTTCTGGAGGTCCGTGGCGGTCAGTGGGGTGGATCCGTTGGAGCCGAGGTTGCTGCCGATGTCGTTGATGCCCTCCAGCAGGATCACGCTTTTGACGTTGGGCTGGCCGAGCACGTCGTGGTCGAATCGGCTCACGAGGCTGGGGTTGTTGCCGCCGGCGGTTGTCAGTACGCGGTTGGAGCCGATGCCGGCGTCCACGACGCCGAGGGTGGGGCCGCCGGGGGCGGAGTTCATGCGCCGCGCGAGGTAGTCGGGCCAGCGGCGGTTGGCGCCCCAAGTGGAACCGACGCCGTCGGTGATGGAGTCCCCGACGCACACCAGTGTTCCGGTGGCGGTCGAGGAGATGACGTCCAGGCCTTCGAGGAAGAACCAGGACCACTTCTTGGACGGGTAGTTGCCGAGGCCGTCGTCGGTGACGTGATTGCCGACGGTGGAGACCCAAGCATCCTGCTGTGCCTCTGCGTGCCAGGTCGTGCCGGCGGGCGTGCCCGGCAGATGGAGGCTCACGAGCTGGTCTGTGTTCGCGGCCACGCCCATCGGGATCGGATCGCTGGCGACGTCCTGCCCGGCGGGGATGGTGACGGAGGCGCTGCCGTTGAAGGTGACGGTGCGGTGGGTGCCGGGGACGGCGGTGCCGGGGGTGCCGCCTTCCTGGGCAAGGTCGACGGCGTCGATGGTCAGCGGTGCGGTGCCGTAGCGGTTGCTCAGTCGGACGCGGAGCTTGGACCCTGCGACGGTGGTGTGGGCGACCATGCGGATGCTCTGGTTGGTGAAAGAGGGTCCGTTGGACATCAGGCCGGCGGTGTAAGTGCCGACCCGTGTGAGCGGAGTGAGGGCGGGCGTGAGGGTCCAGTGCTGGTTGGCGCCGCCGTTGGACGGCCACTGGATGATCTCGTTGCCGTCCTTGTCCAACGACTGCTTGTTGTCGACGAGCAGGCCGTTGGCGGCGTTGACAAGGGTGTAGGTGGTGTCGTCGCCGACGGGCTGGATCTTCCATTGCTGGTTGCCGGAGCCGTTGCAGGTGTTCTGGACGAGCTGCGGAATGGAGCTCTGCGGGGCGGGGGTGTCCAGACACAGGCCGCTGTTGGCGCTCCTGACGGTATAGGCGCCGGAGCTGGTCCGGGTCAGCAACCATTGCTGGTTGGCCCCGTTTTTCGACGGCCACTGAACGACGGGTGCGCCGGGGGCGGTCGAGCCGTATCTGACGTCCATCAGTTGGCCGCTCGCGGCGTTCGTCAGGGTGTAGACGGTGCCGGAAGCGGGTGCTGCTGGCGCCGCGTGGGCCGTAGCGCCGGCAAAGGTCAGGGCGCAGGCCACAAGGCCCAGGGCGACCGGGACCGCGAGATGTCTGGTTGTTCGCATGAGAACTTCCTTCTTGAGTGTTCATCCGGCCCGGAGCAGGCACAGCAGCCGCGCGGCCTCCTGGGCCATCGCGGCGCTTCCGGGGGCAAGGTATTCGCGGGTGTCGACCCCGGCGGGGTGGTCGGCGAGGTGGCTGCGGACCGCGCCGGTGAACACCTGGTTGAGGTGGGTGGCGATGTTCACCTTGGTGATCCCGGCTGCCACCGCTTCGGCGAGGTCGGCGTCACCGACCCCGGAGGAGCCGTGCAGGACCAGCGGTACGGGTACTGCGGCGCGGTGCCGGGTGATGAGGTCGAAGTCCAGTGCGGCCGTGCGTTGCACCATCGCGTGCGAGGTGCCGACTGCGACGGCGAGGGCATCGACACCGGTCGCCTTGACGAACGACGCGGCTTCGTCGGGGTCGGTGCGCACCCCGGGGGCGTTCACCGTGATCGGTGACTGATCATGTCGCACGTCCTCCTCGGGACGGGACAGGCCGTGTCGCGCGAGCCGACCGCACCGTGATCCGGAAGGGGGGTGAGCAGATCTGATGGCGTCGGCGATGGCCACACGGGCAGAGGATCGGCAGGGTGGATGAGGCTGTCGGAGGTGCCGAGGTGGGGCGGAGATCCCTTGGACTACAAGGGATCTCCGCCACCTTCCTAACCGGGGAGCTTCCACTTCTGGTTGTTTGCGCCGTTGCAGGTCCAGATCACAAGCTGCACAGGGCTGGTGCTGCCCTCCGGGACGTCCAGGCATCGCCCGGACTGCGTGCCGCGCAGCGTGCCGTCGGCTTGCGGAGTCCACTTCTGGTTGCTTCCACCGTTGCAGGTCCAGATGTGAACCTTGGTGCCGTTCTTCGTGGCCTGCTCAGGGACGTCCAGGCACTTGCCGCCGATCCTGATCGTGCCGTCGGCCGGGTTATGGGTCCAGATCTGCGCGAAACTGTTGTTGCAGCTGTAGGTCTTCACCGGCGTGGCGTCAGCGGTGTTGCCTGCGGGGAGGTCCAAGCACATGCCGGAGATGCCCGACGGGACGGAGCCGACACGTGCAGGGGTCGGATCGGTCCCGGGCGTGACGGAGAACGCGTCGAACTGCTGCGTCTTGTATCCGCCGCCGGTCGTCGCGTCGGCGGAATCGACCGCGCCCAGACCGGCGCGGCCGTGAGCGTAGGTCGAGTCGGTGACACTGCCCAGCACCGTGCCGTCGACCCTGGCCGTGATCGTTGAGCCCTGCATGGTCAGGGCGACGGAGTGCCAGCGGTTCGTGCCGAGGGCCGCTGTGGTGCCGCTCTTCAGGATGGTGAACTTCCACGCGGAGTCGCTCTTGAGGATCGACCAGGCACCCGTGTCGCTCACCCGCAGGTGGTAGGCCTCCAGGCCGTTGTTGTTCCTGCCCTGCATGGTCACGCGGCCAAGGAGTTCCACCGCGCCTGGTTGTTCCAGCATCGCGTCCGCGCTGACGGTGTAGTTGCTCCACGAGTCGTCGCCCATGAACGTGTACGGCGCGTAGTACGGCTCACCGGTCCAGCGGATCGGGGCGGCCGTGGCCATCTGACGCAGGCACGTGCCCCCACGTCCGCCACCGCAGGACACGGTCTGGAAGGCACCGTTCATGTCCGTGAAGTACCTCGGAGACGAGGTGACGCCCTTGGCCTCGAAGTCATTGAACTGCGGCAGGCTCAGTGACGAGGCCGCCGGCGATCCCGCCGTGCCCCTGCCCTGCCCGGTCGTAGTTGTCAGCGTGTAGACACGGCCGGGCTGCAGCGTCACGGTGTACCGGCCGTCGGAAGGCGTGACATCGGTGGTGTGCGCCAGGTTGTCAGCAGCGCTGTCCGAGTTGGTGTTGAGGTTCGTGGCCCACACGTGAACCTGACCAGTGGACAGGCCGCCGGTGACCCGGACATCCAAGGTCTGCGGGGCGGTGGCCTCCGTCGTCTCGATGATCGTGCTGTAGTCGCCACCGTCGGGCGCTCGCAGCGTCACGTAGCTGCCGTTGGACCGGTCACCGCCCAGATAGCCACTGGCGGAATCCTGGTACCGCCACCCGATCTGCGCGAACTGTGTCGTGTGGGCCATGACCCATGTGGTCTTGCCGACGCGATAGTGGCCCGACCAGGGCTGGTTGGCCGACACCAGTCCATTGAAGGCGAAGTACGTGTTCGGATAGAGCGAGCCCACAAGCGGCCAGTTGTAGTACCCGGTCATCCGACCGTCGATGTAGTCCCGGTTGAGAGCCCGTGCCACCGGTGCGGCGCCCGCCTCGGTGTCCTGTGATCCGTTCTCGCTGGCCCACAGTGGCTTTCCGATGTTCTGCGCGGTGCTCGTGCTGTTGCAGGTGGTGAACGGGGCGTTGTTGCCGATGGCCCCGCCGTTGCTGTAGCCGCACGGGTAATGCACGCCGATGACGTCCACCGCGTCCCGGAACGCCGCGTCCGCCTTCATGTCGTCGGCAACTGCCCAGGAGTCGGTGTCAGCCGCCACGACCTTGGTTGCGTAGCCCTTCGAGACCAGCGCCTTCTTGAGGTCGACGTACCACCAGGCCTTCCAGCCCCGCTCGTTCCAGCCGCCGAGAGAGTCGATGGTCAGGTTGTGCTGCTTCGCGCAGTCCATCCAGCCCATCAGGTAGTCGATCGTGTCGGAGGACCAGAAGTTCCCGTCGGGGATCCAGCCCGGCGCGCCCCAGGCCAGGCCGGCGAACTTGATCTCCGGATTGCGAGCCTTGGCCTCGCGGGCCAGCCACCACTCATAGCCGGCGTCGCAGTCCACATCGCCCTTGGTGTGCTCGTGGCTGGCTTCGGCGCCGTCGGTGGAGTTGGTGTCCCCTCCGATCTCAAGCTTGAGTGTCTGCAGCGAGGCGCCGACGCCGGGCTTGAAGAGGTAGTCCAGTATCTGGCTGCGCTGCGGCTCCGGGTAGTCGACCAGCAGGCGGCTGTTACCGCCGCCGCCGCTGATCGCCCCGATGCCGTCGAAGGTCCGGCCGCCGGACGTCCCGTCGACCGTGATGTTTGTCGTTGGGGCGGCCGCCGCGGCCGGCGTCGGCGGAAGGGCGAGCAGTGAAAGGCAGACCACGAAGACTGCCAAGAGGGCACGAGGAACCGATCTGCGCATGGTGTCGCCTCTCGTGTCGGTGACGGTGAGGTACCGAGCATGTCCGGGGAGCGCCCGACGCGAGGCGCGGACCGGGGTGGGCCCGGGCCCAGCGTGCGGTGGTGCGCATAGATGCGTTGACCCAGGAGGTTCAGACCTTGGGCCGCGTGAACTGCTGGTTGGTGCCGGTACCGCAGGTGTACTGGATGAGGCGGACAACGTCGTTCTTGGAGCCAGCCGGGACGTCCAGGCACTTGCCGCTGTGTCGTGCAACCAGGCGGTAGTAGCCGTTGCCCTGGTCGTCGAACTTCCACTGCTGGTTCTGGCCGCTGCCGCAGCTGTACTGGTTCACGAAGGCCTCGTCTGCGGTGGACGCATGCTCAACGTCCAGGCACTTGCCGCTGTGCTGGGCGAGGATGCGGTAATAGCCGTCGCCTGCGCCCTCCAGGCGCCACTGCTGGTTGAGGCCGTCGTGGCAGGTGAATTGGATGACGGGGGCTTTCTGGGTATCGGGTGCGTCGGCGGAGGAGTTGTGGTCGGCGGAGGAGTTGTCCTTGACGTCGACGCACTTGTTGCTGTGCCGGGCCACGAGGTTGTAGTAGGGGCCGCCGCCCACGCCCTTGACCGTCCCCGCCGCCGTGTCGATTTCGACCTGGGGGTACCAGGGCAGGTTCATGGTGGTCTTGGTCGGGAAGGTCAGCGGCAGCCAGACGTACGTGGATTCGTTGACCGGGCGCCTGCCCCTGATATCGGCGCCGGCCCACCGGTCGCCCATGTACAGGTACGAGGTGCCCGACGTGCCCGACGTGCCTTGGATGGGCAGGACGAACGTGGTCTGGGAGTCGTAGGCGATGTCGTTACCGACATCCTTCATCTCCGACCAACCAGTGCTGAGGCTGGTGGAGGTCGCGTACTTCTGCTGGTTGGGATTCCAGCCCCTGGTGCCGGAGGTCAACATGAAATAGACACCGTCTCGCTTGAACAGCGCCGGGGACTCCCGATACTGGCCCGGCCAGGGGTTGGCGACCAGGGCGACCTCTTCCTTCATCTTGTAGTTGGTGTCGTACCCGGTGAAGGCGGAGTTGAGCTTGTAGATGCGCAGGTCTGCGTTGTCCTTGGCGGCCGTGGCGTGGTAAGCGGTCTCATTGCCGTTCGCATCCTTGTCGACGAACAGCGTCATGTCCCGGGACTCGGTGCCGCTCGGCGGCCGGAAGCTGCTCTGATAGTCGTAGGGGCCCTCGATCGTGTCGGAGACGGCGACGGCGGCGCGGGCCTCGAGGTAGTCCGTGGCGTTCTCCTTGTGCATCCACATGACGAACTTCTTGGTGGTGCTGTTGTAGATCACCTTGGGACGCTCGATCTTGGCGGACTCCAGCTCGGGATCGCTCGCCTCGTTCAGGGCATCGCCCACCCACTCCCACGTCTTCAGGTCGGCCGATTTGTAGACGGAGACGGCCTTGAAGGTGTCGTCCGAGTGGCGGTTCTCCCCGAACCAGTAGTACGAGCCGTTGTGCTTGATCACCCCGCCACCATGGGCGTCGACGGGATCGCCATTGGTCCCGGTGAAATCGATGGGGTTGGTCGACGTGACCGGGGCGGCATGGGCGGGCGGCCCGACCACCAGGAGTGCGAGCACGCCGGCACAGGCGGCCAGCACTGCCGTGAGAACACGTCTGAGCATCATTGCTCCTTCGTGAACGGGAGGGCGGCTTCGGGAAGGAGGTCGAACCCACCCTCGGGCGGCTCTCGGCCCCATGGTCGATCTGCGCTGGGCCTGATCGAGAATGAGGGTTGGCCCCACCCCGGATCGGGGCTGACATGATGTGTGAGGTGGGGCCAGGATCGAGGGATTGGACGTCGGGTACGTCCGCTGTCGGCCTTCGGCCGAGTCCCGTTCAGCGGACTTCCCGGAGGTGTTCAACGGCAGCTCGGCAGGAGCCTGGCGAGGCCGTCGCCGCGGCCGACGACGCCGTCATCGGCGCCCCGCCGACGGCTACTGGTGCGGGATGGATGGGGTTCGTCGGCTGCGAGAGCGGCTCAGGTGAAACGGGGGATGCAGTCCGGGCAGACGGATAGCGTCCGGTCGGGGGCACTAGACCGCTGGATGTGGCCCACGGAAATGGGGGCGTCTGTCCAGCGGTTGCACCTACAGCAGAGGTCGGCATTCATCTGTCCGGAGTCTCCTGCTCTTGATCGAGGTTGGCGTCGTGGGGCGTTGGCGCTCGTGCTGGGGAGGGGCAACTGCCGCCCTGTGCTCAATACCGGCTCCAGAGGAATGAGGGGTGGGAAGGCGGAAAGGGGCCGGCGCGGCCGATGGTCAGCCCTTGTTGGCGCCGAGGGTCAGACCGCTGACGAACTGGCGCTGGAGCGCGAAGTACACGATCAGCGTCGGGATCGCGGTGAGCAAGGCGCCGGCGGCGATCAGGTTGGGGTCGGTGAAGTACTGGCCGGAGAGGTTGTTCAGGGCCGAGGTGATCGGCATGTTCTCGCCGGTGGAGATCAGGACGATGGCCCAGAAGAAGTCGTTGTAGATCCAGATGGACAGCAGGGTCGCGAGGGCCGCCATCGCCGGCTTGCACAGCGGCAGCGTGATCTGCCAGTACAGCCGCCACACCGAGGCGCCGTCGACCAGCGCGGCCTCGGTGAGCTCGTGCGGCAGCGTGCGCATGTAGTTGCTGAGCACGAAGGCGCAAAACCCCGACTGGAACGCGACATGGATGAGGACCAGGCCGAGGGCGGAGTCGTAGAGCTTGCCGGACATGGTGATGCCGGGCAGGTCGACGAGCAGGTACATCCGGTACAGCGGGGTGATGATGACCTGCTGCGGCAGCAGGTTGCCCGCCGTGAAGACCAGCAGCAGGAAGAGGTTGAGGCGGAAGTCGAAGCGGCTGACGTAGAAGGCGACCATCGACGACAGGAACAGCGTCACCAGCACGGCCGGCACCGCGATGAGCAGCGTGTTGCCGAAGTAGTGCATCATGTCCGACTGCTGGAAGGCGTTGGTGAAGTTGTCGAGGCTCAGTTTGTCGGGCCAGGACACGTAACCCTTCTCGCTGGTCTCGCCGTACGGGCGCAGGGCCGCGAGGATCGCCCAGAGCAGCGGAGCGAGCCAGGCCAGTGCGGTGCCGGCGAGGAAGACGTGCAGCAGGATCCGGGCCGGGCGCAGGGGGGTGCGCTGCTTGCTGAGCGCGGTGGTGAAGGCGCTCACGATCGCCGCTCCTTCCGGAAGGTGGCCACCAGGTACGGGATGATCACGGCGAGCGAGATCACCAGCAGGACGACGGCGATCGCGGAGCCGTATCCGATGCGGCTGGACTCGCCGATGATGTTGTTGGTCACGAGGATCGAGAGCAGCTCGGTGCCTTCGGCGCCCTTGTTGAAGACGAAGACCAGGTCGAAGGCGCGCAGGGCCTCGATGATGGTGACGACCAGCACGATGGTGTTGGTGGGCCGCAGTGTGGGGAAGATGACGTTCCTGAACGTCTGCCACTCGTTCGCGCCGTCGATCGCGGACGCCTCCCGCAGCGAGGGGTCGACGCCCTTCAGGCCCGCCAGGTAGAGGATCATCAGGTAGCCGGTATGCCGCCAGCAGGCGGCGACCAGCACGGCCCAGAGGTTCAGGTCGGGGTCGCCGATCCAGTCGATGTAGTGGCCGGGCTTGTTGGCGCCGATGAGGCTGTTGATCAGGCCGGTGTCGGGGTTGTAGACGAGCTGCCAGACGAAGCCGATGACGGCGAAGGACATCACGACGGGCAGGAAGAACGCGGTCTGGTAGACCCTGCTGAAGCGGATCTTCTTGTCCAGTTGTACCGCCAGGAACATCCCCAGCGGCATGGGTAGGAGGATCAGAACGGCGAGCCAGATGACGTTGTGCTGGACGGCGGGCCAGAACTGCGGGTTGTTGGTGAACAGTTCCTTGAAGTTCTGCAGCCCGACCCACTGGATCGAGTCGAAGCCGATGCCGTCCCAGGTGGTGAAGGCCAGCCCGATCGAAGCCAGCGCCGTGACCCACACCAGGGCGATGTGCAGGACGGTCGGCAGGCCGGCCATGAGCCACAGCGTGAGCCGGTCGCGGCGGGTCAACAGCCGTCGGTGCCCCTGTCGCACCCGCTCGCTCCTCCCCTTTGCGGACAGTGTCTCCGGGGGCCCCGGGTGCGGGGGCATGGGATTGGTCGCTCCCGGGGTGCTGGTGAGTCCGGTCCCGGTACCGGTGTTCCGCGTGACAGTCATGAGGTAGCGAAGATCGTCTTCTTCTGGCGCTCGATCGACGAGAGCAGGCTGTCGATTCCCTTCGGATCGCGGATGAACTTCTGCAGCGCGGGCTGCATCACCGCGGAGGTGAAGTCGGGGCGGCTGTCGCGGTCCATGAACTGTGTCAGGCTCTTCGCGCCCGAGATCATCTCGTACGCCTTCTTCTGCAGCGGGCTGTACGAGGAGGTGTCGGCGTGGGTGGAGGCGGCGACGACGCTCGGGTCGGCCTTGAGGTAGAGCGCCTCGGCCTCCGGTGTGCCCAGGTACTCCAGGAGCTTGACGGCACCGGCCTTGTTCTTCGGGGCCTTGCTGAGCATGAAGCCGTCGGTCGGCGCCTCGACGGTGTTCTGCCCGTACGCCGGGTCGATCTCCGGGAAGGCGAAGAAGTCGAGGTCGTCCAGGTCGGCCGGGTTGGTGAACTGCTGGGCCACGAAAGTGCCCAGCAGGTACATGCCGGCCTTCTTCGAGGCCAGAGTCTGGGCGGCGTTCTGCCAGGTGCGGCCGACGGCGCCGTCCTGGTGGTAGGGGAGGAGCTCGGTCCACAGGTCGAAGGTCTTGCGCACCTTGGCGTCGGTCCAGGAGGCCTTGCCGGCCATCAGCTCGACGTGGAAGTCGTAGCCGTTTGCGCGGAAGTTGATCTGGTCGAAGGTGCCCATCGCGGGCCAGGCGTCCTTGTCGCCGAAGGAGATCGGGACGAGGCCGTCCTTCTTCATCTGCTTGCACAGCGCGACCAACTGGTCCCAGGTGGTGGGAACTTCGTAGCCGTACTGCTTGAAGACGCTCTTCCGGTAGAAGAGGGCCCAGGGGTACGTGTACAGCGGGACGAAATAGTGGTTGCCGTCCTCACTCTGGCTGAGCACCTTCATCGGGACGGAGAAGTTGTCCCCGATGGTCTTCCACACGTCATCGATCGGCGTGGCCAGTCCCTTGCCCGCGAAGAACTGCATGCGGTAGCCGGCGAACCAGTGGAACACGTCGTCCGGCGTGCCCTGCAGATACGAGTTGATCTGCTCCTGGAACGTGTTGTGGTCCTTGGTGTTCACGTCGACGGTGACCCCGGACTTCTTCTTGTAGGCCGCGTAGATGTCCGCGAACGCCTTCTTCGGCACCGCGTCCGACGCGTTGGAACCGACCGTGACGGTCTTCGGGTCACTCGCCGTGCCGCTGCCGCCGCAGGCGCTCAGCAAGGGGATGCCGGCGCCTAGCGCAACGGCCCCGCCCATCCCTCGCAGCAGCGTGCGGCGGTCGGGGCCGGGAGAGGAGAGATCGGAGGAAGAGAGTTGCATGACGACTCCTGGGGCAGGGCAGCGGCCATCGAGTTCCAGGCCGCAAGGGCACACGATCGATCAGAACTAAACGAGACCGAACAGCAAGCCCATGAGATCCGTTCGGCCTGCCGAACGTCAAGAGCCGCGCACGACCTTTATGTGACCCCTGCGAAAACCGACGACCTGGGGAAATCGCTTTCACCTGGCGCCCGTTGCCGGATTCCCGCAGGACCGACGCGATGGGTGCGCTCCCATGGCGCGAGTGTGCGTGTACCGCACATCGAGCAAGTAGCTGCAAGACACGCCGAGAGCCCCGAGACGGGTTCAGGCCTCATCCATCCACACACCGATGCGGTTCCCGAGGAGTTTTGAGAGATCTTCGTCCAACCCCTAGCCAAAGTCTCCGGTGGAGCCCTAACGTTCCGGCACCTGGCGCCATTTGAGCCATTTCACGCCGAGCCGCAAGTGCAGTAGCCCCACTCCGGACAGGGACGTCAGCATGTCGGCAATGAGCAGCAACTGGGAACGTCGACCACTCCGGAAAGCCGTCCGCAGGCAGGCCGGGTTGCGTAGCGACAACGGCCTTGACAGCGAGCCAGGTTGGGCCGCTTCACTCTTGCGGTACGTCCGCGCGCATACCACTCGGCAACAACCTCGACCAGAAGCTGATCGCGGCCCTACCGATCAAGCAGGCGGCAGACCGGCACCGCGCGCCACAGCTCTGGCGCCACGCTGAACGTCCAAGCACTGCTGCGGGTCCGCGTCGGAGGCGGCACCGTTGAAACCACCTGGCGCTCCATCGGCTCCACCCACGCAACACTTCCGGCAAAAGGGTGAGCGGTTCGCCATGGCAGCATCAGGCGCGGAGAGCTGAATCTCGGCCGATGAGTGCGGCGCGTTCTACCTACCGCGCTGCGCAGCAGACATCGACCATGATCGCCTGTGTCGGCTCCCAGGCGCGGGTCAACGACTGGGCCCAGGCCCGACTGGACACCGTCGGCGACGCCCTGGACAACCGCTAGTCCCACAGATTGGCAGTCGGGGCGGCACGGCTCCAGAACCCCCGGCACCTGGCCGCAGCTCGGAGCGAGTCTCCCTCGGCCGTGCTTGAACTGATATGAGTTGATCATGAATGCTGAAACTCTTGACCCGATGGAACGGCTGCTCGCAGAGCGGGCCTGTGAGCGGCTGATCGTGGAGTTCGTCCACCGGCTCGACCTCGGGGACCCGAGCTCAGTGGCCGATCTGTTCACGCAGGACGGCACTTGGGAATGGCCCGCCGGCGATCGCCGCATAGCCGGTCACGACGCACTGCGCACCTACTTCGGTGGCCGACCGGCGGACCGGCTGTCACGCCGTATATGCACCAACATCCTGGTCACCGTGACCTCCGGGGACACGGCTGCCGCCACCACCTACTTCACGACGTACCGAGTCGACGGCTACTCCGAAGGGCTCGTACCGCCCCGGCCCCCAGTTCAGGTGGGGCACTACGAAGACAAGTTCCGCAAGGTAGAAGACACCTGGCTGCTGTCCACCCGAACCTTGTTCCTCTCCTTCGCCGGCCCCACGGAACGCCTCGACGACCCTGGTCAGCCATGACCCTCGGATGATCAGCCCGCGAACAAAGCCACGCCCTGCACGCTCCCGGCGGCCCGCAGCCAAACGCGGCAATGCCTCGGTGTGCGCCCCGCCCTGCGGGACAACCCCGCCACGGATCGCGTGCCGGATTCCGCGTGGCGGAACGGGCTCGTCGGCCCGCCGGCCAGGCGGTCGCGGCGCGGGCAAGCTGCGGCCGGCCGCCGTCCACGGGCCGCGCGGCGTCCCACCGCCGAGCAGAAAGCCCCTCGATGAGCGAGCAGGACACCCGCGCCGACGACTTTCCCACCTGGCTGGCCGAGCGGGGGCACGGACGCCTACGCCCTGGCCTGGGTCAGCCAGGGCAACGATCCCACCCGTTGGACCACCGCCCTGGCACCCGCCGTCGGCAAGACCGGCATCGCCCTGCCCGGCACCGACCCTGCCCGCCTGCTGCTGCAGGAAGTCACCCACGGCCGGCCCGAAACGCTGCGCCGCTGGCTCCAGCTCGACAGCCCGGAGGAACAGCTCGCCCTCATCGGCACCGAGGACGGCCGGCTGCACGCATACACGGCCGGTGAACTCATCGCCCAGCAGAGCAAACCCTCTACGCCACGGTGCCGCTGCCGGTGGACCTGGCGGGCCTGTCCCGGTCGACGCGACGGTGCCACACGCGCCGCCAAAGGGCGGTCGAAGCACTGGGCGACCACGTCGGATATCACCGCACCCGCACGGCGCCGGAACTCATCGCCGCCTACGAGGTGCTGGAGACCCTGTTCCGCCGCCGTAACGCACCGTGGGCTTCAACTGCCCAGACGGCCGACCTCGCACTGCCCTGGCCTACGGCGCGGTGTGGACCACCACCCACACCTACGCAGCCCCTTCGAGCGGCCGCCCCCTCGCGCGACAGCTCACCGCAGCGGCGGACCTGGAAGCGGTGGGCCAAGGCTGATCGGCCCGCGCTTCGCCCTGTGTCCGGCGCGCCGCCGGGGCGCCGTCGCGTGCCGCGCCGTACGGGCGTACCCGCGCGGCGGTAGCGGACTTGCTACCCGCTCGGTGACGAACCGCCCCGTGGAGGCGCCGACACCGCAGCGGGGCCCTGGTTGCGAACATGCCGAGTTGAGTAGCGCAGTGAAATCGGGCAGAGCAGGCGTGCCTACGAGTAGCCGTTGGCAGCCGTGCACGGTTCTGGCCATACCCATGGCCGGGAGGCCGTTCCGTCTGCTTCAAAGCCGTGGCGCCAATATTTCAGCCTCTTCGACCACGTCCAGGCCCAGGGGCTGTCGTTGGGGAGGGCGGGGAGGCATAGCCGCTCGATTCCATGCCGGCCCCCGGCCCCCTCCCGCATCTCTGCCACATGCATCAGGTGGCTGGCTGCTCCGGCGTCGGCGGCCTGGCGGGCAATCCGCTCGGCTCCCTCTTGGTCCCCGGCCCAAGCCCGCATCTGCACTAGCCATACCAGGGGGCTGTGGTTTCCGGCTTCGGCGGCCTGGCGGGCAAGCCGTTCGGCTTCCTGCTGGTCCCCAGCCTCCTCCCGCATCTCTGCCAGCCACCACAGGGCGTCGAGGTTTCCGGCTTCGACGGCGGCACGGCACACCTGCTCAGCTTCCTGCTCGTCCCCAGCCTCCTCCCGCACCTTTGCCAGCCACGCCAGGACGTTTCCGGCGCGGGCCTGGAGGGCAAGCTGCTCGGCTTCCTGCTGGTCCCCGGCCTTCTCCCGCATCTCTGCCAGCCACACCAGGGCATCGAAGCTTCCGGCATCCGCAGCGGCGCGGCACAGCCGCTCGGCTCCCTCCTCGTCCCCGGCCCAAGCCCGCATCTGCACTAGCCATAGCAGGTGGCTGGCTGCTCCGGCGTCGGCGGCTTGGCGGGCAAGCCGTTCGGCTCCCTCTTGGTCCCCGGCCTCCTCCTGCATCTCTGCCAGCCACACCAGGGCGTCGAACTTTCCGGCTTCGGCGGCTTGGCGGGCAAGCCGTTCAGCTTCCTGCTGGTCCCCGGCCCAGGCCCGCATCTTCGCCACCCATATCAGAGCTTCGAGGTTTCCGGCGTCGGCGGCCTGGCGGGCAAGCCGTTCGGCTCCCTCTTGGTCCCCAGCTTTCTCCCGCATCTTCGCCAGCCGCACCAGGGAGCCGTGGTTTCCGGCATCGGCGGCAACGCGGTACAGCCGCTCAGCTCTCTCCTGGTCCCCGTTCATCTTCCATAGCCGCCCCAACGACACCAGGGCTTCGGGGTCAATGCGGGCGGCGGCGCGGTACAGCCGCTCGGCTTCTTGCTGGTTCCCGGCCTCCTCCCGCATCTCCGCCAGCCACAGCAGGGCGTCGAGACTTCCGGCGTCGGCGGCGGCGCGGCACAGCCGCTCTGCTCCCTCCTGGTCCCCGGCCTGCACTCGCCAATTCGCCAGCCACAGCAGGGCCTCGAGACTTCCGGCGTCGGCAGCAGCGCGGCACAGCCGCTCTGCTCCCTCCTGGTCCCCGGCCTGCCGCAGCATCCTGGTCATCCACCCCAGGGCGTTGAGGATTCCGCCTTCGGCAGCGGCGCGGTACAGCCGCTCGGCTTCTTGCTGGTCCCCGGCCTCCTCCCGCATCTCCGCCAGCCGTGCCAAGGCGCTGGTGCTTCCGGCGTTGGCGGCAGCGCAAAGCAGGAGTGCCCCGTGGTGGATCCGGTACCGCTTGAGGGCGGCGTCGGCGAGGCGATAAAGGTCTTCCGGGCTGGTGAGGTGATGGGCGGCAGCGTTCCAGAAGGTGGCGGGTGGGCAGAGAAGCCCACGGGTACGGCGGCCGTGCTGTTGCAGATAGTCAGCGAGGGTGACCACGCCAGGCAGCGCGCCCATTCCGGAGGAGCAAGGCACATCCTGAAGCGGCCTGGTGACCTGTTTGATCAGACTTCGTGCGTGGGCGAGGGCGCCGGAAAACCAGGTGTCGGGGTCGGCGGCGGCGCGTTCGCTGCCGGTGAGGTAGCCGGGCGCCGCATCTTGAAGAAGGGCCAGGGGCAGCGGCCCAGTGACGCCGAGGCGGTACGCATCTATGGCCGCGCTGATCAGGGCCTTGCCATGGACGCCGTGCGGGCCGCTGGGGTGTTCGTAGTGGGCTACCAGGTTCGGTCCGGCAGCCAGAACCTGGGTGACGTCGGGTCCTCCAGCTTCCAGCGCGGTGGCCAAGGACGTGTCATGACCAGCGGCGTCGCGGACGGCGTCCAAGTGTTCGGCGAAGGAGGGGGGCAGATGGATGTAGTGGGCTTGAGCCAGCAGCGTTCGGGCTTGACGGTGAGGATCCTCCTGCTCCTTGCCACGCTCGGGAGCAGTGGTCAGGGTTTTGTCGTAAGCGGGCCACAAGGTGGCGAGTGCGATGAATGGGCCCTCTGAATCGAGTTGGCGCAGCAGTGCGGTTGCAGCGGGCTCGCCGGCCGGGCCGTTCAGGTAGTGCTGGGCCTCGTCCAGCCACAGCACAGTACGTGGGCCGAGGACGTTCGCGGCCAGCATGGACAGGAGGCTACTGGTGTCGGTGGGAAAGAGCAGCTGGAAGTCGTCCGGCACCGCGGTGAGAGCTTCGAGAGCGGTGCGGGTCTTGCCAGTGCATGACTCCCCGCGCACCACCACCAGCAGCGACGCGCTGTCGGCCACCGCGGCAGCCAGACGTGCGCGCAGGCAGTTGTCGTGGGGGCGTAGCACGTAGGCGGGCAGCACGAAGTCGGCGCTGGACGGCGTGGTGGGATGTCCTGAGATGGCCGGGTGTACCCCGAGCCGCTTCGGGGTCCAGGCCCGTACTGGACGCGGCGGGTCCGCCAGCGCCGCCTGACGAGCGCGCCGCTCCTCCTCCGCCAGAGCCCTGCGGGCTTGCTGACTTTCCAGCCCTTCCTGGTTCGACTGCATCCGGCGCTGCTGCTCGGCCCGCCACGTCCGGCGCCAGCGGTCTTCGGCCAGCAGATCGGCAACGCTCTCCCCCGAGATCTCATCGACCGGGCTGTCCATCCAGCCCTGACGGACGCATTCTGTCCGGATCTCCCGCAGGACGGCCCACAAAGGCTCCATCCGCTGCGGGAAGCGTGCACCACGCAGCCACGCGCCGACCGTGTCCCGGGACACCGGAGGCCGCGGGATCTTGGACAGCGCATTGTCCGACGGCCGACCGCCCAGAAGGCCCTTCTTGAGCACGCCTACCCGCCGCAGGTCCTCGAAGAAATCCGGCGTCCCGCCCATGCCCGCCCCGTACGTGCCAATGTCCGGCGTGTCCTGATCGGACGCGTCGGACCCTGAAATCTCCAGGCCCACCACCAGCTGCCCGGCAGCGGATCTGTCCAACTCTGCGGCAGACAGCGGCAGGACACGCCCCCGGACAGGCAGCGTCGGTCTCATCTGGTCCACACAGCGGAGGGGACCACTCATCCAAGGAGACCGCGATGTCTACGCTCCAGACGCTGAGCCTGCTGCTGGCGCTCTCGGTTGCCCTGCACATTGGCAGCGCCGCCGCCTTCACCGCCTGGCGCGCCGGCACCCACCCCGCCACCGCCCTCCTGATCGGCGGCAGCGCCACCGGCACCGCCTGCGCCCTGTACCTGACAGCCGTCAGCGCCTACCACTGACCACGTGATCAGCACTTGCTAGGTCACGGACCGGCACTTCCCACAGGCCTGGTTGTCGGCGGTGCCCAGGAAGGCACCTACCAAGGTCTGCGCACTGAACAAATCAGTGCGCACTTTCCCGATCCCAGCTGCGCAGAAAAGAGGTCAGCGCCCAGGTCAGGCACCCGGCTACTGAACTCATTCGTGCCGTCCAACACTTCGAGCGGCCGCCCCCTCGCGCGACAGCTCACCGCAGCGGCGGACCTGGAAGCGGTGGGCCAAGGCTGATCGGCCCGCGCTTCGCCCTGTGTCCGGCGCGCCGCCGGGGCGCCGTCGCGTGCCGCGCCGTACGGGCGTACCCGCGCGGCGGTGCTGACGGCGCGCCGCCTTCCGGCCTGCCGATAGCCGACGAACCAGTGGCGAGGTGTCGACGCTGCTACTCGCCGCTCTTGCCCCCCTGGCGGCGGACCCGTGAGGCGGACCGGCGTGCGTCGCCCTGGCAGGAGCCGGATGCCCACCTCTGGAGGGCGGGACTGCGGTCCCTGTGGCACTTGGTACTGCCCGACGACGCACACGTACGCACCGCCTACACCCTGGACTCCTCCACCCAGGAGATCGTCTACGTCACCGGCCCTGCCCTGGCCATCGCGATGGCCACCTGGATCCCCCCGGCCGCCGCCCTCGCCCTGGCCGCCGCCGTCACCGGGGCCGGCTCCCTCGCCTTCGCCACCGCCCCACCGGCCCGTACCTGGCGCGCCGCACCACGCCGTAGCGAGCGGCTCGGCGTACTGCGCCCACCCGCCATGCGGCCCCTGTTGCTCTCCATGGTCTTCCTCGGCGCCACGGTCGGGGCCCTCGACGTCGCCGGAATCGCCGTGGCCGAGCGGCAGGACGCATCCTGGCTGGCGGGCGTGCTGCCCGCGGCGTTCTCCGCCGCCGGGCTGCTGGGCGGCGTTCTGTTCGCCCGCTTCCAGCCCACCACCGCTTGGCGGCAGCGTCACCTGATGCTGCTGGGTGCCGCCTACGCGGCCTGCTGGCTCCCCCTGCTCACCCCGCTTTCCGCACCCGTGGTCCTCCTCCTGGCGCTGCTGCCGGGCGCCTTGTTCGTCCCCCTGCTCACCGTCGCCAGCCTGACCGTCACCACGCTCGCCCCGCCGGGCACGTCAACCGAGGAGGTCGGCTGGATGTCCAGCGCGATCCGTCTCGGGCTGGCCGGCGGCAATGCCCTGGCCGGCCCGCTCAGCGGCCACTTCGCCGTCCCGCTGATGGCCGCCTCCGGCTGCGCACTGCTGCTCTGCGCCCGCACCGCGCCCGCAGCCGCAGCCACCCCGGTATGAGACGAGCCGCGCCCGGCACTCCGTTCCCGCCTCCCGGGCCGCTGACCACGATCGTGCCGTCACCACCCGCAGGCCGTACTGTCGAGCGTCTCGGCTGCGCTGAGCGCCGCCAGGACCTGACGCTCGCCCTCCCCCTGCTCGAGCAGGTCGGCCGCGACTGCCTCGGGCCAGCCAGGCCGCGTGTCCGAGCGCGACCGCCACGGGTGTCCCAGAGGTCGCCGCGGGCCGTCGCACGGTCGCGTATTCCTTTCGCATCCGCTGGTGGGCGGCTTGCGGCATGTCGGTCACGTCGCCTCCGTGGATGTCCAGGTCCTCGCCGGTCAGCGGAAGGATCCACGTGTCGACGTGCGACTGCACCACCAGCGGGTAGTCCCGGTGGTCGGCCATCGTCCCGCAGCGCCGGCCCGACTCCCGCTTCGTGTGCCGGCCCGGCCAGTGCCCAGCGAGCCACCGGTGGCTCGCACACACCTCCACCCGGCACTCCATATCCCGCCCCTTCGTGCAGCTGCGGTCCTCGACCACATGGGGGGCGGGCGCGGAGCAGGCGGTGAGCTGGCGCACTACAGGCATCGAGTCCTCCCTTTGCTACGGCACCTCTGTCCAACCAATGCTTCACCGTCTTCTCCGAGGAGCCATCGAGATGAACCAGTGCCCGTTCAAGTCCCGTCCACCGTCCGTCGTCCGCCCGCTGGAGTCCGCCCGACCGTGCCTGGCCGCCCGCCCGGGCGAGGAGCTCACCGAGCGCCCCTTCGCCGTGGTGTCGGCGCGCCCGTAGCCCTACGGCAGCTCCCCGTCCAAGCGCCCGCCCGGGCCCCCGCTCGTCCATCCGTCCGGGCGGGCGCTGCCTGGCTACGTGCACGAGTTGCGACAGCGGTTGTTCACCATCTCGGGAGGCGGCCGGATCAGTCCTGGGGCGGTGTTCACGAGAACGGGAGGCACCCGGCGGCTGGCCTTGCTTCCGAGCAGTCGTCCCGATCCACCTTCCGATCATGCCCCTCGGACAGACCTGGGCTGTCCGCCAGCGCGGGGTCTCGTCGTCGGGGACGTCCCAGGAGGGGAAGCGGAACGGCACCCCGAGGCGGTCGGCCAAGGCACGGTCCGCCTCAACGGGGCGGCGGTGCCCGGCCGGGGGCAGACGGTCGCCAGGTGCCTTCATTGAACGTCGTCAGTACGCCCCGAACGACCAGAAGACGCCAACCTCGTCGTCGGTCACCGCGATCAGGCCCAGGTCCCCGAGGAAGTCGAGGCCGTTGAGGTACTCGGAGGTGAGGAAAGCATGGGATTCGGTGCCCTGGAGGCCCGCTGCGAGGAAGTCCGGGTCCGGGTCAGAGGCGGCGGCCGTCGCGTTGGTCCAGTAGCGCGCGGTGGGCCCGTACCGGTCGAGCAGGGTCCGGGCATCCGCGAGCACGGCTTCCCGGTCCGGGCGGGAGCGGACGGGGGCGGGTTCCGAGTGCCATTCCTCGGCCATGATGGCGAGCGCGGCGACCGCCGCCTCCGGCTCCAGGGGATACAGGCGGCCGGGCAACTCTGATGAGTCCGGGGGATCGAAGGGGTACGCAGGCACCGTGTGGCGGGCGGCGTTGGTGCGGTCCCAGTCCAGTCGGACCCAGCCCCGGGGGTCAGGGACCGACCGGTGCAGCACGGCGCGGACGTCGTGCGCCCAGTCCTCGTACCGCCGAGGGCCGGTAGCCGCGAAGGTGTACGTGTCGTCGAGCAGCCGCAGCGCCGCCGCGTTCCAGGGACAGCGACGGTAGCGGAACTCCGCCAGCAGACTGCCGACTTGACGGGCAAAGGCGTCCTTCGGCTCGCGAGGGACGCGCCGGAGCTGGTCAAGGGCCCAGTGGACGAGCTCGCCCCCTCCTTCCGCTGCAAGGCGGACCGGCCCCTGCGGGAGCGGGAGGTCCGTTCCGTCCCATAGCGCCTCCAGGTGCGCATCCAGCAGGTCCAGGGCGGTCTGGTCAGCAATCGTGATCATTTCGCCACTTTAGGCCGTCTCTTTCGGACCATGCCGGCCCGGGGCAATCGGCAAGATTCTCGCTGCGGCGAACGATGCGGAGAGCGACGACACGGTGCGTCAGCTGCCCGAGGAGAGGACGGTGCTGTCGAAACTCGTGAACATTCCGTTCCGGCCTCGGGAGCCTCATGCCTCCCCAATTGGTGTCGAAGTGCTGTCCAGCCAACACCCTGCATGTGTGCTTGGGGGCCGGGCCCCTCGAAAGGTGTCCCACTCCTGCTTCCATGCTTCGCCGTGTGGACGGTTCCATGACCACTTCCCTGCACCGCCCGCTGGTCACGTTCGTCGACCGTCTTGCCGGGACTACCAGGGCGCGTGATGACCGTGGCCGCCGCGCACCGGCTGCCGTGGCATCGTCAGGCGCCCTTCTTTCTCGAGCCGACGTGAAGCGTGCGGCGCACCCGGCCGACGCGGGGGAGCGGGCTCAGGGCGGCCAGGTTCAGGCCCGCAACACGCGGCGCCCAGGCAGGCCCCGGCCCACCCGTGACCGGCCTCTCACAGCGTGACTGCCCACCGGCCGCGGGAGAGCGTGGTTTCCCCGTCCGGGGTAATGGTGACCCGGGCTCCGTTCACGGGCAGCTCCCCACCGATGATGAGGCGGTCGAGGACGTCGGTCAGCAGGTCCCACAGGCGGCGGGGCCCGCCTTGGTGGACCAGCGGCAGCTCACGCGACTTCTCGGTGCTGCCGCGGGCCCAGGAGCCGTCGGGATGGGCCATCCACACGGTGCGCCCGCCGCCCTCGTGCTGCTCGGTACGGTGCTCGATGCCGGGCACCTCCAACTCCAGAGTGGCGTGCACCGCCCACGAGTCCGGCACGTAGGTGAGCGGGTAGCGGCTGGTGGACACCGTCTCCCCGTCTCCGTCCGCGGCCTGCCACACCTCGGTGGCCGGTGAGGCATCGTCGTAATCGTCGCCGTGGCGGGCGCGCATGAACGTGGCGCGGTCGGAAGCGATGAAGCCGCGGGCGCCGCCGTCCGGCGTCTTGTCGGCGACGAGGATCATCGCGGTGCCGGTGATGGTGGTGACCAGCCGACCGCCGGGGCGCAGCGCGGTCAGCCAAGAGGCAGGCACGGGGCGGACGGAGACGGTGGACACGATGCGGTCGAAGTCGCCGGGCAGCGTCTTGGTGATGTCGCAGACGGCGGTGCGCGGGTGCAGGCCGATGCCGGCCAGCCGGTCGGTCGCGGCCTTCAGCCAGGCTTCGGGGTTACCGGGACCGCTGCGGGCCACCCGGCCGTGGGTGTCCCGCTCCCACCAGTTCGGCACGAACAGGTGCCGGGGGGTGGAGGCGATCGGCCACCACCACGGTGACTCCGGCCGTAGGTGCCCATCAGCGAGACGGCGTGCGTGAGGCTCCCAGTCCAGATCCAAGTCCCTGCAGTCCCTTCCGTGTCCGCTCGCTCGCCCGTGCCAGCCGTCGTCGGCCGGGCCACAGGGGCCGGAGTTGTCCGGTCCGCACGAGCTGCCGTCGTTCGGCGCGCAGTCGGGAGGGCACAGAGCCGCGCCGGCGCGGCGCGGGATGTTCGCGGTCACCTCGGCCCACCGGTCGCTGGCCAGCACCGACGCCAGACTCGCGTCCTTGACACTGCCCGCGGTCAGGAACCTTCCCATCTCGCACACCGACACGTTGCCGTCCGGGAGGACGGCCGCCTGCTGGTTCCCGTACCGCCCACACAGCGACGCGGTCGAGGGCAGCGCGGTGCCCGCGGCGTTGCAGACAGCCCGCACCTCGCTGACGTGCACTTCGTGGACGCCGAGGGCCTGCATCTCGGCGCGGGCCCGCTCAGCGCGCTCGTGGTCGCCTCCGTCGAGGACGGCGACCTTCAGCCGGATGCCGCGCCTGACGGCCTCGACGATGTTGGCCCGTGTCGCCTTGTGCGAGCCGTCCCGGCCGGTGACCGCGTCGTGCTCGGCGGCGACGGTGCTGTGGTACGTCGTCGCCAGCCGCACGTTGGGGTACTCGAACAGCCGCCCGTGCTCGTCGCGGACCCGCAGCAGGGAACTGCTTCACGCCGCGCAGCCCTACAGCCAGTCGCTGCTGGCAGGTGATTTCAACGCACAACCGCAGTACAGCGAGATGCGACCGATCTGGCAATCCAAGCTCTCGGACGTCGATCCATTCTGCGGAGGCACCTACGACCCCCGGTGCAACGGTACGCACGTCAAAACGGGCAAGAAGTTCGATTACATCCTTCACCGCGGTGTCGGTTCCCGAAACTGCCTTCTGCACTCGGTGAACGAGGACCACCGTGTCTTGGTCAGCGACGTCACCACCGCCGCAGGCCCGAGGCGTGCCTGCACCGTGACCTGACCGCTCGCTACCAGTGACGAACCGACCCCTAGGCAGGCCGGCGGGGAAAGCCCGCCGGCCTGCCGCTCGGTGCTGGCGGACCGCTTCCCGCACACGTTGGCGCTGGCGTCGCCCGCAGCCGCAGAGGCTGCGGGCGAGGCGCGGCCTCTGGTGGTTGATGAGCCGCAGCGCCCGTCCGTGCCCGTGCCTGAAGTACGCGCCGAGTCTGCGGGACCATCCCGGCTCGTGGAGATCGCCGCGGTGATCCGGGCGGCACACGAGCAGTTCCCCGGCTTCGAGTTCCAGCTGGCCGGTGAGGTGGACGGGAGCTGGTGTCCACCGCCGACGGCTCGGCGCCGGTCGCCGGCTCGGACGTGGTCACCCTGGCCGAGGACGGCCGGATCACTTCCGTCCTCGGCTTCCTCGACCGGCTCCTGCAAGCCTGACCCCCCAGGCCCACGCCCCGGCTGAAGCAAGCCGGGGAAAGCCCGGCCCGGTCGAGTGCCTCGCGGCCGTGATGCCCGCTGGCGGCGCTGACCGCGTCGCATGCGGCCGCGAACCTCGGGTCGTCTTCGTCATCCGTCCGCACCGCTGATATTGAGGATGGACTCTGCCCGGGCCGGGCAGCCACTGAGGGCCAGGAGGCGAAGATCGTCGGCCCGCTGGGCGCGGCCACGTCTTTTGAGGATGTCGGGATCTGGGCCGGCGAGAGTCCTGGCGGGCTCCACGGCGCGCGAGGAGGGGCCCGCAAGCCGGGCAAGGTTCGGGCCCCTCTTCTGCGCACGCGTCCACGGGGGGTTGCACGCGTGCCGTGTTCAACGCCTGGGCCTGCAGAAAGGTCACGCCGCCTTCCAGGCGCGCAACCGACTCGCCGTTGCGGCCCCCTGACCGGCGACCTCGGCCCCTGCGGGCGGGGCCCGGCACCTCAGGCACGGACAGCGCGCAGGCACGAGTGCCTGCGACGGCAGCTCAGGCCACTCGGATCGCTGAACCTGCCCCCATGAGGCAGCGCTCTCGCGGGCGGACGGATACCGTCGATCATGCTCTGCTGTGACATGGCGGCGGGGTTGGGGGCGGCCCTTTTGCTGTGCACTCTGGTACGGGCCGCCCCGACAGCCCGGCCGCGCGAGCTCTGCAACCCGCCGGACGGCACCGTCCGGGATGAGCGGCAACTGCCGCCACGCCTCGCCGAGCCCGGTGGAGCTTGTCGCCGAGGACCGAGAGCCGGCCGGGCCCGCCTCCTCGGCGATCCCGCCGGGGGAGCGGTCCGACCACGCTGGTGTCTTCGTAACGGTCAGGCGAGGGCGTTGCGGAGGTAGGTGGGCAGGGCCTGGCAGACGGCTGGATCCGCTTTCCAGCCAGGGTCGGCGAGCTGGCCGGGAGTGA
>NZ_JBVIIT010000024.1:0-183468 GCF_055569615.1 Streptomyces sp. NPDC031379 | reverse complement strand
TTTCCGACCCCACAACACGCCACCCCCCCCCCCCCCCACCCGCCCCCCTCTCCGCCCCCCCCCCCACCCCCCCCCCCCCCCCCCCCTCCCTCCCCCCCCCCCCCCCCCCCCCCCCCCCACCGGCCGGACCGCCGGAGGCCTACGCGTCGTAGACGTCGGCCTTCCGCGGCGTCGGGTCCTGGACGTTGCCGCTGAGGAACGCCGAGCGGGCGCCGAACTTCTCCGTGTCCACGCCGTTCTCCTGCAGCACCCTGATCGCCGCCGAGTGCACCACCCGCAGCACCGGCGTGGCCGCGCGCAGCGCGTCGTCGGCCATGAAACGGTGCCGCCACGGCTGGTCGGCCCAGGCGTGCCGCAGACCGAACGGCTCGGGCAGACCGAGTGAGCCGCCCAGCCACTTGAGCAGCGGCGGGTACCAGGTCAGCGGGGCGCGCGCGGCGAGCCGTACCACCTCGTCGGTGCCGACCAGCGGGAGCTTGATCGTGCGGTTCTCCCAGGGCTTGAGGGACTTCGCGACCTCCTTGGTCGGCGCCTCCGGCTTCGAGGTGAACAGCGGGTTCACCGGTCCCAGCGCGTGCCCGGTGACCTCGATGCGCAGCGTCTCGTGCAGCACGGTCACCGTGATCAGCATGGTGATGACCAGCTGGCCGTCCCACAGCGTCCACTGCACGCCCAGGTAGTGCCGGTCACCGCTGCCGAACTGCTGCTTGTTGCAGATGTCCTGTATGGCGTGCGGCTTGACCTGGAACGCCTCCACGTCCGTGCCCTCGGGCCGGGACACCGCCGCGGCCTTCTCGCCGATCGGCGTGACGATCCAGTGCCGTATCGACGGCTTGGGGAAGCCGCCCGTGTTCAGCGGGCCGCGCTCCAGCAGGGTCAGCTGGTCGTGGATCGCGCGGATGACGTCCCAGCTGCGGAAGGGGTGGATCTCCCGTGTGGGGTCGGCCGGCACCAGCTCCTCGGCGAGCTGCCAGGCGCCCCAGCGGGTGCCCATGCCGAGTATGCCCTTGGGGCCGGCGTAGAAGACCGAGTTGGACTGCTGCTCGGCGCTCAGCCGGGCCAGCGACTGGCGCAGCTCCTCGGCAGCGGTCTGGCCGGGTCCGCGCGGCACCGCCTCCGGGACCTTCGCGCCGACGCTGGTGCCCGAGAGCAGGCCGTCCCAGCGGGCCCGCAGATCCTTGGCGGTGCTCTCGCAGATCTGCTTCGCCCAGAACCAGCCCACCACGGGCAGGGCGACGCACGCGCGGGCGTACCACGCCCAGAACCCGCCGAACGGCATCTTGATCAGGAACAGCGCGGCGAGCACGCCGACGCCGACCAGCAGGGCGGTGGCCATCGGTCCGGCGCGCTTGTCGTCGCGCTTGGCGACGAACGTGCGCAGCTGGAAGACGATCAGCCAGCCGATCAGCCCGGGCAGGAAGAGCAGCCCGCACAGGACCGTGACGGCCGACAGCCGGTTGTCGCGCTCACGGCGGATGTTGTTGGCCGCCAGACAGTGCTCCACGACGAACTGGGGCTCGGAACCGAAGGACTGGATGAGCGGCGCGCGGCCGGGCGCGAGCATCCGGTCGACCACGGCCCGCGAGAACGCCTCACCGAGATTGGGCCGGAACAGCTTGATCCGGCCGGCCTTGACGGTCGACTGGTGCCACTCGTTGTCGGCCTTCTTGATCTCCTCGACCAAGCTGTCCCGGTAGGCCGCGGAGGCCAGCGCGGAGGTCGCCGCCTGTCCCTCGTCACCCGAGACGGGCACCTGGGGCCCGTCCCACTCCGTTCCCAACGACATTCCCGCCCCCATCACCGCCGGCGTCGCTCCTGCGGCCTTCCCGACTTCCCTGCCCCGCACACCTGTTGGACCGGCCGCCTTGCCGATGAC
The DNA here is from genome assembly GCF_055569615.1 of Streptomyces sp. NPDC031379. Taxonomy (NCBI): domain Bacteria; kingdom Bacillati; phylum Actinomycetota; class Actinomycetes; order Kitasatosporales; family Streptomycetaceae; genus Streptomyces; species Streptomyces sp. NPDC031379. The sequence goes on along the minus strand of NZ_JBVIIT010000024.1, from coordinate 181,592 downwards.
AGACCACTACCGGACGGCTGCGGCACCACGTGATCAGGTGATCAGCGTATCCGCCGCCACCGACAACCCGCGGGCGGACGGCCGAAGCCGCCCGCCCGCGCGCGAAGCAGGACGCCGCGGAACTATGCGCCGTCCCCGGCCTGTTCGCGGACCCGCTCGGCGATCTGCGGCGGCATCGGCTCGTGCCGGGCGTAGGCCCTGTCGAAGCGGGCCGTGCCGTGCGACAGCGAGCGCAGGTCGACGGCGTACCGGCCGATCTCGAACTCGGGCACCTCCGCACGGATCAACGTCCGCCCGGAGCCCACCTGTTCGGTGCCGAGCAGTCGGCCCCGCCGACTCGACAGATCGCTCATCACGGCGCCCACGTAGTCGTCGCCGACCAGCACGGTCACCTCGGCCACCGGCTCCAGCAGATGGATCTTCGCCTCCGCGGCGGCCTCGCGCAGCGCCAGCGCGCCCGCGGTCTGGAAGGCGGCGTCGGAGGAGTCCACCGAGTGCGCCTTGCCGTCCACCAGCGTGACCCGGACGTCGATGAGCGGATAGCCGGCGGCCACGCCCTTGGCGGCCTGCGCCCGTACGCCCTTCTCGACGGACGGGATGAACTGCCGGGGCACCGAGCCGCCGACCACCTTGTCCACGAACTCGATGCCGGAGCCGCCCGGCAGCGGCTCCACCTCGATCTCGCAGATCGCGTACTGCCCGTGCCCGCCGGACTGCTTCACATGCCGGCCTCGCCCGGCGGCCCTGTTCGCGAACGTCTCCCGGAGGGAGACCTTGTGCGGGACCACGTCGACCTGGACGCCGTAACGGCTGCGCAGCCGTTCCAGGGCGACGTCCGCGTGGGCCTCGCCCAGGCACCACAGGACCACCTGGTGGGTGTCCTGGTTCTGCTCCAGGCGCATCGTGGGATCCTCGGCGACCAGGCGGCTCAGCCCCTGCGAGAGCTTGTCCTCGTCGGCCTTGCTGTGCGCGTGGATGGCGAGCGGCAGCAGCGGGTCGGGCATCTGCCAGGGCTCCATCAGGAGCGGGTCGTCCTTCGCGGAGAGCGTGTCGCCGGTCTCGGCGCGGCTCAGCTTGGCCACGCACACCAGATCGCCGGCGACGGCGTGCGTCACCGGCCGCTGCTGCTTGCCGAAGGACATGGACAGGGCACCGACCTTCTCGTCGACGTCGTGGTCCTCGTGCCCGCGGTCGGCCAGGCCGTGCCCGGAGACGTGCACCGTCCGGTCGGGACGCAGGGTGCCGGAGAAGACACGGACGAGGGAGATGCGGCCCACGTAGGGGTCGGACGAGGTCTTGACGACCTCGGCGACCAGCGGGCCGGCGGTGTCGCACGGCTTCAGCTCGCGTGTCGTGCCGTCGATGGTGGTGACCCCGGGCAGCGGGTGCTCGAACGGGGTCGGGAACCCGCCGGTGATCAGCTCCAGCAGCTCGACCGTGCCGAGGCCCTGCCTGGCGCCCTCGGCGGCGGGCGCGCCGGCCAGGACGGGGAAGAAGCTGCCCCGGGCGACGGCCCGCTCCAGGTCCTCGATCAGCGTCTTGACGTCGACCTGCTCGCCGCCCAGATAGCGGTCCATGAGGGTCTCGTCCTCGCTCTCGGCGATGATCCCCTCGATGAGCCGGTTGCGGGCCTCCTCGATGTCCGGCAGCTGGTCCTCGCCGGGCTCGGACTCCTTGCGCTCGCCGGTCGAGTAGTCGAACAGCTTCTGCGACAGCAGCCCGATCAGACCTGTCACGGGCGCGTGGCCGTCGGGCCCCTCGGGGCCGCGCAGCGGCAGGTACAGGGGCAGGACGGCGTCCGGATCGTCGCCGCCGAAGGCCTCCGCGCAGATCCGGGTCATCCCCTCGAAGTCGGCGCGCGCGGACTCCAGGTGCGTGACCACGATCGCGCGGGGCATGCCGACGGCCGCGCACTCCTCCCACACCATCCGTGTCGAGCCGTCGACCCCGTCCGCGGCCGAGACGACGAAGAGGGCCGCGTCCGCGGCGCGCAGACCGGCCCGGAGTTCCCCGACGAAGTCCGCGTACCCGGGGGTGTCGAGGAGGTTGACCTTGATGCCGTTCCATTCGACGGGCACCAGCGAGAGCTGTACGGAGCGCTGCTGCCGGTGCTCGATGTCGTCGTAGTCCGAGACGGTGCCGCCGTCTTCGACGCGGCCCGCCCGGTTCACCGCCCCCGCGGTCAGCGCGAGGGCCTCCACCAGGGTCGTCTTGCCCGCTCCGCTGTGGCCGACCAGCACCACGTTCCGTACGGACGCGGGATGGTCGGCCGCCAGAGCCCTGCCGGCGGCTCCGGGGTGGTGTGTCTGTGCCTTGTCGCCCATGATCCTGCCTCCCGTGCACGGTGAGGTCACTGTGGGCGCGGACACGCGGGACCCGCGTGCACTGGCGGCTCCGGCGACGCCCGCGGTTATTCGAGCTTTCCACTCCCGTCATGCCGCGTCCATACGAAGGACCACGAAGGGTGCGTACGGGCCGGGATCGCGCCGCGCACGCCCCGTGACGGGGGCGCGCGCACCGGCCGGCGGCGCCCCGGTGCGGGTGCCCGCCCGTCACGCACGCACGCGCGTGGCTACGATGGGCCAGCCGGCGGCCACCAGGGCCGCGGCGACACCGACCGTCGGGAAGGCCATGCTGAACAAGTACGCGCGTGCATTTTTCACGCGTGTCCTCACACCGTTCGCCGCGTTTCTCATCCGCCGGGGCGTCAGCCCCGACACGGTCACGCTCATCGGTACGGCCGGTGTGGTCGCGGGCGCGCTGGTCTTCTACCCCATGGGCGAGTTCTTCTGGGGCACGGTAGTGATCACGTTGTTCGTCTTCTCCGACCTGGTCGACGGCAACATGGCCCGCCAGCTGGGCCGCTCCAGCCGCTGGGGCGCCTTCCTGGACTCCACGCTCGACCGGGTCGCCGACGGCGCGATCTTCGGCGGCTTCGCCCTCTGGTACGCGGGCAACGGGAACGACAACGTCCTGTGCGCCGTCTCGATCTTCTGCCTGGCCAGCGGCCAGGTGGTCTCGTACACCAAGGCGCGCGGCGAGTCGATCGGCCTGCCGGTGGCGGTCAACGGGCTCGTCGAGCGCGCCGAGCGGCTGGTGATCTCGCTGGTCGCGGCCGGTTTCGCGGGCCTGCACAAGTTCGGCGTGCCCGGCATCCAGTGGCTGCTGCCGATCGCCCTGTGGATCGTCGCCGTGGGCAGTCTCGTCACGCTGGTCCAGCGGGTCGTCACCGTCCGCCGCGAGTCCGCCGAGGCGGAGGAGGCCGCCGCCCGGGAGAACGCGTCCCAGGGGAGCGAGGCGGCGAAGTGAGCACCGCCGACCGGCTGACCGACGCGCTGTACGGCCTCGGCTGGAGTTCCGTCAAGAAGCTCCCCGAGCCCGTCGCGGTCCGCCTCGGCCGCACCATCGCCGACCTCGCCTGGAAGCAGCGCGGCAAGGGCGTGCAGCGCCTCGAGGCGAACTACGCGCGCGTGGTGCCCGACGCCGGCCCCGAGCGCCTCGCCGAACTCTCCCGTGCGGGCATGCGCTCCTACCTGCGCTACTGGATGGAATCCTTCCGGCTCCCGGCCTGGAGCCCCGAGCGGGTGCGGACGGGCTTCGTCCCCAAGGACATCCACCACCTCACCGACGGCCTCGCCTCCGGCCGGGGCGTGGTCCTCGCCCTGCCCCACCTGGCCAACTGGGATCTGGCCGGGGCCTGGGTCACCACGGAGCTGCAGACGCCGTTCACCACGGTCGCCGAGCGCCTGAAGCCCGAGACGCTGTACGACCGCTTCGTCGCCTACCGCGAGGGCCTCGGCATGGAGGTGCTCCCGCACAGCGGCGGCTCCGCCTTCGGCACACTGGCCCGGCGGCTGCGCGACGGCGGCCTGGTCTGCCTGGTCGCCGACCGCGACCTGTCCGCCTCCGGTGTCGAGGTCGACTTCTTCGGCGACCGCGCCCGGATGCCCGCGGGCCCGGCCCTGCTCGCCCAGCAGACCGGCGCCCTGCTGCTGCCGGTCACGCTCTGGTACGACGACTCGCCCGTCATGCGGGGCCAGGTGCACCCTCCGGTCGAGGTGCCGCAGTCAGGTACGCGGGCCGAGAAGACGTCTGTCATGACACAGGCGCTGGCCGACGCCTTCGCCTCCGGGATCGCCGAGCACCCGGAGGACTGGCACATGCTCCAGCGGCTGTGGCTCGCCGACCTCGACCCCGCGAAGGGACCCTCGTGAGAATCGGGATCGTCTGCCCGTACTCCTGGGACGTGCCCGGTGGCGTCCAGTTCCACATCCGCGACCTCGCCGAGTACTTCATCCGGCTCGGCCACGAGGTGTCCGTCCTCGCCCCGGCCGACGACGACACGCCCCTGCCGCCGTACGTCGTCTCGGCCGGCCGCGCGGTCCCGGTGCCGTACAACGGCTCGGTGGCCCGCCTGAACTTCGGCTTCCTGTCGGCCGCGCGGGTACGGCGCTGGCTGCACGAGGGCAAGTTCGACGTGGTCCACATCCACGAGCCGACCTCCCCCTCGCTGGGCCTGCTGACCTGCTGGGCGGCCTCCGGTCCGATCGTGGCCACCTTCCACACCTCCAACCCCCGCTCCCGCGCGATGATCGCCGCCTACGCGATCCTGCAGGCCGCGCTCGAGAAGATCAGCGCGCGGATCGCGGTCAGCGAGTACGCCCGCCGCACCCTGGTCGAGCACCTGGGCGGGGACGCCGTGGTCATCCCCAACGGCGTCGACGTCGACTTCTTCGCCGGCGCCGAGCCCAAGCCGGAGTGGCAGGGCGACACGATCGGCTTCATCGGCCGTATCGACGAGCCCCGCAAGGGCCTGCCCGTCCTGATGAAGGCCCTGCCGCAGATCCTGGCCGCCCGCCCGCAGACCCGGCTGCTGGTCGTGGGGCGGGGTGACGAGGAGGCGGCCGTCGAGGAACTGCCGAAGGAGCTGCGCCCGCAGGTGGAGTTCCTCGGCATGGTCAGCGACGAGGACAAGGCGCGTCTCCTGCGCAGCGTCGACCTGTACGTCGCGCCCAACACCGGAGGCGAGAGCTTCGGCATCATCCTGGTCGAGGCGATGTCGGCGGGCGCCCCCGTCCTCGCCTCCGACCTGGACGCCTTCGTGCAGGTCCTCGACCAGGGCGAGGCGGGCGAGGTGTTCGCCAACGAGGACGCCGACGCGCTGGCCGAAGGGGCCCTGCGGCTGCTGGGGGACCCGGTGCGGCGGGCCGGGCTGCGCGAGCGCGGCAGCGCCCATGTGCGGCGGTTCGACTGGTCGACGGTGGGCGCGGACATCCTGTCCGTCTACGAGACGGTCACGGCCGGCGCGGCGGCGGTCGCGGCGGACGAACGGACGACGGGGCTGCGGGCCCGGTTCGGACTGGCGCGGGACTGACGGCGGGGGTGCGCACCCTCGGCCGATAGCCTTCGGCCGTGACCGCAACCCTCATCTGGATCCTTGTCGCACTCGTGGCGATCGGCGTGTACCTGAGCTGGACGGCCGGGCGGCTGGACCGGCTGCACGTACGGATGGACGCCGCCCGGGCCGCGCTCGACGCCCAGCTGCTGCGACGGGCCTCCGTGGCGCAGGAACTGGCGACCTCGGGCGTGCTGGACCCGGCCGCCTCGATCGTGCTGTACGAGGCCGCGCACGCGGCCCGGCAGGCCGAGGAGGAGCAGCGGGAGGTCGCCGAGAGCGAGCTGAGCCAGGCGCTGCGCGCGGTCTTCGCGGAGCCGGCGCAGGTGGAGGCCCTGCGGGAGGCCCCCGGCGGCGAGCAGGCGGCTCTCGAGCTGGCGGAGGCCGTCCGCCGCGTCCCGATGGCCCGCCGCTTCCACAACGACGCCGTCGGGGCCGCCCGCAGGCTCCGCGAGCACCGCAAGGTCCGCTGGTTCCGGCTGGCCGGCCACGCCCCGTTCCCGCTCGCCGTCGAGATGGACGACGAACCGCCGGCGGCCCTGGTGGAGCGCGTCTCCTGACCGGCGCGCCGCCCGCGCCGGTCGCCCGGGGGCCAAAAGGATCCACCGGCTTCCCATTGGCCCTTGCTGTGGCCTGGTCCACTCGCGTTTCCTCGGTGCAGCAGAAACCCTCTTTCCCGTCAGTGAGGTCACCCGTGTCCACCACCGAGAACCAGGCTCCCGAGACCGGCACCGCCCGCGTGAAGCGCGGCATGGCCGAGCAGCTCAAGGGCGGCGTGATCATGGACGTCGTCACGCCGGAGCAGGCGAAGATCGCCGAGGACGCGGGCGCCGTCGCCGTCATGGCCCTGGAGCGGGTCCCGGCCGACATCCGCAAGGACGGCGGCGTGGCCCGTATGTCCGACCCGGACATGATCGAGGGCATCATCGAGGCCGTCTCGATCCCGGTCATGGCCAAGTCCCGCATCGGCCACTTCGTCGAGGCCCAGGTCCTGCAGTCCCTCGGCGTGGACTACATCGACGAGTCCGAGGTCCTCACCCCGGCCGACGAGGTCAACCACTCCGACAAGTGGTCCTTCACCACCCCCTTCGTCTGTGGTGCCACCAACCTCGGCGAGGCCCTGCGCCGCATCGCCGAGGGCGCCGCGATGATCCGCTCCAAGGGCGAGGCCGGCACCGGCAACGTCGTCGAGGCCGTCCGCCACCTGCGCCAGATCAAGAACGAGATCGCCAAGCTGCGCGGCTTCGACAACCACGAGCTGTACGCCGCCGCCAAGGAGCTGCGCGCCCCCTACGAGCTGGTCAAGGAGGTCGCCGAGCTGGGCAAGCTCCCGGTGGTCCTCTTCTCCGCCGGCGGCGTGGCCACCCCGGCCGACGCGGCCCTGATGCGCCAGCTCGGTGCCGAGGGCGTGTTCGTCGGCTCCGGCATCTTCAAGTCCGGCGACCCGGCCAAGCGCGCCGCCGCCATCGTCAAGGCCACCACCTTCTACGACGACCCGAAGATCATCGCGGACGCGTCCCGCAACCTCGGCGAGGCCATGGTCGGCATCAACTGCGACACCCTCCCCGAGACCGAGCGGTACGCCAACCGCGGCTGGTAAGCACAGGCCACAGGTACATCACCCCATGAACACTCCTGTCATAGGCGTCCTGGCCCTCCAGGGCGACGTACGGGAGCACCTCATCGCCCTGGCCGCGGCCGACGCCGTGGCCAGGCCGGTGCGGCGCCCCGAGGAACTCGCCGAGGTCGACGGTCTCGTCCTGCCCGGCGGCGAGTCCACCACCATCTCCAAGCTGGCCGTCCTCTTCGGAGTGATGGAACCCCTGCGCGCGCGTGTGCGGGACGGCATGCCCGTCTACGGCACCTGCGCGGGCATGATCATGCTCGCCGACAAGATCCTCGACCCGCGCTCGGGCCAGGAGACCATCGGCGGTATCGACATGATCGTGCGCCGCAACGCCTTCGGACGGCAGAACGAGTCGTTCGAGGCCGCGGTCGACGTACGGGGCATCGCGGGCGATCCTGTGGAGGGCGTCTTCATCCGCGCCCCGTGGGTGGAGTCCGTGGGCGCCGGGACCGAGGTGCTCGCCGAGCACGACGGTCACATCGTCGCCGTCCGTCAGGGCAACGCGCTCGCCACGTCGTTCCACCCCGAACTGACCGGCGACCACCGTGTGCACTCCCTGTTCGTCGACATGGTGCGCGCGAACCGTACGGCGGAGTCCTTGTAGGATCTCTGGCGTTCGTTATGTGGATGGTTACGCGAAGGAGACAGGCAGATGTCCGGCCACTCTAAATGGGCTACGACGAAGCACAAGAAGGCCGTGATCGACGCCAAGCGCGGCAAGCTCTTCGCGAAGCTGATCAAGAACATCGAGGTCGCGGCGCGCATGGGCGGCGTCGACCTCGAGGGCAACCCGACGCTCTACGACGCAGTCCAGAAGGCCAAGAAGCAGTCGGTCCCGAACAAGAACATCGACTCCGCGATCAAGCGCGGCGGTGGTCTCGAGGCCGGCGGCGCCGACTACGAGACGATCATGTACGAGGGCTACGGCCCGAACGGCGTCGCGGTGCTCATCGAGTGCCTCACCGACAACCGCAACCGCGCCGCCTCCGACGTCCGCGTCGCCATGACCCGCAACGGCGGCAACATGGCCGACCCGGGCTCGGTCTCGTACATGTTCAGCCGCAAGGGCGTCGTCATCGTCCCCAAGGGCGAGCTGAGCGAGGACGACGTCCTCGGCGCCGTCCTGGACGCGGGCGCCGAGGAGGTCAACGACCTCGGCGAGACCTTCGAGGTCATCAGCGAGGCCACCGACCTGGTGGCGGTCCGTACCGCCCTCCAGGAGGCCGGCATCGACTACGACTCCGCCGACTCCAGCTTCGTGCCGTCCGTCCAGGTCGAACTGGACGAGGACGGCGCCAAGAAGATCTTCAAGCTGATCGACGCGCTCGAGGACAGCGACGACGTGCAGAACGTCTTCGCCAACTTCGACGTGAGCGACGAGATCATGGAGAAGGTCGACGCGTAGCGCACACGACTGCCGACGGGCCGACGGGACACCTCCCGTCGGCCCGTCGCGTTGTCGGGCGGTGGTGCGGGGCGTTGTCGGTGGCACCCGATAGCCTGCACGGACTGGCGCTGCCGCTCAGCGGTGGCCGGGGGAGATCGAGTCGTCGAAGGGAGGGGCGCGTGCGCGTACTGGGGGTGGACCCTGGGCTGACACGCTGCGGCGTCGGTGTCGTCGAGGGGGTCGCGGGGCGCCCGCTCACCATGGTCGGCGTCGGGGTCGTACGCACCCCCGCGGACGCCGACCTCAGTCACCGCCTGCTCGCCGTCGAACAGGGCATCGAGCAGTGGCTGGACGAGCACCGGCCCGAGTTCGTCGCCGTCGAGCGCGTCTTCAGCCAGCACAACGTCCGCACCGTCATGGGCACCGCCCAGGCCAGCGCCGTCGCCATGCTGTGCGCCGCCCGGCGCGGCATCCCCGTCGCCCTGCACACCCCCAGCGAGGTCAAGGCCGCCGTCACCGGCAGCGGCCGCGCCGACAAGGCGCAGGTCGGAGCCATGGTCACCCGGCTCCTCCGGCTCGCCGCGCCGCCCAAGCCGGCCGACGCCGCCGACGCCCTCGCGCTCGCCATCTGCCACATCTGGCGCGCCCCCGCCCAGAACCGGCTCCAGCAGGCCGTCGCCCTGCACACCGCCCACGCAACGAAAGGCCGTACGGCATGATCGCCTTCGTCAGCGGCACGGTCGCCGCGCTCGCCCCCGACGCCGCGGTCGTCGAGGTCGGCGGCGTCGGCATGGCCGTCCAGTGCACGCCGAACACGCTGTCGACGCTCCGGATCGGCCAGCCCGCCAAGCTGCACACCTCCCTCGTCGTCCGCGAGGACTCGCTCACCCTGTACGGCTTCGCCGACGACGACGAACGCCAGGTCTTCGAGCTGCTGCAGACCGCGAGCGGCGTCGGACCGCGCCTGGCCCAGGCCATGCTGGCCGTGCACACCCCGGACGCGCTGCGGCGCGCCGTCGCCACGGGTGACGAGAAGGCCCTCACCGCCGTGCCCGGTATCGGCAAGAAGGGCGCCCAGAAGCTGCTGCTGGAGCTGAAGGACCGCCTCGGCGAGCCCCTCGGCGCCCCCGCGGTCGGCGCCCCGGTCAGCCAGGGCTGGCGCGACCAGCTGCACGCCGCCCTCATCGGCCTCGGCTACGCCACCCGCGAGGCGGACGAGGCCGTCACCGCCGTGGCGCCCCAGGCCGAGGCCGCCGGCGGCACACCGCAGGTGGGGCAGTTGCTGAAGGCCGCCCTGCAGACCCTGAACCGCGCCCGCTGACCTGCGCCACCCCGCTAGGAGAACCTCGTGAACTGGGACGACACGACCGACACCTCCGCCGCCGAGCGGCTCGTCGGTGCGTCCGCCGACCGGGAGGACCAGGCCGTCGAGGCCGCCCTGCGCCCCAAGGACCTCGGCGAGTTCATCGGCCAGGAGAAGGTCCGCGAACAGCTCGACCTCGTCCTGCGGGCCGCACGCGCGCGAGGGGCCACCGCCGACCACGTACTGCTCTCCGGCGCGCCCGGCCTCGGCAAGACCACCCTGTCGATGATCATCGCGGCCGAGATGGGCGCCCCCATCCGCATCACCTCCGGCCCCGCCATCCAGCACGCCGGCGACCTCGCCGCGATCCTCTCCTCCCTCCAGGAGGGCGAGGTCCTCTTCCTCGACGAGATCCACCGCATGTCGAGGCCCGCCGAGGAGATGCTGTACATGGCGATGGAGGACTTCCGCGTCGACGTCATCGTCGGCAAGGGCCCCGGCGCCACCGCCATCCCGCTGGAGCTGCCCCCGTTCACCCTGGTCGGCGCCACCACGCGCGCGGGGCTGCTGCCGCCCCCGCTGCGCGACCGCTTCGGCTTCACCGCGCACATGGAGTTCTACGAGCCGCACGAGCTGGAGCGCGTCGTACACCGCTCGGCACACCTGCTCGACGTCGAGATCGACCCGCAGGGCGCCGCGGAGATCGCCGGCCGCTCCCGCGGCACGCCCCGCATCGCCAACCGCCTGCTGCGCCGCGTCCGCGACTACGCCCAGGTCAAGGCCGACGGCCTGATCACCCGTGACATCGCCGCCGCCGCCCTCGCCGTGTACGAGGTCGACACGCGCGGGCTGGACCGGCTCGACCGCGCCGTGCTGCAGGCCCTGCTGAAGCTGTTCGGCGGCGGCCCGGTCGGCCTGTCCACCCTCGCCGTCGCGGTGGGGGAGGAGCGGGAGACCGTGGAGGAGGTCGCCGAACCGTTCCTCGTCCGGGAGGGACTGCTGGCCCGCACTCCGCGCGGCCGGGTCGCCACGCCCGCCGCCTGGGCACATCTCGGCATGACCCCGCCCCGCTCGGCGTCGGCGGGAAACGGACAACAGGACCTCTTCGGGACGTGACGGCGACGTGATCATCCTGTGACGGCGAGGCCATTGGCCGGGGCAGGAACTCAGGTGCCATGCTGAGCGTTGTTCCATGCGCGCGGACTCGCTTAGACTCCGCCGATGCCGCCTTTGCGGGCGGCGCCGATACACACCCCCATCCCAAAGGCCGCTCTCCGTCGCGGTCGCGCGAAGGAAACCCCGTCCCGTGAATGCCTTTACCCTTCTCCCCTTCATCGTGCTCATCGCGGCCATGTTCCTGATGACGCGCTCGGCCAAGAAGAAGCAGCAGCAGGCTGCCACCATGCGGAACGAGATGCAGCCCGGCTCCGGTGTCCGCACGATCGGGGGGATGTACGCGACGGTCAAGGAGGTCAACGAGGACACGGTCCTCCTCGACGCCGCGCCGGGCGTCGACCTCCTCTTCGCCAAGAACGCGATCGGCGCCGTGCTCAGCGACGACGAGTACAACCGCATCGTGCACGGCATCGAGCACGACCTGAAGTCCGACGCCGACGTCGTCCCGGACGACGCCTCCTCCCTCACCGAGACCGACGAGACCGACGGGCCTGCCGCCGCTGCCGCCGCCTCCGACGACAAGATCGACCTCGGTAAGAAGGACGCCGCCGAGCGCGGGACCGACGCGGTCCAGGCCGCCGAGGACAAGGCCGAAGCGGCCCAGGCGAAGGACGAGTCGAAGAAGACCGACGGCGACTCCGACGCGAAGTAGTCGCGCCCCGGGGTGCACGGCGGCGGGATGATGACGCCCTGCGCACCCCGGGCGCGTCTGTTTCCCGCACGGGAACCCGACACCATGTCATGGCCGACCGCGCCGACCGGGCGCGGGGCGGCCCGAGAGGGAGTACGAGAAGGTGGCAGCACCTAAGAGGGGCCGAAACGCGGGCGCCCAGAGCAAGCCAGGGCGCTCGCTGGCCCTCATCCTGATCGCCATCGTGGCGCTCACCGGAGGGATGTTCGCCTCCGGGCACAAGACTCCGCGTCTCGGCATCGACCTCGCCGGTGGTACGAGCATCACGCTCAAGGCGGTGGCCGACCAGGGGTCCGCGATCAACAAGGCCAACATGGACACCGCGGTCGACATCATGAACCGCCGTGTCAACGGCCTCGGCGTCTCCGAGGCGGAGGTGCAGACCCAGGGGAAAGACAACATCATCGTCAACATCCCCAAGGGCACCAACTCCAAGGAGGCCCAGCAGCAGGTCGGCACCACCGCCAAGCTCTACTTCCGCCCCGTCCTGGCCAGTGAGCCCAGCGGCGCCGCCTCGCCGACCCCCTCGCCGAGCGCGTCCTCCAGCGGAAGCTCCTCGCCGAAGCCGGGATCGAGCCCGTCGGCGAGCGCCTCCTCCGGGCAGAAGGCGTCCTCCTCCGGCTCCGCGTCCCCCACGGCCACGGCGACCTCCCAGGGCCGCGCCGTCACCGACGCGCTGAAGGCCGACTCGACCCCGTCGCCGAGCGGCTCCGCCTCCGGTGGCGCCAAGCCGTCGGGCACCCCCTCGGCCTCCGCCGGCAGCGGCGCCGACGCCTCCAAGCTCCAGGCCCAGTACGCGGCCCTGAACTGCGCCAAGCCCGCCGACCGCAACAACGCCGGCAAGAAGGCGAAGCCCGGCGAGTCCACCGTGGCCTGCGGCGAGATCGACGGGGCGTGGTACAAGTACGTGCTCGGCCCGGCCGCAGTGGACGGAACCGAGGTGAAGAAGGCGCAGGCCGTCTTCGACACGCAGGGCGCCGCCGGCTGGCAGGTCCAGATGACCTTCACCAAGAGCGGTGCCAAGAAGTTCGCGGACATCACCGGCGAGCTGGCCAAGAACCAGCGGCCGCAGAACGAGTTCGGCATCGTCCTGGACGGCGAGGTCGTCTCCAGCCCGTTCGTGCAGCAGGCCATCACCGGCGGCCAGGCGGAGATCTCCGGCAGCTTCAAGCAGGAGGAGGCGCAGAGCCTCGCCAACATGCTGTCCTACGGTGCGCTGCCGCTGTCCTTCAAGGAGGACACCGTCACCACGGTGACCGCCGCGCTCGGCGGTGAGCAGCTGCGCGCCGGTCTGCTGGCCGGTGCCATCGGTCTCGCGCTGGTCGTGATCTACCTGGTGATCTACTACCGCGGCCTGTCGATCGTGGCCATGGCCTCCCTGCTGGTCTCCGCGATCCTCACCTACCTGATCATGACGCTCCTCGGCCCGGCCATCAATTTCGCGCTGAACCTGCCGGCCGTCTGCGGTGCCATCGTCGCGATCGGTATCACGGCGGACTCGTTCATCGTGTACTTCGAACGCATCCGGGACGAGATCCGCGAGGGCCGCACGCTGCGCCCCGCCGTCGAGCGGGCCTGGCCGCGCGCCCGGCGCACCATCCTGGTCTCCGACTTCGTGTCGTTCCTCGCCGCCGCGGTGCTGTTCATCGTCACCGTGGGCAAGGTGCAGGGCTTCGCCTTCACGCTGGGCCTGACCACCGTCCTCGACGTCGTCGTCGTCTTCTTCTTCACCAAGCCGCTGATGACGATCCTCGCGCGCCGCAAGTTCTTCGCGAACGGCCACAAGTGGTCCGGACTCGACCCGAAGAGCCTCGGCGCCAAGCCGCCGCTGCGCCGCACCCGCCGTCCCGCCGGTCCCGCCGCCGGCCCCGTCGACCCGAAGGAGGCCTGAGCGATGTCGAAACTCGGCAACCTGGGCGCACGGCTGCACCGCGGCGAGATCTCTTACGACTTCGTCGGCAAGCGCAAGATCTGGTACGGCATCTCCATCCTGATCACCATCACGGCCATCGTCGGCCTGGCGGTGCGCGGCCTGAACATGGGCATCGAGTTCCGGGGCGGCGCGGTCTTCACGACGCCGACCAAGATGAGCACCTCGGTGGCGCAGGCGGAGAGGTACGCCACGGAGGCCTCCGGCCATGAGGCGATCGTGCAGAAGCTGGGCAACGGCAGCCTGCGCATCCAGATCGCCGGCATCGAGACCGATCAGTCCGACAGGATCAAGCAGGAGCTGGCCAAGGACCTGAACCTCGACCCCGAGAAGCTCGCCGCCGACCTGGTCGGCCCGAGCTGGGGCGAGCAGGTCGCCAAGAAGGCCTGGCAGGGCCTGGCGATCTTCATGGTCCTCGTGGTGATCTACCTGGCGATCGCCTTCGAGTGGCGCATGGCCATCGCGGCACTGGTCGCGCTGATCCACGACATCACCATCACGACCGGTATCTACGCCCTGGTCGGCTTCGAGGTCACGCCCGGTACGGTCATCGGTCTGCTGACCATCCTCGGTTACTCGCTCTACGACACGGTCGTCGTCTTCGACAGCCTCAAGGAGCAGACGAAGGACATCACCAAGCAGACCCGGTTCACCTACGGCGAGATCGCCAACCGGTCGATCAACGGCACCCTGGTCCGCTCGATCAACACCACGGTCGTCGCCCTGCTGCCGGTCGCCGGTCTGCTCTTCATCGGTGGCGGCTTCCTCGGGGCCGGCACGCTGAACGACATCTCGCTGTCGCTCTTCGTCGGCCTCGCGGCCGGTGCGTACTCCTCGATCTTCATCGCCACCCCGCTCGTCGCCGACCTCAAGGAGCGCGAGCCGGCGATGAAGGCGCTCAGGAAGCGGGTCCTGGCCAAGCGCGCCCAGGCCGCCTCCGAGGAGGACCTCGCGGAGGCACGGGCCGCCGCCGCTGACGAGGACGACGACGGCGCCCCCGCGGTCGTGGGCCCGCGCAACCAGCCCGCGTCCCGCAGCCGGGGCCGCGGCCGACCTTCGGGGAAGCGCCGATGACCGACATCCAGGAGCTGCTGCTCAGCCGTATCCGCGACGTCGCCGACTACCCGGAGCCGGGCGTGATGTTCAAGGACATCACCCCGCTCCTGGCGGACCCGGCCGCGTTCACGGCGCTCACGGACACCCTGTCCGGGATCGCCGCGAGCACCGGAGCGACCAAGGTCGTCGGCCTGGAGGCCCGTGGGTTCATCCTCGGCGCCCCGGTCGCCGTCCGTGCGGGCCTGGGCTTCATCCCGGTCCGCAAGGCGGGCAAGCTGCCGGGCGCGACCCTGCGGCAGGCCTACGACCTCGAGTACGGCTCTGCGGAGATCGAGGTGCACGCCGAGGACCTGACCTCCGGCGACCGCATCCTGATCGTCGACGACGTGCTGGCCACGGGCGGGACCGCCGAGGCGGCGATCCAGCTCATCCACCGGGCCGGCGCCGAGGTCGCGGGTGTCGCGGTACTGATGGAACTGGGTTTCCTGGCCGGCCGGCCCCGTCTGGAGGCGGCTCTGAACGGAGCGCCGCTGCAGGCGCTGCTGCAGGTCTGAGATCCGTACACCCCGGTCCGTGGAAGACCGGCTCCTCGAGGCGGGCACCGGAGGAATCCGGTCCCCGCCTCTGGTGTTTCCCCAGTACACGGTCCTCACATCGGCCTGGAGGCGATGACCAGGCCCAGGATCGCTACCATGGGGTTTCCGGAGCCTGACCGGGGGACCCGGATCGCGCACGAGGAGCCCTCTTGCCAGACGAGGCCCAGCACCTGACCGCCGCCAAGCCCGAGTCCGCCTCGGCAGCCGCGGCCAAGCCCGCGCCGAACGCGTCGCACGCGACGAACGACACTCGCGGGCCGGTCGAGCACGCCCAGTCCGCGCCGGTCGAGAAGGGCGCCGAGGCCTCGCGACCCAAGCCAGCCCCGCCCGAGCGTCCGGCGCAGCCGCCCGTGGTGCGCCAGCCCACCGCCCAGCCGGCCCGCAGCGGCTCCTCCAACCGCGTCCGCGCCCGCCTCGCCCGCCTGGGCGTCCAGCGCGCGAACCCCTACAACCCGGTCCTGGAGCCCCTGCTGCGGATAGTCCGCAGCAACGACCCCAAGATCGAGAACTCCACGCTGCGCCAGATCGAGCGCGCCTACCAGGTCGCCGAGCGCTGGCATCGCGGCCAGAAGCGCAAGAGCGGCGACCCGTACATCACGCACCCGCTCGCGGTCACCACCATCCTCGCCGAGCTGGGCATGGACCCGGCCACCCTCATGGCGGGGCTGCTGCACGACACCGTCGAGGACACCGAGTACGGCCTGGAGGACCTGCGCCGCGACTTCGGCGACGTCGTCGCCCTCCTAGTCGACGGCGTGACCAAGCTCGACAAGGTCAAGTTCGGCGAGGCCGCCCAGGCCGAGACCGTGCGCAAGATGGTCGTCGCCATGGCCAAGGACCCCCGTGTCCTGGTCATCAAGCTCGCCGACCGGCTGCACAACATGCGCACCATGCGCTACCTCAAGCGCGAGAAGCAGGAGAAGAAGGCGCGCGAGACCCTCGAGATCTACGCGCCGCTCGCCCACCGCCTGGGCATGAACACCATCAAGTGGGAGCTGGAGGACCTCGCCTTCGCGATCCTCTACCCCAAGATGTACGACGAGATCGTGCGCCTGGTCGCCGAGCGCGCCCCCAAGCGCGACGAGTACCTCGCCATAGTGACCGACGAGGTCCAGTCCGACCTGCGGGCGGCCCGGATCAAGGCGACGGTCACCGGCCGCCCGAAGCACTACTACTCCGTTTACCAGAAGATGATCGTCCGCGGCCGTGACTTCGCGGAGATCTACGACCTGGTGGGCATCCGCGTCCTGGTCGACACGGTCCGCGACTGCTACGCGGCCCTCGGCACGGTGCACGCGCGATGGAATCCGGTCCCCGGCCGGTTCAAGGACTACATCGCGATGCCCAAGTTCAACATGTACCAGTCGCTGCACACGACGGTCATCGGGCCCAACGGCAAGCCGGTCGAACTGCAGATCCGCACCTTCGACATGCACCGCCGCGCCGAGTACGGCATCGCCGCGCACTGGAAGTACAAGCAGGAGGCCGTCGCCGGTGCCTCCAAGGTGCGCACCGACGTGCCGAAGGCGTCCGGCAAGGACAAGGACGCCATCAACGACATGGCGTGGCTCAGGCAGCTGCTGGACTGGCAGAAGGAGACCGAGGACCCCAGCGAGTTCCTGGAGTCCCTGCGCTTCGACCTCTCCCGCAACGAGGTCTTCGTCTTCACACCCAAGGGTGACGTCATCGCGCTCCCGGCCGGCGCGACGCCGGTGGACTTCGCGTACGCCGTGCACACCGAGGTCGGCCACCGCACCATAGGAGCGCGGGTCAACGGCAGGCTCGTACCGCTCGAGTCCACCCTGGACAACGGCGACCTGGTGGAGGTCTTCACCTCCAAGGCAGCCGGAGCCGGCCCCTCCCGCGACTGGCTCGGGTTCGTCAAGTCGCCGCGCGCCCGCAACAAGATCCGGGCCTGGTTCTCCAAGGAGCGCCGGGACGAGGCGATCGAGCACGGCAAGGACGCCATCGTCCGCGCCATGCGCAAGCAGAACCTGCCGATCCAGCGCATCCTCACCGGCGACTCGCTGGTCACGCTCGCGCACGAGATGCGCTACTCGGACATCTCCGCCCTGTACGCGGCGATCGGCGAGGGCCACGTCTCGGCACCGAACATCGTGCAGAAGCTCGTCCAGGCCCTCGGCGGCGAGGAGGCCGCCACCGAGGAGATCGACGAGGCGGTCCCGCCGTCCCGCAGCCGCGGCCGCAAGCGGCGTTCCAGCGCCGACCCCGGTGTCGTCGTCAAGGGCGTCGACGACGTGTGGGTCAAGCTGGCCCGCTGTTGTACGCCCGTGCCCGGCGACCCGATCATCGGCTTCGTCACCCGCGGCAGCGGCGTATCGGTTCACCGCAGCGACTGCGTCAACGTCGACTCCCTGTCCCGCGAGCCGGAGCGCATCCTCGACGTCGAGTGGGCGCCCACCCAGTCCTCGGTCTTCCTGGTCGCCATCCAGGTCGAGGCGCTGGACCGCTCCCGGCTGCTGTCGGACGTCACACGGGTCCTGTCCGACCAGCACGTCAACATCCTCTCGGCGGCCGTGCAGACGTCCCGCGACCGGGTGGCCACCTCCCGGTTCACCTTCGAGATGGGCGACCCCAAGCACCTCGGCCACGTCCTGAAGGCCGTACGGGGCGTCGAGGGCGTCTACGACGTCTACCGCGTGACCTCGGGCCGCAGCCGGTCGTAGCACGGCTTCGCGGAGGACCGCGACACGACAGAGGGCCCCGTACGCGCGTACGGGGCCCTCTGCGGCAAGCTACGGGGTAATCAGCCGCCGAACTCCTGCAGGCCCTTCAGGGCCTGGTCCAGCAGCGCCTGACGGCCCTCCAGCTCCCGCTCGAGCTTGTCGGCCTTGGCGTTGTTGCCCTGGGTACGCGCCTGCTCGATCTGCGCCCTCAGCTTGTCCACGGCGGCCTGCAGCTGACCGGTCAGACCCTCCGCACGCGCGCGTGCCTCCGGGTTCGTGCGGCGCCACTCGGCCTCCTCGGCCTCCTGGATCGCCCGCTCGACCGCGTGCATCCGGCCCTCGACCTTGGGACGCGCGTCCCGCGGGACGTGACCGATGGCCTCCCAGCGCTCGTTGATCGAACGGAAGGCGGCCCGGGCGCCCTTCAGCTCCGTGATCGGCAGGAGCTTCTCGGCCTCCTCGGCCAGCTCCTCCTTGAGCTTCAGGTTCTCGGCCTGCTCGGCGTCCCGCTCGGCGAACACCGAGCTACGGGCGGCGAAGAAGACGTCCTGGGCGCCGCGGAAGCGGTTCCACAGGTCGTCCTCGTGCTCGCGCTGGGCGCGGCCCGCGGCCTTCCAGTCCGCCATCAGCTCGCGGTAACGGGCGGCCGTCGGGCCCCAGTCCGTGGAGCCGGACAGCGCCTCGGCCTCGGCCACCAGCCGCTCCTTGGTCCTGCGGGCCTCCTCGCGCTGGGCGTCCAGCTGCGCGAAGTGCGCCTTGCGGCGCTTGGAGAACGCCGACCGGGCGTGCGAGAACCGGTGCCACAGCTCGTCGTCGGACTTGCGGTCCAGCCGCGGCAGCCCCTTCCAGGTGTCCACCAGAGCCCGCAGCCGCTCACCGGCGGCCCGCCACTGGTCGGACTGCGCCAGCTGCTCCGCCTCCGAGACCAGCGCCTCCTTGGCCTTGCGGGCCTCGTCGGACTGCTTGGCCCGCTGCTGCTTGCGCTCTTCGCGGCGCGCCTCGACGGTCTCCACGAGCTTGTCCAGCCGCCCCCGCAGCGCGGCCAGGTCGCCGACCGCGTGGTGCGCCTCCACCTGCTCGCGCAGGTGGTCGATCGCGACCTGGGCGTCCTTCGCCGACAGATCGGTGGTCTGCACGCGCTTCTCGAGGAGGCCGATCTCGACAACCAGGCCCTCGTACTTGCGCTCGAAGTAGGCAAGCGCCTCCTCAGGGGAGCCGGCCGCCCAGGAACCGACGACCTGCTCGCCGTCGGCCGTACGCACGTACACGGTCCCCGTCTCGTCGACGCGGCCCCACGGGTCGCTGCTCACAGCGCCTCCTCCACATGATGCCTGCGGGGGGCCTCAGCACCCCCGGGCATCGTCCACAGTTTCGTCACGGCCAACATAGGCGACCAGCGGGTTACCTGTCCGCATCCAGCGCGACCGAAATTCCACAGTCGGCCGTTCTCGGGTTTGCGACCACGTCAGGACTTGGTGACGGTCGCCTTGTCGATCACGACCGTCGCGTTCGGAGCGGTGTTGCCGGTCGACGGATCGGCGGCCTGGGCGCCGGCCGCCGCGATCTTCTTGAGCACCTTCATCCCGGCGTCCGAGACCGTGCCGAACGGGGTGTACGACGGCGGCAGCGGACTGTCCTTGTACACCAGGAAGAACTGGCTGCCCCCGGTGTGCTTCTGACCCGTGTTCGCCATCGCGACGGTGCCGGCCGGGTAGGTGTTGGCCTTGAGGCTCTTGTCCTTCAGGTTCTCGTCCGGGATCGTGTAGCCGGGTCCGCCCATCCCGGTGCCCTGGGGATCGCCGCACTGCAGCACGAAGATCCCCTCGACGGTGAGCCGGTGGCACTTGGTGTGGTCGAAGTAGCCCTTGCCCGCGAGGAAGTCGAACGAGTTCACCGTGTGCGGGGCCGCCGACGTCTTCAGCGCGATGTCGATGTCACCGCACGTCGTCGCGAGCTTCATCGTGTACTTCGCCGACGTGTCGATGGCCATCGCCGGCTCCTTCTTCCAGCTCAGCTTCTTCGCCGAGCCGGCCGCCGGCTTCTCGCACGGGTCCGGCGCCTTGCTGGTGGGCGCGGCGCTGGGCGTGGTCTCGGCGCTGGCGTTGGTCTTCTTGTCGTCGTCCTTCAGCACGCCGGTCGTGTACAGCGCGACGCTGCCGATCACGACCACGCCCAGTACCGACGCGATCACGGAGTTGCGCAGGTGGGCCTTGCGCCGTGCCTGGGTGCGCCGCTGCTGCTGCCGCAAGAACTTCTCCCGGGCGAGCTGACGCCGCCGCTGCTCCTGGCTGACCACCGGGTTCTCTCCTATGCCTGTCGTGTGTCGGGCGGTACGCGTGCGTCCTCGTGAGCCGACCGCTGCGTGTAGCCCCGTACCGTATATGGGTTGGCTGAGGAAACGGCAGCGCCGGTAGGCTCTGACTGCTGCTGAAGCCGCCTGTAATCGACACAACGAAGGACGATCGTGCTCATTGCCGGGTTCCCCGCCGGGGCCTGGGGGACGAACTGTTATCTCGTCGCCCCCGCCGCCGGTGAGGAGTGCGTGATCATCGACCCCGGCCACCAGGCCGCCGAAGGCGTCGAGGAAGCGCTGAAGAAGCATCGGCTCAAGCCCGTCGCCGTCGTCCTCACCCACGGCCACATCGACCACGTGGCCTCGGTCGTCCCGGTCTGCGGGGCACACGACGTACCGGCCTGGATCCACCCCGAGGACCGGTACATGCTGAGCGACCCCGAGAGGGCGCTCGGCCGGTCCATCGGCATGCCTCTGATGGGCGAGCTGACCGTGGGCGAGCCGGACGACGTCAAGGAGCTGACCGACGGCGCCACGCTGGACCTGGCCGGCCTCACGTTCTCCGTCGCGCACGCGCCGGGCCATACCAAGGGGTCGGTGACCTTCCAGATGCCCGAGACGACCGACATCCCGTCGGTGTTCTTCTCCGGGGATCTGCTGTTCGCCGGCTCCGTCGGACGCACCGATCTGCCGGGCGGATCCATGGCGGACATGCTCGAGTCGCTGGCCCGCGTGTGCCTGCCGCTCGACGACTCCACCGTGGTGCTGTCCGGCCACGGCCCCCAGACGACCATCGGCCAGGAGCGCGCCACCAACCAGTACCTGCGGCAGGTGGCCGCCGGCCAGGGAGCGGACGCGTACACCGCTCCGCGACGAGGAATGTGACGAGAGACTTTCCGTGAGCACCTTCAAGGCCCCCAAGGGCACCTACGACCTGATCCCGCCGGACTCGGCCCAGTACCTGGCGGTCCGCGAGGCGATCGCGGCCCCCCTGCGCAACTCCGGCTACGGCTACATCGAGACCCCCGGCTTCGAGAACGTCGAACTGTTCGCGCGCGGTGTCGGCGAGTCCACCGACATCGTGACCAAGGAGATGTACGCCTTCGAGACCAAGGGCGGCGACAGGCTGGCCCTGCGCCCCGAGGGCACCGCGTCCGTGCTGCGCGCGGCCCTGGAGGCCAACCTGCACAAGGCGGGCAACCTCCCGGTCAAGCTCTGGTACTCCGGCTCGTACTACCGCTACGAGCGCCCTCAGAAGGGCCGCTACCGGCACTTCTCCCAGGTCGGCGCCGAGGCGATCGGCGCGGAGGACCCGGCGCTGGACGCCGAGCTGATCATCCTGGCCGACCAGGCGTACCGCTCGCTGGGCCTCAGGAACTTCCGCATCCTGCTGAACAGCCTGGGCGACAAGGAGTGCCGGCCGGTGTACCGGGCCGCGCTCCAGGACTTCCTGCGCGGCCTGGACCTGGACGAGGACACGCTGCGCCGCTCGGAGATCAACCCCCTGCGCGTCCTCGACGACAAGCGCGAGTCGGTCCAGAAGCAGCTCACCGGCGCCCCGCTGCTGCGTGACTACCTCTGCGACGCCTGCAAGGCGTACCACGAGGAGGTCCGCGAGCTGATCACGGCGGCGGGCGTGGCCTTCGAGGACGACCCCAAGCTGGTGCGCGGACTGGACTACTACACCCGCACCACCTTCGAGTTCGTGCACGACGGCCTGGGCTCCCAGTCCGCGGTGGGCGGCGGCGGCCGCTACGACGGCCTGTCCGAGATGATCGGCGGCCCCGCGCTGCCGTCCGTCGGCTGGGCCCTGGGCGTCGACCGCACCGTGCTCGCGCTGGAGGCCGAGGGTGTCGAGCTGGACATCCCGGCCGCGACCAGTGTCTTCGCGGTCCCGCTCGGCGAGGAGGCCCGGCGCGTGCTGTTCGCGAAGGTCACCGAGCTGCGCAAGGTCGGCATCGCGGCGGACTTCTCGTACGGCGCCAAGGGCCTGAAGGGCGCCATGAAGAACGCCAACCGCAGCGGCGCCCGCTTCACGCTCGTCGCCGGCGAGCGCGACCTCGCCGAGGGCGTCGTCCAGCTCAAGGACATGGAGTCCGGCGAGCAGACGGCGATCGGCGTGAACGAGATCGTGGCGGAGCTGGAGTCCCGGCTCGGCTAGCGCGGAGCAGCGGGAAGGGCGCCGGGGAACCCCGGCGCCCTTTTCCATGGCCGAGCGGCCCGGCCCGGGTCAACACGGCGGGTGCGGATTCGACCGGCCGGACGATGCCCGTACGGGATCTCCACACGCGCGTGCCCGGCGCGGGGGAGCGAGACCCGTCCGCCGCGGTCACGTGCGCGTACCGCTCGCGTGGTCCCCGTACGTACGCGCCGCATTCGCCCGCCTGTGCTGCCATGCCCGCGAGCATCGGCCGGAACCGAACGATCCGTGACCGCGGTGCGTACCTCCTTATGTCCACCGAACGGTGGAGACACAGGCCCGTGCGGCACAATGGCCCCTGCCCGAAGATGGTCCAACTCTCAAGTGACGGATCGGCGTGATGAGCAAGACGACAGTCAAAGACGTCTCCACGGAGCCCGGGCCCGAGCGTGCCGCCGACGCACCCCGCGCGCTGAGCGGCAGCCGTGCCTTCGCCATCCTGCTGATGATCACCGGCGCGGCCGGACTGCTCGCCTCCTGGGTCATCACGATCGACAAGTTCAAGATCCTCGAGGCCAAGGTCGCGGGCAAGACCTTCACCCCCGGCTGCAGCCTCAACCCGGTCGTCTCCTGCGGCAGTGTCATGGAGAGCAAGCAGGCCGCCGCGTTCGGCTTCCCGAACCCGATGCTCGGCCTGGTCTGCTACGGCATCGTCATCTGCGTCGGCATGAGCCTGCTGGCCCGCGCCCGCTTCCCGCGCTGGTACTGGCTCACCTTCAACTTCGGCACGCTCTTCGGCGTCGGCTTCTGCACCTGGCTGCAGTTCCAGTCCCTGTACCGGATCAACGCGCTGTGCCTGTGGTGCTCGCTGGCCTGGGTCGCCACGATCACCATGTTCTGGTACGTCACCTCGTTCAATGTCCGCAACGGCTTCCTGCCGGCCCCGCGCCCGCTGAAGTCCTTCTTCGGCGAGTTCACCTGGGTGCTGCCGGTCCTGCACGTCGGCATCATCGGCATGCTGGTGCTGACCCGCTGGTGGGACTTCTGGACCAGCTGACGGCGGGGCGGCAGCAGGGTGCCACCGGCACCCCGGACCGGATTGTCAGTGCGGTGTTCTAGGGTTTCAGCGTGGAACCCGACCTCTTCACCGCCGCAGCGGAAGAACGCCAGGAGAAGGACCCGGCAGCCAGTCCCCTGGCGGTGCGGATGCGCCCGCGCACGCTCGACGAGGTCGTGGGCCAGCAGCATCTGCTCAAGCCCGGATCGCCACTGCGCCGGCTGGTCGGCGAGGGCGACGGCGGCCCCGCCGGACCCTCCTCGGTGATCCTCTGGGGGCCGCCCGGCACCGGCAAGACGACCCTCGCGTACGTCGTCTCCAAGGCCACCGACAAGCGGTTCGTGGAGCTGTCCGCGATCACCGCGGGCGTCAAGGAGGTCCGCGCGGTCATCGACGGCGCCCGCCGTGCCGCCGGCGGCTTCGGCAAGGAAACCGTCCTCTTCCTGGACGAGATCCACCGCTTCAGCAAGGCCCAGCAGGACTCCCTGCTCCCGGCCGTCGAGAACCGCTGGGTGACCCTGATCGCGGCCACCACGGAGAACCCGTACTTCTCGGTGATCTCCCCGCTGCTCTCCCGCTCCCTCCTGCTCACCCTCGAACCCCTCACCGACGACGACGTCCGCGGCCTGCTCAGGCGGGCGCTGAGCGACGAGCGCGGCCTGAAGGACGCCGTCGGCCTCCCCGGGGACACCGAGGAGCACCTGCTCCGCATCGCCGGCGGCGACGCCCGCCGTGCCCTGACCGCGCTGGAGGCCGCCGCCGGGGCCGCCCTGGACCTGGGCGAGAGGGAGATCAGCCTCCGGACGCTGGAGCAGACCGTCGACCGCGCCGCGGTGAAGTACGACCGCGACGGCGACCAGCACTACGACGTCGCCAGTGCCCTCATCAAGTCCATCCGCGGCTCCGACGTCGACGCGGCCCTGCACTACCTGGCCCGCATGATCGAGGCCGGCGAGGACCCCCGGTTCATCGCCCGCCGCCTGATGATCTCGGCCAGCGAGGACATCGGCCTGGCCGACCCGAACGCCCTGCCGATCGCGGTCGCCGCCGCCCAGGCCGTCGCCATGATCGGCTTCCCCGAGGCCGCGCTCACCCTCAGCCACGCCACCATCGCCCTGGCCCTCGCCCCCAAGTCCAACTCCGCGACCACCGCGATCGGCGCCGCGCTGGAGGACGTACGCAAGGGCCTGGCCGGCCCGGTCCCGCCCCACCTGCGCGACGGCCACTACAAGGGCGCCGCCAAGCTCGGCCACGCGCAGGGCTACGTGTACCCGCACGACCTGCCCGAGGGCATCGCCCAGCAGCAGTACGCGCCGGACGCCCTCAAGGACCGCGAGTACTACGCGCCGACCCGGCACGGCACCGAGGCCCGGTTCGCCGACGCGGTCGAATGGACCCGTAAGCACCTCGGTCGCAAGCGCTCCTGAGCACCCTGTAGAATTCCCCGGAGTGCTGAGTCCCGTGCCGTCAGAGCGGGACAACCAGCCGGAGATCCAGTCCCTCGCGGACTGGCTCCAGGAGCGTCGCGCACCGTCGAACGGTGTCGCGGGCAGCCCACCACCACCCGAAGTCCCGGGAACGGTCGGTGGGCCACTCGCGTGCTGCACGTATGTGCCCAGACCAGGGAAGCGGCTGCCCGGCAGGTCCCCTGCGGACCCGGCGGGTCTTCCCGGCTGCGGATGCGACCTCCCTAACCCTGACAAGCCGGAAACTAGGAAATGAGATAAGAGTGGCGAACCAGTCCCGCCCCAAGGTCAAGAAGTCGCGTGCCCTCGGCATCGCGCTGACCCCGAAGGCCGTCAAGTACTTCGAGGCCCGCCCCTACCCGCCGGGTGAGCACGGCCGTGGCCGCAAGCAGAACTCGGACTACAAGGTCCGTCTGCTGGAGAAGCAGCGTCTGCGCGCGCAGTACGACGTGTCCGAGCGCCAGCTCGTCCGCGCCTACGAGCGTGCCTCCAAGGTCCAGGGCAAGACCGGTGAGGCCCTGATCATCGAGCTGGAGCGCCGTCTCGACGCGCTGGTCCTGCGTTCGGGCATCGCCCGCACGATCTACCAGGCCCGCCAGATGGTCGTCCACGGCCACATCCAGGTCAACGGCCAGAAGGTCGACAAGCCGTCCTTCCGTGTCCGTCCGGACGACGTCGTGCAGGTCCGCGACCGCTCCAAGGAGAAGACGCTCTTCACGATCGCCCGTGAGGGTGGCTTCGCCCCCGAGGGTGAGACCCCGCGCTACCTGCAGGTGAACCTCAAGGCCCTGGCGTTCCGCCTGGACCGCGAGCCGAACCGCAAGGAGATCCCGGTGATCTGCGACGAGCAGCTCGTCGTCGAGTACTACGCCCGCTGATCCCGGTCACGGCGTAACACCTCAGCCCGCCGTCTCCCCGCCCTTCCGGGTGGGCGAGGCGGCGGGTTCGCGTTTCCCGGCCTCCGCACGGCCCTGCGGCAGCGGGCCGCGCGGAGCCGGCAGCGCATCCAGCGGCCCCGCTCCGTCATGTCCCAGCGCCCGGGCCACGGCCGCGTCCCGGTGCAGCCGTGCCCCCTCGCGCACGCACTCCTCGTACCGCGCGTCCCCGAGGGCCCGGCGCGCGCTCGCCTCGCACTGCTCGTGCGGGCCGTTGTAGTACGCCGAGCCGAACAGCGGCAGCCCCACCGACGGCCACAGCCGGCCCGCCGCGCCCTGGAGCACCGCGGCCTCCGCCGGATCGCCCTGGGCCACCGTCACCAGTGCCAGCAGCTCGATCGACAGCACGGAGCCCAGCAGGTCGCGGAAGACGTGCGCGTTGCCCAGGCAGTCCGCGAGCAGCTCCCGCGCCCGCTCCGGGTCGCCGTCCAGCCAGGCGGCGTACGCCAGGACATAGAGGGCGTAGGACCGCGCCCAGCGCTCCCCGTGGTCCTCGCACACCCGGCGCACGTCCTCGCACAACCGCACCGCGTCCGGCAGGTCCCCCTGGAAGGCCCGGACCATCGCCAGCTCGACCTGGCCCATCAGGACATTGCTGTTGAGTTCGCCGATCTCCTGATAGCGGTCCAGCGCCGACCGCAGCAGCGTTTCTGCGCGGGCCATGTCATCCGTGACCAGGGCCAGACACCCGGTGCGGTGCTCCGCGTACGCCACCGCCGTCGCGTCGGCCGACCGCTCCGCCTGCTCCCGGCACTCGCGCAGCGCCTGCAGCGCGGGCACGGTGTCGCCCTGCAGGATCGCGACATAGCCGAGCACCCACAGCGCCTTCAGCCGGGACTGCTCGTACTCCGAATCCAGCTCCACGCTGCGCTCCAGCCAGCGCCGCCCCTCCGCCAGCCGCCCGCAGCCCACCCAGCAGAACCACAGTGACCCGGCCAGATACTGGCCGAGGTGCGCCTCCTCCGGCTCGGTCAGGCAGAACTCCAGCGCCGCCCGCAGATTCGGCAGCTCCGCCTCGACCCGGGCGGCCACCTCGCGCTGCCGGGGCGAGAACCAGTCCAGCTCGCACCAGGTCGCCAGGCCCAGGTACCAGTCGCGGTGCCGTCTGCGCAGCCGGCCCGCGTCCCCGGTCGCCTCCAGCCAGTCGGCGCCGTAGGCGCGCACGGTGTCCAGCATCCGGTAGCGGGGGCCCGTCGGGCCCTCCTCACGGGAGACGACCGACTGGGCGAGCAGCTCCGACAGCACGTCCAGGACGTCCTCGGCGGGCAGCCCGTCCCCGCTGCACACGTACTCGGCCGCCTCCAGGTCGAAGGTCTGCGCGAACACCGAGAGCCGTGCCCACAGCAGCCGTTCGGCCGGTGTGCACAGCTCGTGGCTCCAGCCGATCGCCGTGCGCAGCGTCTGGTGCCGGGGCAGAGCGTCCCGGTCGCCGCCGGTCAGCAGCCGGAACCGGTCGTCGAGCCGCTGCAGCAGCTGCGCCGGGGACAGGGCCCGCAGCCGCCCGGCCGCCAGCTCCAGCGCCAGCGGAATGCCCTCCAGGCGACGGCACAGTTCCCGCACCTCGGGGCCGTCGGCCGCCGTGAGCCCCTGTCCCCGGGCCCGGTCCACGAACAGCTCCACCGCCTCGTCCTCGGCCAGCGGCGCCAGCGGGAAGAGCCGCTCGCCGGCCAGCCCCAGCGGACGCCGGCCCGTGGCCAGCACGCGCAGCTCCGGCAGCCTCCGCAGCAGCTCCGCCGTCAGCTCGGCACAGGCCTCCACCAGATGCTCGAATCCGTCCAGCACCAGCAGGGCCGGGCGGCCGGCCAGGTGCTCCAGCAGAGTCTCCCTGGGCATGCGGGCGGTGTGGTCCGTCAGCCCCAGCGCCTCCACGACCGCGTACTCCACGAACTGCGGATCGCGCACCGGTGCCAGCTCCACCCGGCCCCGACTCAGGCCGTTCGCCGTGGCACCGGAGACCCGGCGTGCCGCGGCGCGCACGGCGAGCCGGGACTTGCCGACGCCGCCGACCCCGGTCACGGTCACCAGCCGGGACCGGTCGAGCGCCGTCGCCAGCTCGGCCAGCTCGGCCGAACGCCCGACGAAAGCGGTGAGTTCGAGGGGCGGATCGCCGTCCGTCCAGGGGCCGGGGCTCTGTGAACCTCGCATGGGACACGGAGCGTACTGAAGTGTGTTCATTCCGTACAATCGCTTCCGGTAACTCCGACCCCCGGCACCCGGTAATCCGGTACGGAGCCCCGGCCCCGGCGCGATAGGCTCGGGGCACGACTTTTTCGATGCTCAGGCACGTTTCAGGGAGCGGGTGCGCACAGTGTCCGGTGGAGAGGTGGCCGGGATCCTGGTGGCCGTCTTCTGGGCGATCCTGGTCTCCTTCCTCGCCGTCGCACTGGTGAGGCTGGCCCAGACGCTCAAGGCGACCACCAAGCTCGTGGCGGATGTGACCGATCAGGCGGTCCCGCTGCTCGCCGACGCCTCCACGGCCGTGCGCTCCGCACAGACCCAGATCGACCGGGTCGACGCGATCGCCACCGACGTCCAGGAGGTCACGTCGAACGCCTCCGCGTTGTCGACCACCGTCGCCTCCACCTTCGGCGGCCCGCTGGTCAAGGTCGCGGCCTTCGGGTACGGCGTGCGCCGGGCGCTGGGCGGCCGCAAGGAGGACGCGCCCGCGAAGTCTCCCCGGCGTACGGTGATCGTGGGCCGGACGGTACCGGCCGCGCGGCGGAGCAAGCGGGACCGCGGAAACACCGGAAAGTAGGAGAGCCAGCTCAGATGTTCCGCCGTTCGTTCTGGTTCACCACGGGTGTCGCCGCCGGTGTGTGGGCCACCACCAAGGTCAATCGCAAGCTGAAGCAACTGACCCCGGAGAGCCTGGCCGCCACGGCGGCGAACAAGGCCCTGGAGACCGGTCAGCGGCTGAAGGACCGCGCGGTCGGCTTCGCGCTCGACGTCCGCGACAACATGGCGCAGCGGGAGGCGGAGCTGGAGGAGGCGCTGGGCATCCAGGACAGCCCCGAACTCCCCGCGCCCCGGCGGTACGCCGCCATAGAGAACAACCGCAGCAACCCGAAGTACATCGAGAACACGACGTACTCGTACAACCGGAATGAGGACCACTGATGGAGTCGGCTGAGATCCGCCGCCGCTGGCTGAGCTTCTACGAGGAGCGCGGGCACACCGTCGTCCCTTCGGCGTCGCTCATCGCGGACGATCCGACTCTGCTCCTCGTCCCCGCCGGCATGGTCCCCTTCAAGCCCTACTTCCTGGGTGAGGTCAAGCCGCCCTTCGCGCGCGCCACCAGCGTGCAGAAGTGCGTGCGCACGCCCGACATCGAAGAGGTCGGCAAGACCACGCGCCACGGCACGTTCTTCCAGATGTGCGGCAACTTCTCCTTCGGCGACTACTTCAAGGAAGGCGCCATCAAGCTCGCCTGGGAGCTGCTCACCACGCCCCGGGACAAGGGTGGTTACGGCCTCGAGCCGGAGAAGCTCTGGATCACCGTCTACAAGGACGACGACGAGGCCGAGCGCATCTGGCACGAGGTCGTCGGCGTGCCGAAGGAGCGCATCCAGCGCCTCGGCATGAAGGACAACTACTGGTCCATGGGCGTCCCCGGCCCCTGCGGACCCTGCTCCGAGATCAACTACGACCGCGGCCCCGAGTTCGGCGTCGAGGGCGGCCCCGCCGTCAACGACGAGCGGTACGTGGAGATCTGGAACCTCGTCTTCATGCAGTACGAGCGGGGCGAGGGCATCGGCAAGGACAACTTCGAGATCCTCGGGGAACTGCCGAGCAAGAACATCGACACGGGCCTCGGCCTCGAGCGGCTCGCCATGATTCTGCAGGGCGTGCAGAACATGTACGAGATCGACACCTCCATGGCCGTCATCGAGAAGGCCACCGAGCTGACCGGCGTCCGCTACGGCGACGCCCACGACTCCGACGTGTCCCTGCGCGTGGTCACCGACCACATGCGCACCGCCACCATGCTCATCGGTGACGGTGTCACCCCGGGCAACGAGGGCCGTGGCTACGTGCTGCGCCGCATCATGCGCCGCGCCATTCGCAACATGCGCCTGCTCGGCGCCACCGGTCCGGTCGTCCACGACCTGATCGACACCGTGATCGGCATGATGGGCCAGCAGTACCCCGAGCTGATCACCGACCGCGAGCGCATCGAGAAGGTCGCCGTCGCCGAGGAGAACGCCTTCCTCAAGACGCTCAAGGCCGGCACCAACATCCTCGACACCGCCGTCATCGAGACCAAGGCCTCCGGCGGCACCGTCCTCGCCGGCGACAAGGCCTTCCTGCTCCACGACACCTGGGGCTTCCCGATCGACCTCACCCTCGAGATGGCCGCCGAGCAGGGGCTGGCCGTGGACGAGGAGGGCTTCCGCCGCCTGATGAAGGAGCAGCGGGAGCGCGCCAAGGCCGACGCCCAGGCCAAGAAGACCGGCCACGCCGACATGGGCGCCTACCGTGAGATCGCCGACGCCGCCGGTGCGACCGACTTCATCGGCTACACCGACACCGAGGGCGAGACCACGATCGTCGGCATCCTCGTCGACGGCGTCTCCTCCCCGGCCGCCACCGAGGGCGACGAGGTCGAGATCGTCCTGGACCGCACCCCGTTCTACGCCGAGGGCGGCGGCCAGATCGGCGACACCGGCCGGATCAAGGTCGACACCGGTGCCGTCATCGAGATCCGCGACTGCCAGAAGCCGGTCCCGGGCGTGTACGTCCACAAGGGCGTCGTGCAGGTCGGCGAGGTGACCGTCGGTGCCAAGGCCCAAGCCTCGATCGACGCCCGCCGCCGCACGGCCATCGCCCGCGCCCACTCGGCCACCCACCTGACCCACCAGGCCCTGCGTGACGCTCTCGGCCCGACGGCCGCCCAGGCCGGTTCCGAGAACCAGCCCGGTCGCTTCCGCTTCGACTTCGGCTCCCCGTCCGCCGTGCCGACGGCCGTGATGACCGACGTCGAGCAGAAGATCAACGAGGTGCTCGCCCGGGATCTGGACGTGCGCGCCGAGGTCATGGGCATCGACGAGGCCAAGAAGCAGGGCGCCATCGCCGAGTTCGGCGAGAAGTACGGCGAACGGGTCCGCGTGGTCACCATCGGCGACTTCTCCAAGGAGCTGTGCGGCGGCACGCACGTGCACAACACCGCCCAGCTGGGCCTGGTGAAGCTGCTCGGGGAGTCCTCCATCGGCTCGGGTGTCCGCCGTATCGAGGCCCTCGTCGGCGTGGACGCCTACAACTTCCTCGCCCGCGAGCACACGGTCGTCGCCCAGCTCCAGGAGCTGATCAAGGGCCGCCCGGAGGAGCTTCCGGAGAAGGTCTCCGCCATGCTCGGCAAGCTGAAGGACGCCGAGAAGGAGATCGAGAAGTTCCGCGCGGAGAAGGTGCTGCAGGCCGCCGCCGGTCTCGCCGGGTCCGCCAAGGACATCCACGGCGTCGCCGTCGTCACCGGCCAGGTGCCGGACGGCACGACGCCGGACGACCTGCGCAAGCTGGTGCTCGACGTGCGCGGCCGCATCCAGGGCGGACGCGCCGTCGTGGTCGCCCTGTTCACGGTCAACAACGGCAAGCCGCTGACGGTCATCGCCACCAACGAGGCCGCCCGCGAGCGCGGCCTCAAGGCCGGTGAGCTGGTCCGCGCCGCCGCCAAGACCCTCGGCGGCGGCGGTGGCGGCAAGCCGGACGTCGCCCAGGGCGGCGGCCAGAACCCGGCCGCCGTCGGTGAGGCCGTCGAGGCCGTCGAGCGTCTCGTCGCCGAGACCGCCAAGTAGGAACGGTCAGATCATGCGCAGAGGACGTCGACTCGCGATCGACGTCGGGGACGCCCGGATCGGGGTCGCCTCGTGCGACCCCGACGGGATCCTCGCCACCCCGGTGGAGACCGTCCCCGGCCGGGACATCCCCGCCGCCCACCGCCGGCTCGGGCAGCTGGTGGAGGAGTACGAACCGATCGAGGTCGTCGTCGGTCTCCCTCGCTCCCTCAAGGGGGGCGAGGGCCCGGCCGCGGTCAAGGTCCGCGCCTTCGTCCAGGAGCTGGCCAAGGGCATCGCACCGGTGCCGGTCCGGCTGGTCGACGAACGGATGACGACCGTGACGGCGAGTCAAGGACTGCGCGCCTCGGGGGTGAAATCCAAGAAGGGCCGCTCGGTCATCGACCAGGCGGCGGCCGTCATCATCCTGCAGCAGGCCCTGGAATCCGAACGGGTGTCAGGCAAAGCACCCGGCGAGGGCGTCGAAGTGGTCATCTGATCGCGATACGGTAACGTTCCGCGCGATGCGGCGGTGTTCGAACAGCCGCCGCACAACAAGAGGCGGAACGGAAGCCGGCCCACCGGCCGCGCGACCGTCGGCCTCGCGGCTCTAGGGGATCGATGACTGAGTATGGCCGGGGCCCAGGCTCCGAACCGTGGCATCCGGAGGACCCGTTGTACGGGGACGGCGGATGGGAAGGGCAGCAGGCGCACGTCGGCCAGCAGTCTGCCTACGGCGGCCAGCCGCAGCAGCCCTACCCGCAGCAGCCGCAGCACGGCGACTGGAACCAGCAGCAGCAGTCCGGCTACGACGGACAGCAGTACCCGTACTACGAGGGGCAGCCCCAGCCCACCTACGACCAGCAGTTCGCCGGCCACACCCAGCAGCAGTTCCACCAGGGCACGTGGGAGGCGAACCACGGCCCCGTTCCCTACGCAGCCGACCCCGGTGATCCGTACAACCAGCAGCCTGTGGCGTACGGCGGTGAACAGCCGGACCTGTACGGCACCGAGGACGCTTATCCGCCGCCGATGCCGCCCGGCCGGCGACCCGAGCCGGAACCGCAGCCGGAGCCCGCGGCGGACGAGGAGGAACACGCCTTCTTCGCGGGTGGCGGCGGCGATGACGACGGCGAGGAGCACGAGCTGCAGAGCCGGCGCGAGAGGCGCGCCAAGGGCCGCAAACCCGTCAAGGGCAAGAAAGGGCGCACCGGCTGCGCCTGCATGGTGGTCGTCCTGGTGTTCGGTGGCGGCCTGGGCGGAGTCGGGTACTTCGGCTACAAGTTCTACCAAAATCGTTTCGGCGCGGCCCCGGACTACGCCGGCAGCGGAAACGGCCAAGAGGTCACCGTCACCATCAGCAAGGGGGACGGCGGCTGGGCGATCGGCCAGAAGCTGAAGGAGGCGGGTGTCGTCGAGAGCGCGGCCGCGTTCGTCTCCGCGCTGCAGGCGAACCCCAAGGGCAAGTCGCTCCAGGACGGCGTCTACACCCTGGAGAAGGAGATGTCCGCCGCGAGTGCGGTGGACCTGATGCTCAGCCCGAAGAGCCGCAGCAACCTGATCATCGCCGAGGGCCGGCGCAACACGGAGATCTACGGCCTGATCGACAAGCGCCTCGCCGTGTCGGCGGGCACCACCGCGCGCGTGGCGAAGAAGGAGTACAAGCACCTCGGCCTGCCCGCCTGGGCGCTGAACCACGCGAACCTCAAGGACCCGCTGGAAGGCTTCCTGTACCCCTCCAGCTACCCGGTCACCAAGGGCCAGAAGCCCGAGGCCGTCCTCAAGGGCATGGTCTCCCAGGCCACCGCCAAGTACCAGGAACTGGGGCTGGAGAAGAAGGCCGAGGCGCTCGGCCTCGACGGCCCCTGGCAGCTGCTCACCGTGGCGAGCCTCGTGCAGGCCGAGGGCACGAGCCACGACGACTTCCGCAAGATGGCCGAGGTCGTCTACAACCGTCTGGAGCCCGGCAACCCGCAGACCGCCGGGCGGCTGGAGTTCGACTCCACGTACAACTACGTGAAGAACCAGAGCAAGCTGGACCTGAGCATCGCCGAGCTGCGCAGGTACGACAACCCGTACAACACGTACTTCTCCCGAGGCCTGCCGCCGGGTCCCATCGACAATCCCGGCGAGGAAGCGCTCCGGGGCGCGCTCGACCCGACGGACGACGGCTGGTACTACTTCATCTCGATGGACGGCAAGACCAGCAAGTTCACCAGGACGCTCGAAGATCACAACAAGCTGGTCGAGGAGTGGAACGCGTCGAGGAACAAGAACTGATGACAGTGACCCGCCGGGCCGCCGTGCTCGGTTCGCCCATCGCCCACTCCCTCTCCCCGGTGCTGCACCGGGCCGCGTACGACGAACTCGGGCTCACGGACTGGTCGTACGACCGCTTCGAGGTCGACGAGGCCGGACTGCCCGCCTTCTTCGACAAGCTCGGGCCGGAGTGGGCGGGGCTGTCGCTGACCATGCCGCTCAAGCGGGCGGTCATCCCGCTGCTGGACGAGATCAGCGACACGGCCGCCTCCGTCGACGCGGTCAACACGGTCGTCCTCACCGAGGACGGCCGCCGTCTGGGCGACAACACCGACATCCCGGGCATGGTGGCCGCCCTGCGCGAGCACGGCATCGAGGAGGTCGGCTCCGCCGCGATCCTCGGCGCCGGTGCCACCGCCTCCTCCGCGCTCGCCGCGCTGTCCCGGGTCTGTACCGGGGAGGTCGTCGCCTACGTCCGCAGCGAGGCCCGCGCCGCCGAGATGCGCCGCTGGGGCGAGCGGCTGGACGTGGACGTGCGTACGGCGGACTGGGCGGACGCGGCCGAGGCCCTGCGTGCCCCGCTGGTCGTCGCCACGACGCCGGCCGGTACGACCGACGCCCTCGCCGCCGCCGTGCCCGAACGCCCCGCCACCCTCTTCGACGTGCTCTACGACCCCTGGCCCACCGAGCTGGCCGCCCACTGGTCCATGTTCGGCGGCGCCGTGGTCAGCGGCCTCGACCTCCTGGTCCACCAGGCCGTCCTGCAGGTCGAGCAGATCACCGGACGCTCCCCGGCCCCGCTGGAGGCCATGCGCCATGCCGGGGAGAAGGCGCTCGCCGCCCGCTGAATCGCCACCGGGGCGTCCGCCTGCTGGACCGGCGGCCGGACACCGGCCCCGGACGTGGGAGGATCGGAGGTGGCGTACCGGGGTCGCGCACCCGGTGACGCCGTCGCCGTACGCGGGGACACGCGTACGCAGGGCAGTACCGGGCGCGAACACTGAGGAGCACCGTTGAGCAGGCTGCGTTGGCTGACCGCGGGGGAGTCCCACGGTCCGGCACTGGTCGCAACGCTGGAGGGCCTTCCCGCCGGCGTGCCGATCACCACGGAGATGGTGGCGGACCACCTGGCACGGCGGCGGCTCGGTTATGGCCGCGGTGCGCGCATGAAGTTCGAGCGCGACGAGGTCACCTTCCTGGGTGGCGTGCGGCACGGACTCACGCTCGGTTCCCCGGTCGCGATCATGGTGGGCAACACCGAGTGGCCCAAGTGGGACCAGGTCATGGCGGCCGACCCGATCGACCCCGAGGTGCTGGCCGGGCTCGCCCGCAACGCGCCGCTGACCCGGCCGCGGCCCGGCCACGCCGACCTGGCCGGCATGCAGAAGTACGGCTTCGACGAGGCCCGCCCGATCCTGGAGCGTGCCTCCGCCCGTGAGACCGCCGCCCGCGTGGCCCTCGGCGCCGTCGCCCGCTCCTACCTGAAGGAGACGGCCGGCATCGAGATCGTCTCCCACGTCGTCGAGCTGTGCTCCGTGAAGGCCCCGCAGGGCGTGTACCCCACGCCGGCCGACGTCGAGAAGCTGGACGCCGACCCGCTGCGCTGTCTGGACGCGGACGCCTCGAAGGCGATGGTCGCGGAGGTCGATCAGGCCCACAAGGACGGCGACACGCTCGGCGGTGTCGTCGAGGTGCTGGCGTACGGCGTCCCGGTCGGCCTCGGTTCGCACGTGCACTGGGACCGCAAGCTGGACGCCCGTCTCGCCGGTGCCCTGATGGGCATCCAGGCGATCAAGGGCGTCGAGATCGGCGACGGTTTCGAGCTGGCCCGGGTGCCCGGCTCCAAGGCGCACGACGAGATCGTGAGCACGCCCGAGGGCATCCGGCGCGTCTCCGGTCGCGCCGGCGGCACCGAGGGCGGCCTGAGCACCGGCGAGCTGCTGCGCGTGCGCGCCGCGATGAAGCCGATCGCGACCGTGCCGCGCGCCCTGAGGACCGTGGACGTCGCCACCGGCGAGGCCGCCCAGGCCCACCACCAGCGCTCCGACGTCTCCGCCGTCCCGGCCGCCGGTATCGTCGCCGAGGCCATGGTCGCGCTCGTCCTGGCCGACGCGGTCGCGGAGAAGTTCGGCGGCGACTCCGTCCCCGAGACCCGCCGCAACGTCCGGTCCTACCTCGACAACCTCCAGATCCGGTGAGCGCCGTGCCCGCCGTCGTACTCGTCGGCCCGATGGGCGTCGGCAAGTCCACCGTCGGCCGGCTCCTGGCCGAGCGGCTCGGGACCGGCTACCGGGACACCGACGAGGACATCGTCGCCGCCGAGGGCCGCACCATCGCCGACATCTTCGTGGACGAGGGCGAGCCCGCCTTCCGCGCGATCGAGAAGAGCGCGGTGTGCACCGCGCTCGCCGAGCACGAGGGCGTCCTCGCGCTCGGCGGCGGCGCGGTCCTCGACCCGGACACGCGCGCGCTGCTCGCCGGGCACCGGGTGGTCTACCTCTCGATGGACGTCGAGGAGGCCGTCAAGCGCACCGGTCTCAACGCGGCCCGCCCGCTGCTCGCGGTCAATCCGCGCAAGCAGTGGCGCGAACTGATGGAGGCCCGGCGGCACCTGTACGAGGAGGTCGCCGGCGCGGTCGTGGCGACCGACGGCCGTACGCCCGAAGAGGTCACGCAAGCAGCGCTGGACGCACTGGAGTTGAACGAAGCATGAGCGAGGCAGTCACCCGGATCCAGGTCGCCGGCACCGCGGGCACCGACCCGTACGAGGTGCTGGTCGGCCGGCAGCTCCTGGGCGAGCTGGGCGGGTTGATCGGTCCGAAGGCCAAGCGCGTCGCGGTGATCCACCCGGAGGCCCTGGCGGAGACCGGGGACGCGCTGCGTGCCGACCTGGCGGAGCAGGGCTACGAGGCCGTGGCGATCCAGGTGCCGAACGCGGAGGAGGCCAAGACCGCCGAGGTCGCCGCCTACTGCTGGAAGGCGCTCGGGCAGTCCGGCTTCACCCGCACCGACGTCATCGTCGGCGTCGGCGGCGGCGCGACCACGGACCTGGCCGGTTTCGTGGCCGCGACCTGGCTGCGCGGGGTGCGCTGGATCGCCGTCCCGACCACCGTGCTCGCCATGGTGGACGCGGCGGTCGGCGGCAAGACCGGCATCAACACCGCCGAGGGCAAGAACCTGGTGGGCGCCTTCCACCCGCCGGCCGGCGTCCTGTGCGACCTGGCCGCGCTGGACTCGCTCGCGGTCAACGACTACGTCTCCGGGCTCGCCGAGGTCATCAAGGCCGGCTTCATCGCCGACCCGGTGATCCTGGACCTCATCGAGGCCGACCCCGAGGCGGCCCGCACCCCGGCGGGTCCGCACACGGCCGAGCTGATCGAGCGGTCGATCCGGGTCAAGGCCGAGGTGGTCTCCTCGGACCTGAAGGAGTCCGGTCTGCGGGAGATCCTCAACTACGGCCACACGCTGGGCCATGCCATCGAGAAGAACGAGCGCTACAAGTGGCGGCACGGCGCCGCCGTCGCGGTGGGCATGCACTTCGCCGCCGAACTCGGCCGTCTGGCGGGCCGGTTGGACGACGCGACGGCGGACCGCCACCGTACGGTCCTCGAATCCGTCGGCCTGCCCCTGCACTACCGCTACGACCAGTGGCCCAAGCTGCTGGAGACGATGAAGGTCGACAAGAAGTCCCGCGGCGACCTGCTGCGCTTCATCGTCCTCGACGGCCTGGCCAAGCCGACCGTTCTGGAGGGCCCCGACCCGGCCGTCCTGCTCGCCGCCTACGGAGAAGTGGGCCAGTAAGGCCTCGCCCGGCTGCGGACGTCCCCTGCCGTACCGCCCGATGCGCCGGGCGGACCGGGCACTTCGAGCCGCCCCCGGCCGTTTCACCAAACGACGGCCGGGGACGGTACCGTTCGGTGGGCAGCGCGCAGGTCCGAAGGGCCGAGCAGGATCGGGCTGTCGAATCCGACTCGGGCGCCCCGGAGGCGGACGAGCCGAAGACGACGAGACGGAGTGGCAACGGATGCAGCACGCAGTGGGGTCGCCGCTGCCGCCGCCCCACCAGCCGGGGCAGGGACCGCACGCCGGCTGGGCGTCGGCCGGGCACCAGCCGGGGACCTCCCAGGGCCCCGCACCCGCGCCGGCCGGGCACCATCCGGGAGCCTCCCAGGGCCCCGCCCCCGTTCCCCCGCCGCCGGGCTTCCCGGCCCCGCCCGCCTCCGTGCCGCCACCGGCATCCCCGCAGCCCCCGGCCGCGCGGCACGCCCCCGCCCAACCGGCCCCTGATACCACCGGCCATGTGCCGCTGCCACCCGGCGGTCCCGTCGGCGCGCCCGCGGCACCGCCCGCCGCGGTCACGGTCCCCGACCCGACGGCCACCACCCTGGCGGTCCTGCTGATCGGTCCGGCGGGCGCGGGCAAGACGAGCGTCGCCAAGTACTGGGCGGACCACCGGCGCGTGCCCACGGCCCACATCAGCCTGGACGACGTCCGCGAATGGGTCCGCTCGGGCTTCGCCGACCCCCAGTCCGGCTGGAACGACAACTCCGAGGCGCAGTACCGCCTCGCCCGCCGCACCTGCGGCTTCGCCGCCCGGAACTTCCTGGCCAACGGCATCTCCTGCATCCTGGACGACGCCGTCTTCCCGGACCGCCCGGTCGTGGGCCTCGGCGGCTGGAAGCGCCACGTGGGCCCCGGCCTGCTCCCGGTCGTCCTGCTCCCGGGCCTGGACATCGTCCTGGAGCGCAACGCCGAACGTTCCGGCAACCGCCGCCTCACCGACGAGGAGGTGGCCCGTATCCACGGCCGCATGGCCGGCTGGTACGGCTCGGGCCTCCCGATCATCGACAACTCCCAGCTGGACGTCCCCGGGACGGCGCGGGTCCTGGACGAGGTCCTGGCGAGGGCGATAGCGAGCCCGCCGAACTGGTGATCGCGGCCGGGAAGCCGCCGCCTCACCCCCCGCAGCCCCACTCGGCCCCCGCCAACCGGCACAAACGGGACAAAACTCCTACGCTCATCTCATGTCAGAGGTGTACGCGAACCGCCGATCCCGGCTGAGGGAACACTTCAACGCGGCCGGTACTGCGGCAGCGCTCGTCACCCGCCCCGCCAATGTGCGCTACCTCGCCGCCGCGGCCCCGCAGGGCTCCGTCCTGCTCCTCGGCCGACACGAGGACCTGCTCGTCTGTGTCGGTCCGCCCGAAGACCGTCCCTACGAAGGCCGGCCGGACGAGAACCTGCGGTTGCACATCCTGGCCTCGCCCGACGGCGACCCCGCGGTCGCCGCGGCCGGCCTCGCCGCGGCCCAGGGCGCCGAGGCCCTCGCGGTGGAGGAGCACCATCTCACCGTGGCCCGCCACAGAGCCCTCGGCCCGGTCGCCCCCGGACTCCGCCTCGCCGACCTCGGCGCGGCCGTCGAGCAGCTCAGGGTCGTCAAGGACGAGGAGGAGATCTCCTGCCTGCGCATCGGCGCGGAGATCGCCGACCAGGCCCTCGGCGAGCTGCTGGAGTCCATCCTGGTCGGCCGCACCGAACGGCACCTCGCACTGGAGCTGGAGCGGCGCCTGGTCGACCACGGCGCCGACGGGCCGGCCTTCCCCACCTCCGTGGCCACCGGACCGCACTCCGGCCGCCGCGGCCACCGCCCCACCGACCGGCGCGTGGAGGAGGGCGACTTCCTGTGCGTCTGCCTCGGCGCCACCTACCGCGGCTACCGCTGCGAGATCGGCCGCACCTTCGTCATCGGCACCTCGCCCGCCGACTGGCAGATCGAGCTGTACGATCTCGTCTTCGCCGCCCAGCGCGCCGGACGCGAGTCCCTGGCGCCCGGTGCCGCATACCGGGACGTGGACCGCGCCGCACGCCACGTACTGGACTCCGCGGGCTATGCGGAGGCACTGCCCCCGCTGACCGGACACGGTGTCGGACTCGAAATCGACGAGGACCCGCAGCTGGCCCCCGCGGCCATGGGTAAACTGGACGCTTGCGTGCCGGTCACCGTCGAACCGGGGGTCCACCTCCCGGGCCGGGGCGGTGTCCGGATCGATGACACGCTCGTCGTACGCCCCGAGGCGGACGGCGGACCCGAGCTACTCACCATCACGACCAAGGAGCTGCTCGCGCTGTAGCGCGTGACCCCGGGGTCGTACGTCAGTCCAGGAGATTCCGCAACCGTGGCTTCCACGAACGACCTCAAGAACGGCATGGTGCTCAAGCTCGAAGGCGGCCAGCTCTGGTCCGTCGTCGAGTTCCAGCACGTCAAGCCCGGCAAGGGCCCGGCCTTCGTGCGCACCAAGCTCAAGAACGTGCTCTCCGGCAAGGTCGTCGACAAGACCTTCAACGCCGGTGTCAAGGTCGAGACGGCCACTGTCGACAAGCGCGACATGCAGTTCTCGTACATGGACGGCGACTACTTCGTCTTCATGGACATGGAGACCTACGACCAGCTGATGGTCGACCGCAAGGCCGTCGGCGACGCCGCCAACTTCCTCATCGAGGGCTTCACGGCCACGGTCGCGCAGCACGAGGGCGAGGTGCTCTTCGTCGAGCTGCCGGCCGCCGTCGAGCTGGTCATCCAGGAGACCGAGCCGGGCGTCCAGGGCGACCGCTCCACCGGTGGCACCAAGCCCGCCACCCTGGAGACCGGCCACCAGATCCAGGTCCCGCTCTTCATCACCACCGGTGAGAAGATCAAGGTCGACACCCGCACGAGCGACTACCTCGGCCGGGTGAACAGCTAACCGTGGCTGCCCGCAACACGGCTCGCAAGCGCGCCTTCCAGATCCTCTTCGAGGGCGACCAGCGCGGCGCCGACGTCCTGACGGTCCTCGCGGACTGGATCCGGCTGTCCCGGTCCGACACCCGGCAGCCGCCGGTCAGCGAGTACACGATGCAGCTGGTCGAGGGCTACGCGGAGCACGCGAAGCGCATCGACGAGCTGATCGCGCAGTACGCCGTGGGCTGGACGCTCGACCGGATGCCGGTCGTCGACCGCAACGTCCTGCGGCTGGGCGCGTACGAGCTGATCTGGGTCGACGAGACCCCGGACGCCGTCGTCCTGGACGAGATGGTGCAGCTGGCGAAGGAGTTCTCGACCGACGAGTCGCCCTCGTTCGTCAACGGCCTGCTCGGCCGGCTGAAGGAACTGAAGCCTTCGCTGCGCCGCGACGAGGCGTAAACCCGGTTCGGTGTCGACGGCAGGGCCCGCGGATGGTTTCCGCGGGCCCTGCGCGTCTACCGGGTCTACTGGCCCGCTCCCGAGGGCAGCTCCCCGGCCAGACCGCCTCACACGGCCGGCAGAGCCCGCACCGGCAGCTCGATCGTGTGCAGACGCGGAGGCAGCTCGGCCCGGGTGCGCAGCAACTTCAGTCGGCTCAGCGAAGCCGCCACGACGACCTCCGCCAGCACGGGGACGTCGGCGGGCGCGCTCACCACGACAGCCAGCAGGAAGTCGCCGCCGAGCGGATGACCGCGAAGATCACGCAACAGCCACGCGGGATCACCGCCGCCCCGGCCGTACGCGGTGATGTACCGCTCCGGCACCGAGCCGTCCTTCGCGTACTCCACCGAGGGCTCCACGACCCCCAGAGGCACCGCCAGGGCAATCCGGAGGCTGTTGCCGCCGGCCGCGCTCGCCGTGTCGGGGGACAGGGCCAGCGCCACCGGCTGCCGTTCGCTGCCCGGAGCGCTCAGCCGGATGCCGATCTGCGCCTCCTTGAACGCCGCCGAGTCACCGGCCGCCGTGGGGCGGAACGTGCACACGAACGCCAGGAGGAAGTGGTCGTCGCCGGGTGAGGACGAGGACAGCAGGGCCGGGCTCACTCCCAGTTCGGGCAGCTGGTCGAAGGTCAGCCGGGTGACGTACGGGTCGGTGACGGTCAGCCGGCGGCGGATGCGCTCCTCGGTGGTGTTTCCCTGGAGTGTCGCGGCGACGACGAGGTCGACGTCGTGCGCGGCGAGCGGCGGCAGTACGAGAGGCATCAGACGGTCCTCCGTGCGGAGCGGCTCCAGCCGCCGTGGTAGGTGAAGGTGCCCCAGTCGCGGTACTGGGGGAAACGCTCGCGGGTGACGGTCTGCGCGTGGCGGAAGGCCCGCAGCGTGTCGTGGTGATCGGCGAGGTGCCGGTACAGCTCGCCGAAGAAGTACGTGGCCGCGTCGGTCCGCACCGGCCACAGACAGCCGACCACCGCACCGGCCCCGGCCAGCAGGAACGCGGCGGGCAGCCCGCGCGGGTTGTCGGCGAGGTCGAACCTGCCCAGCGCGGACTCGCAGGCGCTGAGGGTGACCAGGTCCACGCCGCGCAGATCGGCGGCGAGGACGTCATGACCGAACAGCCGTCCGTCCCCGCCGTCCGCGGGCGGGTTGAGGTACAGACACTGGAACCAGGAGGCGTCCTGACTGTGCGCGCCGTGCGCCGCCACATGGACGTACCGGGCACCCGCCGCGTGGTCCAGCAGCGAGGCCGGCGTGGCGTCCCGGCCGACGAGGGTCCTCCCGCCGGCGAGGGCGGCGACGGCCGCGGCGTGCTCGTCCAGCACCGGCTCCGGCCGCAGGCCCCAGGGCGTGCCGCCCAGCGCGGCACCCAGGGACACCAGTCCCGCACCGGTGCGCGGCTCGGGGTCCGGGGGTCCGGTGACGCAGACCAGGCTCGGCACGGTGGTCACGGTCCAGTCGTCGGCCAGGGGCCGCCCCGCCAGCCGCAGGAGCGGGAAGGGCAGGAAGTGGAAGGGGCCGTGGGCCCACAGACACAGATGCCGCTTCCCCTCGCCGCGCAGGCGCGTGAGCACCTCGTCCAGAGTGCCGAAGAGGCCGCTGAAGTCCAGATCCTCCTCGCCCACCCGCGTGACCTCCCGGTGCAGCGGGTCGGCCCGGGCGACCGTGCGCACCGAGGCCACGACCTGGGCGAAGGGATGCATGGTCTGCCGGTAGCCGTCCTTGCTCACCTGGATCACCGCGCCGGGCACGCCGCCGAACGGCAGCACACGTATGTCCCGCACGCCCTCCGCGGTGATCGTCAGCAGATGCAGCGCGGCGGCGGGGCCGCCGTCCGGTCCGGCCGGCTCCATCTGAGCCGGTTGCTGTGCGATCCACAGCGAGACCAGCAC
Source organism: Streptomyces sp. NPDC031379 (assembly GCF_055569615.1). NCBI lineage: Bacteria > Bacillati > Actinomycetota > Actinomycetes > Kitasatosporales > Streptomycetaceae > Streptomyces > Streptomyces sp. NPDC031379. The sequence continues at coordinate 138,719 of NZ_JBVIIT010000024.1, read as the reverse complement.
GGTGTCGGCCGGCAGAGCGGCCACGACATCGCTCAGTTCCGGGTACCAGGAGGGATCCTGCGCGGGGCCCAGGGCGTACAGGCTCCGGGAGAGCTGACGGTCGAAGGATCGCCGGAGATTGCCGAGCAGCTCGTTCTCGGCGTTTCCGGGAGCGTGTTCCTGGGGGCCTGCGTAGCAGAGCATCTCCAGGTCTTCGCCGATCTCGTCCAGGCGTGGCGGGAGGGCCTCGCCGAGCCTGCTCTCGAGTTCGTCGACGCGGCGTCGCAGATCCACGAGAACCGGGGCGGGCCGCCGAGGTCCGGGAGCCTCCAGCGCGCGGGAGAAGTCGAGTCCCTTGGCCGCCGAATGCAGCATCAGCAGCGCGGATGCCGACTGCTGTCCCTCGGCCGTACGGCTGCCGAGCTTCTGCGCGGCCGCGACGAGGGCGAAGGCGGACGGCTCGTACAGCCCCGCCTGCAGTCGCGGGGCCACCCCCATACGAAGCAGCAGGGCCGCGCGCGTGACCTCGTCCGCGGTGCCCGCCTCGGCGCAGTCCACCATCAGCTCGAGTTCCCGCAGTGTCTGGCTCTGCAGCCCGAGGCCGGCGTAGTGACGCGCGGCGAACGCGTGCCGGTCGATCGCCTCCGACGCCCTGCCCTCCCGCCGGTACTCGGTGGCCGCCGCGGCCGAGGCGCCGGCCTGCAGGCACATGACGGCGACCACGGCTTCGGATCCCACGTCCGGAAGGTCGGGCAGCCGGTCCATCAGGGCACAGGCGGCCCGGGCGTGTCCCCCCTGGTACAGGTGCGCCGCCAGATGCAGTGCGGCGGCGGTGTCGGGGTGCGGCGCCGCGATCGTCTCGGCGAACGTGCGCTCGATCTCCGCCGCGGTGTCCTCGGCCGGGCAGGGCGTCGGGTCGCCGGGCAGCACGTGGACGTGGCTGAGCCACAGCTCCCAGAGCTGCTCGCGTTCCCTGGGCGCGGGCAGCTCGTCGCGGACGGCGGTCACCAGTTCCCGCAGCAGGTCGCGTCGACCGGTTTCCCGCAGCAGACACAGGGCCTGGCCCACCACGGCCCAGGACTCCCTTTCGCCCCACGTCGGCACCATCTCGGACAGCGGCACCGGCAGCAGCTCGTGGAGCGTGCCCGGCGCGGGTTCGGCGTCGTAGTGCGCGAGGACCCTCCGCAGCCGGATCGCGTTCACCGGATCCCGGGCCGGGTCGATCAGTCCGGCGGCGGTTCTGTAGTTCGCCAGCCAGGAGTCCATCGTCCAGTTCCCGGCCTCGGGATCGCTCATGAGGACGGCGAGTGCTTCGTTCACGGCGTTCAGGCAGCGGGCGCGCTCGTGCCCGCGGCTCAGGCCCGCCGCTCCGTACAGGTAGGGCAGCGCCTCCAGGGCGGCGTCCACGGGGTGGGGCAGGGCGTCGATGGCGTCCGGGTCCTCGTCGTCGCCGGTGCCGGCGGTGAACAGGCGACCGCGTAACTGGCCGCGGATCTGCCGCTCCCGGAGCGCGAGGGCGTCGTCCAGCACGGGCGCCGCGATGTGGGGATGGACCCGGAGGATGCCCGCCGCGTACATGGTCTCCGCCAGTTCCTGCAGTTCGCCCGCCTGTCGCAGGGTGTCGATCTGCTCGTCGGCGACGGCACAGGCCAGCCGCAGCCGGCTGCCGCTCGGCCGTCCCACGAGGTCGAGCCGTACGGACTCCACGAGCAGGTCGGCGGCCTGCCACCAGGGGGAGGAGATGCCGCGCCCCCACCGGTCCTCGGACAGGGCCATGAGGAGCCGGGCCACCAGATAGCCCGTGGCGGCGACACCGGCCCGGACGTGGTGCAGACCGAATCCGACCAGCCGCCGCGTCCCGTCCTCGTCCAGCGGCCAGGCGGCGGTCCGTATGTGCTGCTCCGCGGCCTCCTCGCTCAGATGGCCCGCGTGGATGTCCTGGATGAGACGCACCAAGACGTCCAGTGCCTCGTCCTGCGGGTCGCTCGCCGGCATGACCACCCCCCACTCCGTCATCGGTGCAGCTCGCAGGATCGTGGCACAGGCGAGGGCGTGGGCATGGGGGATTCGCCGAGGACCGGCAGGCGTCCGGCGAACCGCCGAGGTGGCCCGGACAATGCGCCAGGGGCGGAGCCAGATGGCTCCGCCCCTGGTAGGGACGTTTCTGCGGAATATGTCCGGTGTCTCAGGCCTCTTCGTGCGTGGCCACCGCGCGGCGCGCGTCCGCGTCCAGGACGCCCCAGCTGATCAGCTGCTCGGTGAGGACCGAGGGGGACTGGTCGTAGATGACGGCGAGCGTGCGCAGGTCGTCCTGGCGGATCGAGAGCACCTTGCCGTTGTAGTCACCGCGCTGGGACTGGATCGTCGCCGCGTAACGCTGGAGGGGACCCGCCTTCTCGGCCGGCACCGTGGCCAGCCGCTCCAGGTCCAGGACCAGCTTCGGCGGCGGCTCGGCGGCGCCGCCAGGCGTGGTGCCCGGCAGCAGCTCCTGCACGGGGACGCCATAGAAATCGGCCAGCTCGGCAAGACGCTGCACGGTCACGGCACGGTCGCCGCGCTCGTACGAACCGACCACCACGGCCTTCCAGCGCCCCTGGGACTTCTCCTCGACACCGTGGAGGGAAAGGCCCTGCTGGGTGCGGATGGCCCGGAGCTTGGCCCCGAGCTGTTTGGCGTATTCGCTGGACATATGGCTCCCCGGACACTGTGTCGACGCGGCCGGCTGTTTTCCCGCCGCGCGGCTGGTAACTCACTGTGAGGTTACGCAGCGTGACTCTGGTGCGTCAAGCCGAATGGTCCACACCGACTCTTCCGTGGTAGTGACGCCGGACTGGGCCAGGGGGGTGATCGAGGGGCTCCCACCGACCTGCTACCGTGGATGGCGCAAATCCGACGTCCTTTAAGGTCCGTCCCGTGAGGCGGAGAAGGAGGTCCGTTTCTTATGGACACGCACGCGAATGCGCATGCGACCGATGCGCGGCCCGTACTCGAGGGCCCCGACATCGCGCGGGTACTGACCCGCATCGCCCACGAGATCGTCGAGCGCGCCAAGGGCGCCGACGACGTGGTGCTCCTCGGTATTCCGACCCGGGGTGTCTTCCTCGCCCAGCGGCTCGCCGCCAAGCTGGAACAGATCACCGACCGCAAGGTCCCGGTCGGCTCGCTCGACATCACCATGTACCGCGACGACCTGCGCATGCACCCGCCGCGTGCGCTGGCCCGCACCGAGATCCCCGGTGACGGCATCGACGGCAAGCTGGTCGTCCTCGTCGACGACGTGCTCTTCTCCGGCCGCACCATCCGCGCCGCCCTCGACGCCCTGAACGACATCGGGCGCCCGCGCGCGGTGCAGCTCGCGGTCCTGGTCGACCGCGGCCACCGTGAACTGCCCATCCGTGCCGACTACGTCGGCAAGAACCTCCCCACGTCGCTGCGGGAGACGGTCAAGGTCCAGCTCGCCGAGGAGGACGGTCGCGACACCGTGCTGCTCGGCGCGAAGCCGGCCGGCCAGTAGCAAGTCAGGCGCACGGCCCGCTTCGGTGTGCCCGCACATGCGCCGGTTTGCCCCAATCCTCCCGAATGAACTGCCTTACGGAGCCTGACAGATGCAGCGTCATCTCATCTCGGCCGCCGACCTCACCCGCGACGACGCCGTCCTGATCCTCGACACCGCCGAGGAGATGGCCCGGGTCGCCGACCGGCCGATCAAGAAGCTGCCGACCCTGCGCGGCCGCACGATCGTCAACCTCTTCTTCGAGGACTCCACCCGCACCCGGATCTCCTTCGAGGCCGCCGAGAAGCGGCTGTCCGCGGACGTCATCAACTTCTCCGCCAAGGGGTCCTCGGTGTCAAAGGGCGAGTCCCTGAAGGACACCGCCCAGACCCTGGAGGCGATGGGCGTCGACGCCGTCGTCATCCGGCACGGTGCCTCCGGCGCCCCGTACCGCCTGGCCAACTCCGGCTGGATCGACGCCGCCGTCATCAACGCCGGCGACGGTACCCACCAGCACCCCACCCAGGCCCTGCTGGACGCCTTCACCATGCGCCGCCGGCTGATCGGCCGCGACGCCGGCCTCGGCCAGGACCTGGCCGGCAGGCGGATCACCATCGTCGGCGACGTCCTGCACAGCCGGGTCGCCCGCTCCAACGTCGACCTGCTGCACACCCTGGGCGCCGAAGTCACCCTGGTCGCCCCGCCCACCCTCGTCCCGGTCGGCGTCGGGAACTGGCCGTGCGAGGTGTCCTACGACCTCGACAGCACGCTGCCCAAGTCCGACGCCGTGATGATGCTCCGCGTCCAGCGCGAGCGGATGAACGCCGCCTTCTTCCCCACCGAGCGCGAGTACTCGCGGCGCTACGGCCTCGACGGCGACCGCATGGCCAGGCTGCCCGAGCACGCCATCGTGATGCACCCCGGCCCGATGGTCCGTGGCATGGAGATCACCGCCGAGGTCGCCGACTCCGACCGCTGCACCGCCATCGAGCAGGTCGCCAACGGCGTCTCCATCCGGATGGCCGTCCTGTACCTGCTGCTCGGCGGCAACGAGCCCGCCGTCACCCACGCCCGTACCACCGAGGAGAAGTAAGACCCATGAGCAAGATCCTGATCCGTGGTGCGAAGGTGCTCGGCGGCGAGCCGCAGGACGTGCTGATCGACGGCGAGCGGATCGCCGAGGTCGGCTCCGGCCTGAGCGCGCAGGGCGCCGAGGTCGTCGAGGCCGCCGGCAAGGTGCTGCTGCCGGGTCTGGTCGACCTGCACACCCACCTGCGCGAGCCCGGCCGTGAGGACTCCGAGACCGTGCTCACCGGTACGCGGGCGGCGGCGAGCGGTGGCTACACCGCCGTGTTCGCCATGGCCAACACCTTCCCGGTCGCCGACACCGCCGGTGTCGTCGAGCAGGTCTGGCGACTGGGCCGGGAGCACGGCTACTGCGACGTCCAGCCCATCGGCGCCGTCACCGTCGGCCTGGAGGGCAAGAAGCTCGCCGAGCTGGGTGCCATGCACGAGTCCGCCGCCGGCGTCACCGTCTTTTCGGACGACGGCAAGTGCGTGGACGACGCCGTGATCATGCGCCGCGCGCTGGAGTACGTGAAGGCCTTCGGCGGTGTCGTCGCCCAGCACGCGCAGGAGCCGCGGCTGACCGAGGGCGCCCAGATGAACGAGGGCGTCGTCTCCGCCGAGCTGGGACTGGGCGGCTGGCCGGCGGTCGCCGAGGAGTCGATCATCGCCCGGGACGTGCTGCTCGCCGAGCACGTCGGCTCCCGCGTCCACATCTGCCACCTGTCGACCGCCGGCAGCGTCGAGATCGTCCGCTGGGCCAAGTCCCGCGGCATCAAGGTCACCGCCGAGGTCACCCCGCACCACCTCCTGCTCACCGACGAGCTGGTGCGCACGTACAACCCCGTCTACAAGGTCAACCCGCCGCTGCGCACCGAGCGCGATGTGCTGGCCCTGCGCGAGGCGCTCGCCGACGGCACGATCGACATCGTCGCCACCGACCACGCCCCGCACCCGCACGAGGACAAGGACTGCGAGTGGGCCGCGGCCGCGATGGGCATGGTCGGCCTGGAGACCGCGCTGTCGGTGGTCCAGGAGACCATGGTCGACACGGGCCTGCTGGACTGGGCCGGCGTCGCCGACCGTATGTCCGTCAAGCCCGCGCAGATCGGACAGGCCACCGGCCACGGCCGTCCCGTCTCGGCTGGTGAGCCCGCCAACCTCACCCTCGTCGACACGGAATACCGTGGCCAGGTGGACCCCGCGGGCTTCGCCTCGCGCAGCCGCAACACTCCCTACCAGGGGCGTGAGCTGCCGGGCCGTGTGACGCACACGTGGCTGCGGGGCAAGGCCACGCTCGTCGACGGGAAGCTCACGTGACACCTGTAATCCTGCTGGCCGAGGCCAAGAAGTCGGCCGAGGTCACCGACTGGGGAGCCCGCATCGGTTGGCTCGTCGGACTCGCCCTCTTCGTCGCGCTCGTCTACTGGCTGATGCGCGAGGGCTGGAAGTGGCGCGGCACGCTGCAGAGCGACCTGCCCGCGCTGCCCAGCGCGCCGGAGGAGACCGGTCCGGCGAAACTGAGCATGAGCGGCCGCTACCACGGCTCCACCACCGCCGGGCAGTGGCTGGACCGCATCGTGGCCCACGGCCTGGGCACCCGCAGCCGGGTCGAGCTGACCCTGACGGACCAGGGCCTGGAGGTCGAACGCCCCGGAGCCACCGACTTCTTCGTCCCCACCGCCGCACTGCGCGAGGCCCGGCTCGACAAGGCCATCGCCGGCAAGGTCCTCCCCGAGGGCGGACTGCTGGTGGTGACCTGGGCGCACGGCGACAAACTGATCGACTCGGGCTTCCGCTCCGACCACGCGGCCGAGCACACCGAGTGGGTCGACACCCTGAACAAGATGATCAACGACACGGAAGGCGCACGATGACGACCTCCACCAGGGGAGCTGCCAAGGTTCCCGCCGTACTCGTCCTGGAGGACGGCCGCCTCTTCCGCGGCCGTGCCTACGGGGCCGTGGGGGAGACCTTCGGCGAGGCCGTGTTCTCCACCGGCATGACCGGATACCAGGAGACCCTGACCGACCCGTCGTACGACCGCCAGATCGTCGTCGCGACCGCCCCGCAGATCGGCAACACCGGCTGGAACGACGAGGACGACGAGTCCGGGCGCATCTGGGTCTCCGGCTACGTCGTGCGCGACCCCGCGCGCGTGCCGTCCAACTGGCGGGCCAAGCGCTCCCTGGACGACGAGCTGGCCGCCCAGGGCGTCGTGGGCATCTCCGGCATCGACACCCGCGCCCTCACCCGCCACCTGCGCGAGCGCGGCTCGATGCGGGCCGGCATCTTCTCCGGCGAGGGGATCGCGCCCGAGGCCGAGCTGGTCGAGCGGGTGCAGGCCCAGCCGCACATGAAGGGCGCGAGCCTCTACGAGGAGGTCGCGACGAAGGAGGCGTACGTCGTCCCGGCGATCGGCGAGAAGCGCTTCACCGTCGCCGCCGTCGACCTCGGCATCAAGGGCATGACCCCGCACCGCATGGCCGAGCGCGGCATCGAGGTGCACGTCCTGCCCGCCACCGCCACGGCCGACGAGATCTACGCCGTCAACCCCGACGGTGTCTTCTTCTCCAACGGCCCCGGCGACCCCGCCACGGCCGACGGCCCGGTCGCGCTCATGAGCGCCGTCCTGGAGCGCAGGACGCCCCTGTTCGGCATCTGCTTCGGCAACCAGATCCTCGGCCGCGCGCTCGGCTTCGGCACCTACAAGCTGAAGTACGGCCACCGGGGCATCAACCAGCCGGTGCAGGACCGTACGACCGGCAAGGTCGAGGTCACCGCGCACAACCACGGCTTCGCCGTGGACGCGCCGCTCGACAAGGTCAGCGACACGAAGTTCGGCCGCGCCGAGGTCTCGCACGTCTGCCTGAACGACAACGTCGTGGAGGGGCTGCAGCTGCTCGACCAGCCGGCCTTCTCCGTCCAGTACCACCCCGAAGCGGCCGCGGGCCCGCACGACGCCGCCTACCTGTTCGACCGCTTCGTTTCCCTGATGGAGGGCCAGCGTGCCTAAGCGCACCGATATCCAGTCCGTCCTGGTCATCGGCTCCGGCCCGATCGTCATCGGCCAGGCCGCCGAGTTCGACTACTCCGGCACCCAGGCGTGCCGCATCCTGCGCGCCGAGGGCCTGCGCGTGGTCCTCGTCAACTCCAACCCGGCGACGATCATGACCGACCCGGAGATCGCCGACGCCACCTACGTCGAGCCGATCACCCCCGAGTTCGTCGAGAAGATCATCGCCAAGGAGCGCCCCGACGCCCTGCTGCCCACCCTGGGCGGCCAGACGGCCCTGAACACCGCCATCTCGCTGCACGAGAACGGTGTCCTGGAGAAGTACGGCGTCGAGCTGATCGGCGCCAAGCCCGAGGCCATCCACAAGGGCGAGGACCGCGACCTGTTCAAGGGCGTCGTGGAGGCCGTCAACGCCAAGATCGGGCACGGCGAGTCCGCCCGCTCGGTCATCTGCCACTCCATGGACGACGTCCTCAAGGGCGTCGAGCAGCTCGGCGGCTACCCGGTCGTGGTCCGCCCCTCCTTCACCATGGGCGGCGCCGGCTCCGGCTTCGCGCACGACGAGGAGGAGCTGCGCCGCATCGCCGGCCAGGGCCTCACCCTCTCGCCGACCACCGAGGTGCTCCTGGAGGAGTCCATCCTCGGCTGGAAGGAGTACGAGCTGGAGCTGATGCGCGACAAGCACGACAACGTCGTGGTCGTCTGCTCCATCGAGAACTTCGACCCCATGGGCGTGCACACCGGCGACTCGATCACCGTGGCCCCGGCGATGACGCTGACCGACCGCGAGTACCAGGTGCTGCGCGACGTCGGCATCGCGATCATCCGCGAGGTCGGCGTCGACACCGGCGGCTGCAACATCCAGTTCGCGGTGAACCCCGAGGACGGTCGCGTGATCGTCATCGAGATGAACCCGCGCGTGTCGCGCTCCTCGGCGCTCGCCTCCAAGGCGACCGGCTTCCCGATCGCCAAGATCGCCGCCAAGCTGGCCGTCGGCTACACCCTGGACGAGATCCCGAACGACATCACGCGGGAGACCCCGGCCTCCTTCGAGCCCACGCTCGACTACGTGGTCGTCAAGGCCCCGCGGTTCGCCTTCGAGAAGTTCCCGCAGGCCGACAGCACCCTCACCACCACGATGAAGTCGGTCGGCGAGGCCATGGCCATCGGCCGCAACTTCACCGAGGCCTTCCAGAAGGCGCTGCGCTCGCTGGAGAAGAAGGGCAGCCAGTTCACCTTCGTCGGCGAGAGTGGCGACAAGGACGCGCTGCTGCGCGAGGCCGTGCGCCCCACCGACGGCCGGATCAACACGGTCATGCAGGCCATCCGCGCGGGTGCCACGCCGGAGGAGGTCTTCGAGTTCACGAAGATCGACCCGTGGTTCGTGGACCAGCTCTTCCTGATCAAGGAGATCGCGGACGAGCTGGCCGAGGCGCCCGAGCTGACCGCCGACCTGCTCGCCGAAGCCAAGCGGCACGGCTTCTCCGACCAGCAGATCGGTGAGATCCGCGGGCTGCGCGAGGACGTCGTCCGCGAGGTCCGGCACGCCCTCGGCATCCGCCCGGTCTACAAGACGGTCGACACCTGCGCCGCCGAGTTCGCCGCGAAGACGCCGTACTTCTACTCCTCCTACGACGAGGAGACCGAGGTCGCGCCCCGCGAGAAGCCCGCGGTGATCATCCTGGGCTCCGGCCCCAACCGCATCGGCCAGGGCATCGAGTTCGACTACTCCTGCGTCCACGCCTCCTTCGCGCTGTCCGACGCCGGGTACGAGACCGTGATGGTCAACTGCAACCCGGAGACCGTCTCCACGGACTACGACACCTCCGACCGCCTGTACTTCGAGCCGCTGACGCTGGAAGACGTGCTGGAGATCGTCCACGCGGAGTCCCTCGCCGGCCCGATCGCCGGTGTGGTGGTCCAGCTGGGCGGCCAGACCCCGCTCGGCCTGTCGCAGGCCCTGAAGGACAACGGCGTGCCGATCGTCGGCACCTCGCCCGAGGCGATCCACGCCGCCGAGGACCGCGGCGCCTTCGGCCGCGTCCTCGCGGAGGCGGGCCTGCCGGCCCCGAAGCACGGCACGGCCACCACCTTCGAGGAGGCCAAGGCCATCGCCGACGAGATCGGCTACCCGGTCCTCGTCCGGCCCTCCTACGTCCTCGGCGGGCGCGGCATGGAGATCGTCTACGACGAGACCCGCCTCGCCTCCTACATCGCGGAGTCGACGGAGATCAGCCCGTCCCGGCCGGTCCTCGTCGACCGCTTCCTGGACGACGCCATCGAGATCGACGTCGACGCCCTGTACGACGGCGAGGAGCTGTACCTCGGCGGCGTCATGGAGCACATCGAGGAGGCCGGCATCCACTCCGGCGACTCGGCGTGCGCCCTGCCCCCGATCACCCTCGGCGGCTTCGACATCAAGCGCCTGCGCGCCTCCACCGAGGCCATCGCCAAGGGCGTCGGCGTGCGCGGCCTGATCAACATCCAGTTCGCGATGGCGGGCGACATCCTCTACGTCCTGGAGGCCAACCCGCGCGCCTCCCGTACGGTCCCCTTCACCTCGAAGGCGACCGCGGTGCCGCTCGCGAAGGCCGCCGCCCGGATCTCGCTCGGCGCGACCATCGCCGAGCTGCGGGCGGAAGGTCTGCTTCCGGCGACCGGCGACGGCGGCGAGCTGCCGCTGGACGCGCCGATCTCCGTCAAGGAGGCCGTCATGCCGTGGTCGCGCTTCCGCGACATCCAGGGCCGCGGCGTCGACACCATCCTCGGCCCGGAGATGCGCTCCACGGGCGAGGTCATGGGCATCGACTCCGTCTTCGGCACGGCGTACGCCAAGTCGCAGGCGGGTGCCTACGGCCCGCTGCCCACCAAGGGCCGCGCGTTCATCTCGGTCGCCAACCGCGACAAGCGCTCGATGATCTTCCCGGCCCGCGAGCTGGTCGCCCACGGCTTCGAGCTGCTCGCCACCTCGGGCACGGCCGAGGTCCTCAAGCGCAACGGCATCAACGCCACGGTCGTGCGCAAGCAGTCCGAGGGCACCGGCCCGAACGGCGAGCGGACCATCGTCCAGCTCATCCACGACGGCGAGGTCGACCTCATCGTCAACACCCCGTACGGCACCGGCGGCCGCCTCGACGGCTACGACATCCGTACGGCGGCCGTGGCGCGGTCCGTGCCCTGCCTGACGACCGTCCAGGCACTCGCCGCGGCCGTCCAGGGCATCGACGCCCTCAACCACGGTGACGTGGGCGTCCGCTCGCTCCAGGAACACGCGGAACACCTGACCGCGGCCCGCGACTAGCAGCCCTGAGGGGGACACCGGAAACGGTGTCCCCCTCTTCATGAGGACAGAGTGATGTACAAGCTTTTCTTCCGTCTGGTCTTCACCCGGATGGACCCCGAGAAGGCCCACTACATGGCCTTCCGCTGGATCCGCCTCGCCGCCCGCGTCCCCGTGCTGCGCACGTTCGTCGCGGCCGCGCTCGCGCCCCGCTACAAGGAACTGCGCACCGAGGCCTTCGGCCTGCGCATGCACGGCCCGTTCGGGCTCGCCGCCGGCTTCGACAAGAACGCCGTGGCCATCGACGGTATGTCGATGCTCGGCTTCGACCACGTCGAGATCGGCACGGTGACCGGGGAGCCGCAGCCCGGCAACCCCAAGAAGCGGCTGTTCCGCCTCGTCGCGGACCGCGCGCTGATCAACCGCATGGGCTTCAACAACGACGGCTCGCTGGCCGTGGCGGCCCGCCTCGCGTCCCGTGAGCCGGTCTTCAGGACCGTCGTCGGCGTCAACATCGGCAAGACCAAGGTCGTCCCGGAGGAGGAGGCCGTCGGCGACTACGTGAAGTCCGCCGAGCGGCTGGCCCCGCACGCCGACTACCTGGTCGTGAACGTCTCCTCGCCGAACACGCCCGGCCTGCGCAACCTCCAGGCCACACAGGCGCTGCGCCCGCTGCTCGGCGCCGTGCGCGAGGCCGCCGACCGTACGGTCCCGGGCCGGCGCGTCCCGCTGCTGGTGAAGATCGCCCCCGACCTCGCCGACGAGGACGTCGACGCCGTCGCCGACCTGGCCGTGGAGCTGGGCCTGGACGGCATCATCGCCACCAACACCACCATCGCGCGCGAGGGCCTCGGCCTCGGCTCCGCCCCCTCGCTCGTCAAGGAGACCGGCGGCCTGTCCGGCGCGCCCCTGAAGGAGCGGTCCCTGGAGGTCCTGCGCCGCCTGTACGCGCGCGTGGGCGACCGGGTCACCCTGGTGGGCGTCGGCGGCATCGAGACCGCCGAGGACGCCTGGACGCGCATCCTGGCCGGTGCCACGCTGGTGCAGGGGTACAGCGCTTTCATCTACGAGGGCCCGTTCTGGTCCCGCGCGATCCACAAGGGCCTCGCCGCGCGTCTGCGCACCAGCCCGTACACCACCCTCGCCGACGCGGTCGGCGCCGACGTGAGGAAGTCCGCATGACTGTTCTGGAGCCCTTCGGCGCCCGGCTGCGCCGGGCCATGGACGAGCGCGGCCCGCTGTGCGTCGGCATCGACCCGCACGCCTCCCTGCTCGCCGAGTGGGGCCTGAACGACGACGTGGCCGGTCTGGAGCGGTTCAGCCGCACGGTCGTCGAGGCGGTGGCCGACCGGGTGGCCGTCATGAAGCCGCAGAGCGCCTTCTTCGAGCGGTTCGGCTCGCGCGGCATCGCCGTCCTGGAGCAGGTGGTCCAGGAGGCGCGCGCGGCCGGCACCCTCGTCGTGATGGACGCCAAGCGCGGCGACATCGGCTCGACCATGGCCGGGTACGCCGAGGCCTACCTGCACAAGGACGCCCCGCTGTTCTCCGACGCCCTCACCGTCTCGCCCTACCTCGGTTACGGCTCGCTCAGCCCTGCCGTCGCGCTGGCCCGCGAGAGCGGCGCCGGGCTGTTCGTGCTGGCCCTGACCTCCAACCCGGAGGGCCCCGAGGTCCAGCACGCGGTGCGTGCCGACGGCCGGGGCGTGGGCGCGACCATGCTGGCCCACCTGGCCGCCGAGAACGCGGGGGAGGAGCCGCTGGGCTCCTTCGGGGCGGTCGTCGGCGCCACGGTCGGTGACCTGTCGTCGTACGACCTCGACATCAACGGCCCGCTCCTCGCGCCCGGCGTCGGCGCGCAGGGGGCGACGGCGGCGGATCTCCCGACGGTCTTCGGGGCGGCGGTGCGCAACGTCGTGCCGAACGTCAGCCGGGGTGTCCTTCGTCACGGTCCCGACGTCTGGGCGCTGCGGACGGCCACCGAGCGCTTCGCGGAGGAGATCCGCACCGCCGTCGGCGGTGCCTGAGTCCTCCGATGAGTGCTCGGCGGGGCGATGCCGGGGCGACTTGAGTGTGAATACATCCTCAAATCGAGGGCAGTATGTCTGAAATGTCCGGCCTGACGGAGGCTGACCAGGACTTTTCCGCTGTTCTCGCTGACTCTGGCGGACTTGCCCGCTAGTCTCCGAGCAGAGTGAACGGGCGAAGCGTGTTGCTCGTAGCTCCCCAGGTGTGGGGCGACTAGGTTCCTCACCGGTCCGTATCCGACAGTTCGACATCCGAGGTGACGTAGGCGTGGCTCTTCCGCCCCTTACCCCTGAACAGCGCGCAGCCGCGCTCGAAAAGGCCGCCGCGGCTCGCCGGGAGCGGGCCGAGGTCAAGAATCGACTCAAGCACTCCGGCGCCTCCCTGCACGAGGTCATCAAGCAGGGCCAGGAGAACGACGTCATCGGCAAGATGAAGGTCTCCGCACTGCTCGAGTCCCTGCCGGGCGTGGGCAAGGTCCGCGCCAAGCAGATCATGGAGCGTCTGGGCATCTCCGAAAGCCGCCGTGTGCGGGGCCTCGGTTCCAACCAGATCGCGTCCCTGGAGCGTGAGTTCGGCAGCACCGGCTCCTGAGTCCGGCTCCCGCCGGACCGGGAGTCCCGGGCACTCCGGGATTGCTGGAATAATCGCTGCATGGCTGTAACACCCCGGGGGACGACCCCCGTGCCCCCGGACGCACGTCCGCGGCTGACCGTGCTCTCCGGCCCCTCGGGGGTCGGCAAGAGCACGGTCGTCGCCCATATGCGCAAGGAACACCCCGAGGTCTGGCTCTCGGTGTCGGCGACCACCCGCAAGCCGCGCCCCGGCGAGCAGCACGGAGTCCACTACTTCTTCGTCACCGACGAGGAGATGGACAAGCTGATCGCCAACGGCGAGCTGCTGGAGTGGGCGGAGTTCGCCGGCAACCGCTACGGCACGCCCCGCGCCGCCGTGCTGGACCGGCTGGAGAACGGTGAGCCCGTCCTGCTGGAGATCGATCTCCAGGGGGCCCGGCAGGTCCGCGAGTCCATGTCCGACGCCCAGCTGGTGTTCCTGGCTCCGCCCTCCTGGGAGGAGCTGGTGCGCAGGCTCACCGGGCGGGGCACCGAGCCGCCCGAGGTCATCGAGCGCCGCCTGGAGGCGGCCAGGACCGAGCTGGCGGCCGAGCCGGAGTTCGACACGACCCTGGTCAACACCTCCGTCGAGGACGTGGCTCGCGAGCTGCTAGCCTTGATGGACGTTGTGTGATCCTGACCGCCGCATGCGCGCCGGTCGCACCGACTGAATCTTTCCCACCCATCGGAAGGTAGAGCGTGTCCTCTTCCATCACCGCGCCCGAGGGCATCATCAACCCGCCGATCGACGAGCTTCTCGAGGCCACCGACTCGAAGTACAGCCTCGTGATCTACGCGGCCAAGCGTGCCCGCCAGATCAACGCGTACTACTCGCAGCTCGGCGAGGGCCTCCTCGAGTACGTCGGTCCGCTCGTCGACACCCACGTGCACGAGAAGCCGCTCTCGATCGCCCTGCGCGAGATCAACGCCGGTCTGCTGACCTCCGAGGCCATCGAGGGCCCGGCGCAGTAGTACGTTCAGATCGCAGTTGCTTTGTCCACAGGCCCGGCAGTCACACTGCCGGGCCTGTGGTGTGTGATGGTCTCGTACAGAGCCTCGTACGTAGCCTCGTACGGTGCCGAGCCGGGGAGAGATGGCGAGAGATGGCGGACAAGCCGAGGGTTGTGCTGGGGGTCAGCGGCGGGATCGCCGCCTACAAGGCCTGTGAGCTGCTGAGAAGGCTCACGGAGTCGGGCCATGACGTGCGTGTGGTGCCCACCGCCTCCGCGCTGCACTTCGTCGGCGCCGCCACCTGGTCGGCCCTGTCCGGCAACCCCGTCTCCACCGAGGTCTGGGACGACGTCCACGAGGTCCCGCACGTCCGCATCGGCCAGCACGCCGACCTGGTCGTCGTGGCCCCGGCGACGGCCGACATGCTCGCCAAGGCCGCGCACGGCCTCGCCGACGACCTGCTGACCAACACGCTCCTCACCGCCCGCTGCCCGGTCGTCTTCGCGCCCGCCATGCACACCGAGATGTGGGAGCACCCCGCCACCCAGGAGAACGTGGCCACGCTGCGCCGCCGCGGCGCCGTCGTCATCGAGCCCGCCGTCGGCCGCCTCACCGGTGTCGACACCGGCAAGGGCCGGCTGCCCGACCCGGTGGAGATCTTCGAGGTGTGCCGCCGGGTGCTGGCCCGGGGCGTCACGGAGCCCGACCTCCAGGGACGCCATGTCGTCGTCTCGGCGGGCGGCACGCGTGAGCCCCTGGACCCGGTCCGCTTCCTCGGCAACCGCTCCTCCGGCAAGCAGGGCTACGCCCTGGCCCGCACCGCCGCGGCCCGCGGCGCCCGGGTGACGCTGATCGCGGCCAACACCGGTCTGCCCGATCCGGCCGGCGTCGACGTCGTGCAGGTCGGCACGGCCGTCCAGCTGCGCGAGGCCGTCCTGAAGGCGGCGGCGGACGCCGACGCGGTGGTCATGGCCGCCGCCGTCGCCGACTTCCGCCCCGCGGCCTACGCGACCGGGAAGATCAAGAAGAAGGACGGCCAGGACCCGGACCCGGTCGCCCTGGTGCGGAATCCGGACATCCTCGCGGAGATCTCGGCCGACCGCGCCCGCCCCGGCCAGGTGATCGTCGGATTCGCCGCCGAGACCGACGACGTCCTCGCCAACGGCCGCGCCAAGCTCGCCCGCAAGGGATGCGACCTGCTCGTGGTCAACGAGGTGGGGGAACGCAAGACCTTCGGCTCCGAGGAGAACGAGGCGGTCGTGCTGGGCGCCGACGCCGGTGAGACCCTCGTGCCGCACGGACCGAAGGAGGCCCTCGCGGACATCGTCTGGGACCTCGTGGCCGACCGGCTGGGCTGACCCGCTCCGCCGTCCGGGTTCGCCCGGTTCGGCCGTCCGGACCGATTTGTTTCAGCCGTTCGACGTCTTTTTTCCAGCGCACAATGTCGCGTGGCCGCCCTGGCCAAGGCCGCTCGGCATTGTGCAGAATGCTCGTGCCGCAGGTCACAGCGCTCCCGAGAGGCGAGACAGTGGCCCATCGGCCGAGTGCGACCGATAAACTGTTCACGGTCGACGGCGGGCGCAGCCCTCGCGTCGTCCGCAATTGATCAGCCAGCAGCCGCTGCAACCACAGGGAGCGTTGTGTCCCGTCGCCTGTTCACCTCGGAGTCCGTGACCGAGGGTCACCCCGACAAGATCGCTGACCAGATCAGCGACACCATTCTCGACGCGCTTCTGCGCGAGGACCCGACGTCCCGCGTCGCCGTCGAGACGCTGATCACCACCGGCCTGGTGCACGTGGCCGGCGAGGTGACGACGAAGGCCTACGCGGACATCGCGACCCTCGTCCGCAGCAAGATCCTCGAGATCGGCTACGACTCCTCCAAGAAGGGCTTCGACGGCGCCTCCTGCGGCGTGTCGGTGTCCATCGGCGCACAGTCCCCGGACATCGCACAGGGTGTCGACACGGCGTACGAGAACCGGGTCGAGGGCGACGACGACGAGCTGGACAAGCAGGGCGCGGGCGACCAGGGCCTGATGTTCGGCTACGCGTCCGACGAGACGCCCACCCTGATGCCGCTGCCGATCTTCCTGGCGCACCGCCTGTCCAAGCGCCTCTCCGAGGTCCGCAAGAACGGCACCATCCCCTACCTGCGCCCGGACGGCAAGACGCAGGTCACCATCGAGTACGACGGCGACAAGGCCGTCCGCCTCGACACGGTGGTCGTCTCCTCCCAGCACGCCTCCGACATCGACCTGGAGTCGCTGCTGGCCCCCGACATCCGGGAGTTCGTCGTCGAGCCGGAGCTGAAGGCGCTCCTGGACGAGGGCATCAAGCTGGACACCGAGGGCTACCGCCTGCTGGTCAACCCCACCGGCCGCTTCGAGATCGGCGGCCCGATGGGCGACGCCGGCCTCACCGGCCGCAAGATCATCATCGACACCTACGGCGGTTTCGCCCGCCACGGCGGCGGCGCCTTCTCCGGCAAGGACCCGTCCAAGGTGGACCGCTCGGCCGCCTACGCCATGCGCTGGGTCGCCAAGAACGTCGTGGCGGCCGGCCTGGCCTCCCGCTGCGAGGTCCAGGTCGCCTACGCGATCGGCAAGGCCGAGCCGGTCGGCCTGTTCGTGGAGACCTTCGGCACCGCCAAGGTCGACACCGAGAAGATCGAGAAGGCGATCGACGAGGTCTTCGACCTCCGCCCGGCCGCGATCATCCGCGACCTCGACCTGCTCCGCCCGATCTACGCCCAGACGGCGGCGTACGGCCACTTCGGTCGCGAGCTGCCCGACTTCACCTGGGAGCGCACCGACCGCGTGGACGCCCTGCGCACGGCCGTGGGCCTGTAACCCCGGCTCCTCCTCTCACCGAGGCCCGGCTTCCCCTGGGAGGCCGGGCCTCGGCGTGTCCGCGGGCCGCGAGCCCCGGGGGCGGGCGCGGGCCGACGGACGGTGTTGTCGGTGGAGTTTGGTAAGAATGCAAGCGTGAGCAGCGGGAACGGAGCGGAGGACGGCGGGGGCGAGGGTGCGCCGCCGGAGCAGCTCGCGCTCATCCGGGAGAGCGTGCGCCAGGCGAAGGCGCCGCGCGCCAAACCGCGGACCTGGCGCGGGGCCGCGCTCGCCAAGGATCTGCCCGTGGCCCGGGTCCTGGTCGACAAGGGCGTGCTGCACCTCGACCGGTACTTCGACTACGCGGTGCCCGAGGAGCTGGACGAGCAGGCGCAGCCCGGAGTGCGGGTACGGGTGCGGTTCGGGGCGGGGCGTGGCCGTGTGCGCGAGGGCCGCCGGGAGGGCGGCGGGCTCATCGACGGCTTCCTCGTCGAGCGGCGGGCCGAGACGGACTACTCCGGACCGCTGGCCGCACTGGCCCAGGTCGTCTCTCCGGAGCCGGTGCTGAGCGAGGAGCTGCTCGGGCTCGCGCGGGCCGTCGCCGACCGGTACGCGGGGAGCCTTGCCGATGTCCTGCAGCTGGCGGTGCCCCCGCGCAGCGCGCGTGCCGAGCAGCGGCCGTCGCCCGCGCCGCTGCCCCCGCCGCAGGCCCCGGAAGCCGGGTCCTGGGCGCGCTACGAGCACGGGGCCGCCTTCATCGAGGCGCTCGCCTCCTCAGGAGCACCCCGCGCCGTGTGGAACGCGCTGCCCGGCCCGCAGTGGAGCGAGGAACTCGCCCGGGCCGTCGCCGCGACCCTCGCCTCGGGGCGCGGTGCTCTCGTCGTCGTACCCGACGGGCGGGCCGCCGCACGGGTCGACGACGCGCTCACCGCGCTGCTCGGTCCGGGCCGGCACGCGCTGCTCACCGCGGACGCCGGTCCCGAGAAGCGGTACGGGCAGTGGCTCGCGGTGCGGCGGGGGTCCGTACGGGCCGTGGTCGGCACGCGCGCGGCCATGTTCGCTCCCGTGCAGGACCTGGGACTCGTCGCCATCTGGGACGACGGTGACGACAGCCACAGCGAGCAGCACGCCCCGCAGCCGCACGCGCGGGACGTGCTGCTGCTGCGCGCCGCGCTGGACAGGTGCGCCTTCCTGCTGGGCGGCTTCGGCTGCACCGTGGAGGCCGCCCAGCTCGTCGAGAGCGGCTGGGCCCGGCCGCTGGTCGCCGGGCGGGAGCAGGTGCGGGGGGCCGCGCCCCTGGTCCGGACCGTGGGGGACGAGGACCTCGCCCGCGACGAGGCCGCCCGTGCCGCCCGGCTGCCCACGCTCGCCTGGCAGGTGGCTCGCGAGGGGCTGCGGCACGGTCCGGTCCTGGTGCAGGTGCCCCGGCGTGGTTACGCGCCCCGTATGGCCTGCGCCCAGTGTCGGGCGCCCGCGCGCTGCCGGCACTGTTCGGGGCCGCTCGAAGGGCAGGACGGGGGCGTCCTGAGGTGCGGGTGGTGCGGGCGCGAGGAGAGCGCCTGGCACTGCCCGGAGTGCGGCGGCTTCCGGCTCCGCGCCCAGATCGTGGGCGCGCGGCGGACCGCCGAGGAACTGGGGCGGGCCTTTCCCGCCGTGCCGGTGCGCACCTCGGGGCGGGAGCATGTGCTCGACACCGTGCCGGGCACGCCCGCGCTGGTCGTGAGCACCCCGGGGGCCGAACCGGTCGCCGAGGGCGGCTACGCGGCGGCGCTGCTGCTGGACGGCTGGGCCATGCTCGTCCGGCCCGACCTGCGGGCCGGTGAGGACGCGCTGCGCCGGTGGATCGCGGCGGGGGCACTCGTCCGGCCGCAGGGGCAGGGGGGGACGGTGGTCGTGGTGGCCGAGCCGACCCTGCGGCCCGTGCAGGCCCTCGTGCGGTGGGATCCCGTCGGGCACGCGGTGCGGGAGCTGGGCGAGCGGGCCGAGCTGGGCTTCCCGCCGGTGTCGCGGATGGCAGCCGTGTCCGGCCCGCCCTCGGCCGTCGCCGAATTCCTGACGGCCGTCGAACTGCCGCCGGATGCCGAGGTGTTGGGGCCCGTGCCGGTGCCGCCCACGCTGCCGGGCCGGCCGCGCAGGCCCGGCGCGCCGCCGCCGGGCGAGGACTGGGAGCGAGCGCTCGTACGCGTACCGCCGGGCAGCGGGGCCGTGTTGGCCTCCGCCCTGAAGACCGCGCAGGCCGCTCGCCTGGCGCGGGGGAGCGAAGAGGTGGTGCGGGTACGGATCGATCCGCCGGACATCGGCTGACGTCGCACTGCCCGGGGCACGCCTTGCCGGTGGGCACGCGTCGCGTGGGGCGCGGACCGGCGTCGCGGCGGCGTCGTTCGTGGTGGTGGGCGCGTCGCCGTGGTGGTGGGCGTGTTGCCGTGGAGGCGGGTCGCGGTGGGGGATGCGGCGCCGCTGTCCTCGCTGTGCGTGCCGCCGACGCGGCCTGGTGCGCGCTGCGCCGGTGTGGGCGGAGGCGGAGGGGATACGGCGCGGCCCGGGACGCTGTGTGCCCTCCCGGAGGGCTCTGGATGCCCCTCGGGAGGGCAGGCTCGGGGCCGTCAGCCGTTGCGCGGGCCCGGGAAGGCCGTCGGCCGGACCTCGTCGCGCAGGGCCGGGCTGCCGGCGGTCGGCTGGGTGGGCATGGAACGGGCCGCGGGGACCGTCGGCACCGTGGGCAGGCCGGTGTTCACATTGATCGTGCGGCTGCCGGACGACTCCGTCGTCCGCTCCGACTCGGCGGCCGCCTGGGCCGCGGCCCGCCGGGCGCCGTAACGGCGGTGCACCGCCTGCTTGGTGACTCCGAGCGCGGAGCCCACCGCGTCCCATGAGAAGCCGAGCGAACGGTCGAAGTCCACGGCGGCCGTGACCAGGGTCTCGACACTGTCCCGGAGTTCCTGGGCGAGGCGCACTGTCGGGGCGGGGGCGCGTCCGTAGACGACGAAGCCCGTGGACGGGCCGGAGCGGCGCGGGCGGTAGACGTTGCCCAACTGGGCTGTGAGCGTGCGCAGCGCGTCCACCTGGCGGCGGACCCGCTCGATGTCCCGCACCAGCAAGTGCAGGCTGGCCCGGGCCTGGGCGTCGTGGGTTGCGTGGTCGGCCATGAACAAGCCTCTCGAACCGGCGTTGAAAGGAATTGGGCCGCGAAAGCGGCCCGATGTGGTCAACTCTTCCTTGACCAACGCGCTTGCGCTCCGCTGGTCACGGGGTGGGGGCGTACGGGCATATGCGTACGCCGCCCCGCGGATCGCGCGCCGCCCACCTATGGGCCGGGACGGGTGAACTCGTAGGGAGCGTGCGCCGTCTGCGGCTTTCCGGCCGTGGTCATAGACTGGTGCGCTGCCCGTCCGACCCCCGCCCGAGAGGCCCGATCCCGCCCATGAAGCTCGTCTTCGCCGGTACCCCCGAGGTCGCCGTTCCCGCCCTGGACGCCCTGATCGCCTCCGGGCGGCACGAGGTGGCCGCCGTCGTCACGCGGCCCGACGCGCCGGCCGGGCGCGGGCGCAGGCTGGTCGCGTCGCCCGTGGCCGAGCGGGCGGAGGAGGCCGGGATCGAGGTGCTGAAGCCGGTCCGGCCGCGGGACCCCGAGTTCCTGGAGCGGCTCGAGGAGATCGCGCCCGACTGCTGCCCCGTCGTCGCCTACGGCGCTCTGCTGCCCAGGGCGGCCCTGGACATCCCCGCCCACGGCTGGGTCAATCTGCACTTCTCGCTGCTGCCCGCCTGGCGGGGGGCCGCGCCGGTGCAGCACGCCATCATGGCGGGCGACGAGATCACCGGCGCCTCCACCTTCCTCATCGAGGAAGGACTCGACTCCGGACCCGTCTACGGGACCGTGACCGAGGAGGTCCGGCCCTCCGACACCAGCGGTGACCTGCTCACCCGGCTCGCCTTCGCCGGTGCCGGGCTGCTCGCCGCGACCATGGACGGCGTCGCGGACGGCACCCTGAAGGCCGTGCCGCAGCCGTCCGAGGGCATCACCCTCGCGCCGAAGATCACGGTCGAGGACGCCCAGGTGCACTGGTCGACGCCCGCGCTGCGGGTCGACCGGGTCGTGCGCGGCTGCACCCCGGCGCCCGGCGCCTGGACCGTGTTCCGCGGGGAGCGGCTCAAGCTCATCCAGGTCACGCCCGTGCCCGAGCGGACCGACCTCGCACCGGGACAGCTCGCGGTGGGCAAGAACAGCGTGCACGTGGGCACCGGCTCGTACGCCGTCGAGCTGCTCTGGGTGCAGGCCCAGGGCAAGAAGCCGATGCGCGCGGCCGACTGGGCCCGGGGCGTCCGGATCGCGGAGACCGAGACGCTCGGCGCCTGAGCCCGCGGGCACCGGGGCCGGCCGAGCCGTGGGGCCTGCCGAGCCCGTTCCGCGGCGCGAGCCGTTCCGGTTGTCCCACGGGTGGTCGAGCCCGGGGGCGGGCGGTGGTGTCGCTTCGGCCCCGAGGCTGGGGGAGGCGAGCCCGGTCTGTGGTGGGTCCTCGTTCCGGTCGTCCGGGGTGGTCGAGCATCGGTCGGGGGATGATCGGCCGTCGGCCGGTGGAAGGGCCGGGCCCCGGTCGAGGACTGGTCGAACTCCGGTCGTTCGGGGCGGACGAGCCTCGGTCGCGGGGCGGCAGGCCTTCGGCCGGTGCGGTGGAGCCTTCCGCCGGTGCGGTGGACGCGCCCCGGGCCGCCGGGGCCGACGGCCGCCGACGTAGGCTGGGAAGCGCACCCTCTTCTTCACATCCGGAGCACCTTTTTCGTGAGCGAGCAGTCCCGGCGGCCCCGTAGGCCCGCCAAGCCCTACCGCCGTCCCCAGAAGGACCCCGTCCGCATCCTGGCCTTCGAGGCGCTGCGCGCGGTCGACGAGCGGGACGCCTACGCCAACCTCGTGCTGCCGCCGCTGCTCAGGAAGGCGCGCGAGAAGGGCGACTTCGACGCCCGGGACGCCGCCCTCGCCACCGAGCTGGTGTACGGCACACTGCGCCGGCAGGGCACGTACGACGCCGTCATCGCCGCCTGCGTGGACCGGCCGCTGCGCGAGGTCGACCCGCCGGTGCTCGATGTGCTGAGCCTGGGTGCGCATCAGCTGCTCGGGACGCGGATCCCGACGCATGCCGCCGTGTCCGCCTCCGTCGAGCTGGCGCGGGTGGTGCTCGGGGACGGACGGGCCAAGTTCGTCAACGCCGTGCTCAGGAAGGTGGCGCAGGACGACCTCGACGGGTGGATCGAGAAGGTCGCGCCGCCCTACGACGACGACCCCGAGGACCACCTCGCCGTCGTGCACTCGCACCCCCGCTGGGTCGTCTCCGCGCTCTGGGACTCCCTCGGCGGCGGGCGCGCCGGTATCGAGGACCTGCTGGAGGCCGACAACGAGCGGCCCGAGGTGACGCTCGTCGCGCGGCCGGGCCGGGCCACCGCCGAGGAACTGCTGCGCGAGGAGTCCGCCGTACCGGGGCGCTGGTCACCCTACGCCGTGCGGCTCGCCGAGGGCGGTGAGCCGGGCGCGGTCGAGGCCGTGCGCGAGGGACGCGCCGGGGTGCAGGACGAGGGCAGTCAGCTGGTCGCCCTCGCGCTGGCGAACGCCCCGATCGACGGGCCCGACGAGAAGTGGCTCGACGGGTGCGCCGGGCCCGGCGGCAAGGCCGCCCTGCTGGCCGCCCTCGCCGCCGAGCGCGGGGCCGCGCTGCTCGCATCGGAGAAGCAGCCGCACCGGGCCGGCCTGGTGGCCAAGGCGCTGACCGGGAACCCGGGGCCGTATCAGGTCATCGCCGCCGACGGGACCCGGCCGCCGTGGCGGCCCGGCACCTTCGACCGCGTGCTGATGGACGTGCCCTGCACCGGGCTCGGTGCCCTGCGTCGGCGCCCCGAGGCCCGCTGGCGGCGGCGCCCCGAGGACCTGGACAACTTCGCACCCCTCCAGCGTTCGCTGCTGCGCACCGCGCTCGACTCCGTGCGGGTCGGCGGGGTCGTCGGCTACGCGACCTGCTCGCCGCATCTCGCCGAGACCCGGGCGGTCGTCGCCGACGTGCTCAAGCAGCACCCCGACACCGAGCTGATCGACGCCCGCCCGCTGCTGCCCGGCATGCCCGCGCTCGGCGACGGCCCGGACGTGCAGCTGTGGCCCCATCTCCACGGAACCGACGCGATGTACCTGGCGCTCATCCGCCGGACCGGCTGATCTCCACGGCGCCCCCGGCGAGCGTCCCACGCGCCGGCCGGGGTACGCCCACGGCTGTCCACAGGCGGCCCTACGCGGTCGTACAAGTAGGATGAACGGTCTCGCCTGTGGAGCAGTGCGAACATCAGTGCTCCGGACATGGCAGGCTTGGGTCATGGCCGTGCAGATCAACCCCAGCATCCTGTCCGCCGACTTCGCCCGCCTCGCGGAGGAGGCCAAGGCGGTCCAAGGCGCCGACTGGCTCCATGTCGACGTCATGGACAACCACTTCGTCCCGAACCTGACGCTCGGCGTGCCGGTCGTGGAGTCCCTGGCCCGTGCGACGGACACCCCGCTGGACTGCCATCTGATGATCGAGGACCCCGACCGCTGGGCTCCCCAGTACATCGAGGCGGGGGCCTCGTCCGTCACCTTCCACGTGGAGGCCGCGGCCGCTCCCGTGCGGCTCGCCCGGGAGATCCGCGCCAAGGGTGCCCGCGCCTCGATGGCGCTCAGGCCGGCGACCCCGATCGAGCCGTTCGAGGACCTGCTGCCGGAACTCGACATGCTGCTGATCATGACGGTCGAGCCGGGCTTCGGCGGCCAGGCGTTCCTCGACATCATGCTGCCGAAGATCCGCCGCACCCGGGAGCTGATCGACAAGCACGGTCTCCAGCTCTGGTTGCAGGTCGACGGCGGTGTCTCGGCCTCGACGATCGAGCGGTGCGCGGACGCGGGAGCGGACGTGTTCGTCGCCGGCTCGGCCGTGTACGGGGCCGAGGACCCGGCCGAGGCGGTCCGTGCACTGCGCAGCCAGGCGGAGGCGTCCACCGCCAAGGCGTCGTGGGCATGCGACCACTGAGCCACAGGTAAATGAACGGTTAAGTGAACGGCGCCCATCAGGGCGGATCAGTTGCGCCGAATCTGCAAGGATGAACGGCGAATCCAGAGTGTGAACAGCAGTGAGGAGATCGCCGTGTCGGGTATGTCGGCGGGCCGGTCAGCCATGCGGATGGGACCCGCTGAGCTGGTGCAGGCGGCGGCCATGGCCCGCCGCTTCTACCTCGAGGGCAAGTCCAAGATCCAGATCGCGGAGGAGTTCGGCGTCAGCCGCTTCAAGGTGGCCCGGGTTCTGGAGACGGCTCTCGAACGGGATCTCGTACGCATCGAGATCCGTGTGCCGGCCGAGCTGGACGCCGAGCGCTCCGACGCGCTCCGCGCCCGCTACGGCCTGAGGCACGCCGTCGTGGTCGAGTCCCCGGCCGAGGCCGAGGAGACACCCGACCCCGAGAACCTCGGCGAGGTCGCCGCCGACCTGCTCGGCGAACTCGTCAACGAGGGGGACGTGCTCGGGCTGGCCTGGGGCCGGTCCACCATCCACATGGCGGCGGCGCTCGACCGGCTGCCGCCGTGCACGGTGGTGCAGCTGACGGGCGTGTACGACGCCGGGACCGCCGAGCGTGGCTCGGTGGAGGCCGTGCGCCGCGCCGCCCAGGTGTCGGGCGGTGACGCACACCCCATCTACGCGCCGATGCTGCTGCCGGACGCGGCCACCGCGGCGGCGCTGCGCCACCAGACCGGGATCGCCCGGGCCTTCGAGTACTTCGACAAGGTCACGGTCGCCTGCGTCTCCATCGGTTCCTGGGAGCCGGGCATCTCGACGGTGCACGACATGCTCAGCGACGAGGAGCGCGCGCACTACGCCTCGCTCGGTGTCGCCGCCGAGATGTCCGCGCACCTCTTCGACGCCGAGGGGCGCCGGATCGGGCGCGACCTGGGGGAGCGGTGCATCACGGTCAAGGCCGACCAGCTGCGCCGTGTCCCTGAGGTCGTGGCGATCGCCGGCGGTCAGCGCAAGGCGGCCGCTATCGACGCGGTGCTGCGCTCGGGGCTGGTCACCAGCCTGGTGACCGACACCTCCGCCGCCGACTACCTGATGACGGCGGGGCCGGCGCCGAAGCCCGCGCTGAGCCGCGCGGACCCCGACGGCTCCTGAGAGGTCCTTCCCCCGGGTGCTTCCTGCGGGTCGTGACGGCGCCTGGGCGGGACGGCCGTGGCAGCATCGTCGGCATGCTGCTGCGGCTCGTCCCCCGCGTCCCTCGTGTCCCTCGCGTGCTCGCGGGACTGCTGGTCTGTCTCTCCGTCCTGCTGACCGGCTGCTCGTCCCCCACGGGCACCGCCAGCGCCTCGAGCGTGTCCACCCCGGCGTGGGCGAAGGGCATGCCCACCGTCGAGGAGTCCCGGCTCCCCGCCGAGGCCCGCGACACGCTCGCCCTCATCGACCAGGGAGGCCCCTATCCGTATTCCAGGGACGGGATCGTCTTCGGGAACCTCGAGGGCCGTCTGCCGGGGCACCCGCGCGGCTACTACCACGAGTACACCGTCAAGACCCCCGGCGTCCAAGGCCGCGGGGCCCGGCGCATCGTCACCGGGCAGGGCGGGGAGTTCTTCTACACCGATGATCACTACACGTCGTTCCGGGCGGTGCTGAGATGAGCGAAGACCTGGCGGGCCGTTTCCTGGTCGCGCTGGACCTCGACGGGGTCGGGGACAAGGCCGGTCTGATGGACCGGGTCGCCCGGGCCCTCCAACTGCCCGACTGGTTCGGCCGCAACTGGGACGCGCTGGCCGATTCGCTCTCCGACCACACCGTCTGGCCCGAGGGCGCCGTCGAGCAGGGGCTGCTGATCGTCGTGCGCGGCTGGCAGGCGTACGCAGAGGCGCACCCGGAGGAGTGGCGGATCGCGCAGGACGTGTTCACCGAGGCGGCGGATCGCACTTCCTCCCTCGCCGTCGTCCTGTCCCTTGGAGGTTCCTCCTAGGTGATCGGCGGGCACCCTGGATGTTCTGTCGGGGCATGACACCGGCCCCGACATGGGAGAATTAAGTACGTGCTCTTTCCCCCTGGCACACCTGTCCGGGGGTCACCTCTGATCGACTGGGATGTGCAGCACGTGCGTTTCCTCAATGACATCCAGCCCGCGTACGACCTGACGTACGACGACGTGTTCATGGTGCCGAGCCGCTCCGCGGTGGGCTCGCGTCAGGGCGTGGACCTCAGCTCGCCGGACGGCACGGGCACCACGATCCCGCTCGTCGTCGCCAACATGACCGCCATCGCCGGCCGCCGCATGGCCGAGACGATGGCCCGCCGCGGCGGCCTGGTGGTCATCCCGCAGGACATCCCGATCGACGTGGTCACCGATGTCGTCTCCTGGGTGAAGAGCCGCCACCTGGTGCTCGACACCCCGATCGTGCTGGCCCCGCACCAGACGGTCGCCGACGCCCTGGCGTTGCTGCCCAAGCGGGCGCACAACGCCGGCGTGGTCGTGGACGACGACCACCGGCCCGTCGGTGTCGTCACCGACGCGGACCTCACCGGCGTCGACCGCTTCACCCAGCTCGAAGTGGTCATGTCGAAGGACCTGCTGCTCCTCGACGCCGACATCGACCCGCGCGAGGCCTTCAACACCCTCGACACGCACAACCGGCGCTACGCCCCTGCCGTGGACAAGGACGGCAGGCTCGCCGGCATCCTCACCCGCAAGGGCGCCCTGCGCGCCACGCTGTACACCCCGGCCGTCGACGCGCGGGGCAAGCTGCGCGTCGCCGCGGCCGTCGGCATCAACGGCGACGTCGCGGGCAAGGCCAAGCAGCTGCTCGACGCGGGCGTGGACACGCTCGTCATCGACACCGCGCACGGCCACCAGGAGTCGATGATCAGCGCCGTCAAGGTGGTGCGCGCCCTCGACCCGGAGGTGCCGATCGTCGCGGGCAACATCGTCTCCGCCGAGGGCGTCAAGGACCTGATCGACGCCGGCGCGGACATCATCAAGGTCGGTGTGGGCCCCGGTGCCATGTGCACCACCCGCATGATGACCGGCGTGGGCCGGCCGCAGTTCTCCGCGGTCCTGGAGTGTGCCGCCGAGGCGAAGAAGTACGGCAAGCACGTGTGGGCCGACGGCGGTGTCCGCCACCCGCGCGACGTGGCCATGGCTCTCGCGGCCGGCGCGTCCAACGTGATGGTCGGATCCTGGTTCGCGGGCACGTACGAGTCGCCGGGCGACCTCCAGCACGACGCCAACGGCCGTGCCTACAAGGAGTCGTTCGGCATGGCCTCCGCGCGTGCCGTGGCCAACCGCACGTCGGAGGAGTCGGCGTACGACCGCGCCCGCAAGGCGCTGTTCGAGGAGGGCATCTCCACCTCCCGCATGTTCCTCGACCCGGCCCGCCCGGGCGTCGAGGACCTGATCGACTCGATCATCGCGGGCGTCCGCTCCTCCTGCACCTACGCCGGTGCCGGCTCCCTCGAGGAGTTCGCCGAGAAGGCCATAGTCGGCATCCAGAGCGCGGCCGGCTACGCCGAGGGCAAGCCGCTGCACGCCAGCTGGAGCTGAGCCGACTCCCTTCCCCACGGCCCCCGTTCTCCCGACACCCGGGATGAGCGGGGGCCGTCGGCATACCCGGGGCCCGACGGTGGCCCGGAGGCTGCAGTGCGCGGTCCCTGGACAGCCGGGCAACGGCCCCAGGGGGACCGCTGTGCAACGGTCGACAGTCCGTGCGCAACGATTTGGCATTCCGGTGCGATGAACGCAATGATCATGCGGGCATGCGCAAGGTTGCTGCATTACGCCCGTGAACCGGACCCCCGTAGGGTGCTGCGCTGTACGTGGTGTGGCGGGGACTCCGCTCGGCGGGTTCCTGCCCTGGGCAGTGCCGCCGGTCCCCGCCCGCAAATGACCGGCAGCGATAAGGAGCCAGCGCGTGCTCGACCATGGCGCACCCCCGCAGAACCAGAGAACGGCCGCCCCCGCGTCCCCGGGCGTCGCCGCGCGCCTCATGCGTCGCAAGCCCGTGGAACACCTGGTCGCGGAGGGCGGCCAGGGTGAGGGAGGGTCGCTGAGGCGGTCCCTCGGGCTGTGGCAGCTGACCATGATCAGCATCGGTGCCACCCTCGGCACCGGCATCTTCGTCGTCCTCGGCGACGCCGTTCCGGAGGCCGGCCCCGCGGTCACCCTGGCCTTCGTGATCGCCGGCCTCACGGCTCTCTTCTCGGCCCTGTCGTACGCCGAGCTGGCGGGCAGCATCCCGGTCGCCGGCTCCTCCTACTCGTATGCGTACGCAACGCTGGGCGAGCTGGTCGCCTGGGTCTGCGGCTGGTGTCTCGTCCTGGAGTACGGCGTGTCGGTGGCCGCCGTCGCCGTCGGCTGGGGCGAGTACCTCAACGAGCTGCTCGACGGCACCATCGGTGTCACCATCCCGAGCGCCCTGTCCTCGGCCCCGGGCGAGGGCGGCATCATCAACCTGCCCGCCCTGATCGTCGTCCTGCTGGCGATGGTGTTCCTGCTGGGCGGCGCGCGTGAGTCCGCCCGCGCCAACACGATCATGGTCTGCGTGAAGATCGCCGCCCTCGTGCTGTTCTGCGCGGTCGGCTTCATGGGCTTCAAGTCCGGCAACTACGCCGACTTCATGCCGCTCGGCATGACGGGCGTCAGCGCCGCCGGTGCCACGCTGTTCTTCTCGTACATCGGCTTCGACGCCGCCTCCACCGCCGGTGAGGAGGCGAAGAACCCGAAGCGGGACCTGCCGCGGGCGATCATGCTGTCGCTGATCATCGTGACCGCGCTGTACGTGCTCGTCGCGGGTGTCGCCGTCGGCGCCTGGAACTGGAAGAAGTTCGACGGTTCGGAGGCGACCCTCGCCGCGATCATGAACGACGTCAGCGGCCAGACCTTCTGGGGCACCCTGCTCGCGCTGGGCGCGGTCATCTCCATCGCCAGCGTGGTGCTCACCGTGCTCTACGGCCAGACCCGCATCCTCTTCGCGATGTCCCGTGACGGCCTGGTGCCGAAGTCGCTCGGCAAGATCCACCCGAAGACCGGCGCTCCCCGTCTCAACACGGTGATCGTGTCCCTCTTCTGCGGCGTGCTCGCCGCCCTCATACCGCTGGGCAAGCTCGTCGACGCCACCAGCATCGGCACGCTGTTCGCCTTCGGTCTGGTCAACGTCGCGGTGATCGTGCTGCGGTACAAGCGCCCGGAGCTGGAGCGCACGTTCAAGGTGCCGTTCGGCCCGGTCCTGCCGGTGCTGGGCTTCCTGTTCTGTGCCTACAACATGTTCAGCCTCGACACCATCACCTGGGTCGTCTTCGGATGCTGGATGGCCGTGGGGCTCGTGTTCTACTTCGTATACGGCTATCGCCGTTCCCGTCTCGCGACCGATGAGGCTCTCGCGGTGGCGGCAGAGAAGTGACCGAACCGAAGAAGTGAACCACCCCCTGTGCTGAACGATCTCGACGAACGCATCGTGCACGCCCTCGCCGAGGACGCCCGCCGCTCCTACGCGGACATCGGGCAACTGGTCGGCCTGTCCGCGCCCGCCGTGAAGCGGCGCGTGGACAGGCTGCGCGCCACCGGAGCCATCACCGGATTCACCGTCCGGGTCGACCCGGCGGCGCTCGGCTGGGAGACCGAGGGGTTCATCGAGATCCACTGCCGGCGCAACACCTCGCCGGAGACCATCCAGCGAGGTCTGGAGCGCTACCAGGAGGTCGTGGCCGCGTCGACCGTCACCGGCGACGCGGACGCGATCGCCCAGGTCTTCGCCTCCGACATGCGCCACTTCGAGCGCGTGCTGGAGCGCATCGCCGGCGAGCCGTTCGTGGAACGCACCAAGTCGGTGCTGGTCCTCTCACCGCTGCTGCGCCGGTTCTCGTCCGGGGCGCCGGGCTAGGCAGCAGGCGCGTGACCCAGGGTTACCGCAGGTCACCATTGCGGCGCCGGTGTCCATCCCGTAGGTTGTGCCGCACTTTCTACTGACTGGTAACACCGGCAGGTACCTCATGCGCTGGCCCCTCGGCCGTCCCACCACCGTCCGTTCGCGGATCGTGGCGCTCGCGCTCGCACCGGCCCTGGCCCTGCTGGCCCTGTGGAGCTTCGCCATGGTGTCCGTCACCGCCGAACTGCGGGCGCTGATCCGGCTCCAGGGGGTGTACGAGGACTTCGGCACCCCCGTGGACACCGCGATCGGGCAGATCCAGATCGAGCGCCGGATGTCCGCCGCCTACCTGGGCGCCCGCCTCGACACCGGCACCGCCGGGCAGTTGCTCGGGCAGCAGCGCCGTACCGACCGGGCCGTCGACGCCATGCGGCAGGCGATCCGGGGCGGTGACCGCGACCGGCTCACCGAGCGGCAGCGGCAGGCCCTGGAGACCATGGTCACGGCCACCGGCCGGCTGGAGGGACTGCGCGAGCGCGTGCTCTCCCGGGACATCAGCTGGGACCGGGCCGTCGACGAGTACAGCGCGCTCGTGGAGCCCGGCTTCGACGTGCAGTCCACGCTCACCGCCCTGCAGGCCGGACAGCTCGCCCGTGAGGCGCAGGTCGTCACCGAGCTGGTCCGGGTGCGGGAGTTCGTGTCCCGGGAGGACGCCCTCGTCGCGGGCGCCCGGGCGGCCGGCACGCTCACCGACCGGCAGTACGACAGCCTGACCGCGACCGTCGAGGACCGGCGCGTCTTCGAGCGGACGTACGTACCGGACCTGCCCGCCGACTCGCGGGCCCTGTTCGAGCGCTTCCGGCAGGACGACCTGCACCGCTCGCTGGTGCGGGGCGAGGACGCGCTGCTGCGGGCCGGCGCCGCCGGGGCCGGGCGGGCCGTCGCCGCCGACACCTGGCGCTCGACCACCGACCGGGCCGTCAAGCGGTACATGCGGCTGTGCACCGAGTCCGCCGAGAACTCCGCCGCGCGCGGGCGGGCCTTCGCCTACCGGGAGCTGACGAAGGCGGCCGTCGTCGGAGCGGCCGGGCTGGCCGCCGCGGCCCTGTCGCTGTGGTTCGCCGTACGCGGCGCCCGGCGCGTCTCGCGCCGTCTGGAGACCCTGCGGGACGCGGCCGATGTGCTGACACAGCGTCAGCTGCCCGACGTCATGCGCCGGTTGAGTGCCGGTGAGGAGGTCGACGCGGTCACCGAGGCGCCTCCGCTCGCCGCCGACGAGGTGCGCGACGACGAGATCGGGCAGGTCGGCCGGTCCTTCAACACCGCGCGCCTCGCCGCCATGGAGGCCGCCGTCAAGCAGGCCACCCTGCGCCGGGGCCTGTTCGCGGTGCTGCTCAACATCGCCCGGCGCAACCAGGCGCTGGTGCACCGGCAGTTGAAACTCGTCGACACGCTGGAACGGCGTACCGAGGATCCGGACGTCCTGCGCGAGCTGTTCCGCATCGACCACCTGACCACGCGCATGCGCCGGCACGCGGAGAGCCTGATCATCCTCTCCGGGGCCACGCCCGGCCGCCGCTGGCGCCGGCCGGTGCCCGTCGCGGACGTCGTGGCCTCCGCCGTCGGCGAGATCGAGGACTACGCGCGCGTGGTGGTGCCGCCGATGCGGGAGGCGGGCGTGGCGGCGGACGCGGTCGCCGACGTCGTCCACCTCGTCGCCGAACTGCTCGAGAACGCGACCGTGTTCTCGCCGCCGCACACCCAGGTCACCCTGCGCACCGGGTGGGTCGGCAGCGGATTCGTCCTGGAGATCGACGACCGGGGCCTGGGCCTCGACGCCGGCCAGCGGGCGGAGGCCCACCGCACGCTCACCGACCCCGACGCCTTCGACCCGACCCGCCACGACCGGCTCGGCCTGTACGTCGTCGGCCGCCTCGCCGCCCGCCACGGCATCGAGGTGACCCTGCGCGACTCGCCCTACGGCGGCACGACGGCGGTGGTACTGCTGCCGGAGAGCGTGCTGGCGGTGGCAGAGCCGGCGGGGGCACCGCAGGGGGTACGGCACGAGGGGAGCGGTGCACCGGAGCCGGGGAGGGGCGCACCGCCGGCGGCGGCCGGCGTACGGGAAGCGTCCGAGGCACCGGGGCCGCGGCCCGTCGAAGGGGCCGTCGCGTTGCGGGAGTTGCCGTCGAGGAAGCGGACCGGTGCCGTTTCCGCGGATCAGGACCCCGCGCGGCAGTCGCCCCTGGGTCACCGGCCCCCCGGAAAACTGCCCGCGACCGCCCCCGCCCTGCCCACCCGGACCCGTCAGGCCTCCCTCGCCCGGGAACTGCGTGACGAACCGGCACCGCCCGGGACCACGCCCGAACGCGAGGTCGACGCCGAGGAGATGCGCGCGATCTTCGGCGCCTTCCAGCGCGGCCTGGACCGCGGCCGCAAGGGCCTGCCGGCGGCCACCGGTGCCGATGACGCGGCCACCCGCACCGTCGAAGCGGCCACCCGCACCGATGACGCGGCCACCCGCACCGTCGAAGCGGCCACCCGCACCGACGACGCGGCCGCCCCCACCGACCGCACGATCACCCACGCCGACGAAAGGACCGACACCGACGATGCCCGGTGATGACCAGAACCCCGAGCGGGACGACGCGCTCGCCGGCGCGCCCGGTACGGATCTCGGCTGGCTGCTGGACGACCTGGTGGCGCGTACCGACCACGTCCGCCAGGCCGTGCTGCTCACCGCCGACGGCCTGCCGCTCAGCAGCTCGGCCGGCATGCGCCGGCGGGACATCGAGCACCTGGCCGCCGTCTGCTCCGGCTTCCACGGTCTGGCCAGGTCGGCGGGGGAGCGGTTCGAGGCGGGGCAGGTACGGCAGACCATGGTGATGCTGGACGACGCCTACCTCTTCATCACCCCGGCGGGACACGGCAGCCGGCTCGCCGTGCTCAGCGAGGCCCGTACCGACGTCGGCCAGCTCGCCCACGAGATGGCCCTGCTCGTCCGCCGACTCGGCCGCCACCTCGACGCCGCCGCCCGCTCGGCCCCCTGATGCCGCGGTGAGCGACGAGCACTGGTACGAGGACGAGACGGGGTCGATGGTGCGCCCGTACACGGTGACCCGGGGCCGCACCCGGCCCGAGGGACGGCAGACCATCGACCTGATGTCCCAGGTCACCGCGGTGGACGCCGACGGGCCGGGGCCCGCCGTCGACCACGCCCGTGCCACGCTGCTCGACCTGATCCGGCGCGGCCCCCGCCCCGTGGTGGAGCTGGCCGCGGACGCCGACCTGCCGCTGACCGTCGTCCGTGTCCTCCTCGGCGACCTGGCCGAGGCACGTCTGATCCGCATCGACGAGCCCCGCCGGCTGATGCCCGGCGGCCCGGCCGCCGACCCGGGGCTGCTACGGGAGATCGTGGAGCGGCTACGGCTGATCTAGGCCTCTCCGGTACCGGAGGCGCCTGCATCAGCCGTAACCACCCCACGACCTCCTCCCGGCGCCCATCAGCCGTGACCCCCACGACCTCCCCGCAGCGCCCCCGAGGAGCAGGTGGGACAGGTTGCTGCGGAAGGTCCGGAAACCCACCCGTCCCACCCGCGCCCCGGAGGGACGGGCACCGCTTTCGGGTGCGCGCAACGAATCGCCGTCCGGAGCCCCCCGCACGCAACGATCCGCGCACCGGCGCGCAACGGGTCCTTCTTGTCCGGCCGAGCGCGCCGACCGTACCTTCTTTCTGGCCCCCCAAAACCCCCGTTCCGGTGAGGATCACGCATGCGCACCGCCCTGCTCCAGAGCTCCGGCCGCCCCGGCTCCGTCGCCGAGAACCTCAAGGTCCTCGACGAGGCCGCGGGCCGTGCCGCCGCCGCGGGCGCCGCGCTGCTGGCCGCCCCGGAGATGTTCCTGACCGGGTACGCGATCGGCGACGGCATCGCCCGCCTCGCCGAGCCCGCCGACGGTGACTCCGCCGACGCGATCGCCGACACCGCCACCCGGCACGGCGTCGCGATCGCCTACGGCTACCCGGAGCGCGACGGCGAGACCGTCTACAACTCCGCCCAGCTGATCTCCGCCGACGGCACCCGGCTCGCGAACTACCGCAAGACCCACCTCTTCGGCTGCTTCGAGCGCGACCACTTCACGCCGGGCGAGCAGCCGGTCGTCCAGGCCGAGCTGAACGGCCAAACCGTGGGCCTGATGATCTGCTACGACGTCGAGTTCCCGGAGAACGTCCGCGCCCACGCCCTGGCCGGCACCGACCTCCTCGTCGTGCCGACCGCGCAGATGCACCCCTTCCAGTTCGTCGCCGAGTCGATGATCCCGGTGCGCGCCTTCGAGAACCAGATGTACGTCGCCTACGTCAACCGGGTCGGGCAGGAAGGCGAGTTCGAGTTCATCGGCCTCTCCGTCCTGGCCGGTCCCGACGGCGTCGCCCGCACCCGCGCCGGCCGCGCCGAACAGCTCGTGATCGCCGACGCCGACCCCGCCTTCCTGGCGGCCTCCCGCGAGGCCAACCCGTACCTGGAGGACCGCCGCCCCGGTCTGTACGGGTCCCTGGCCTGAGCCGCCGTAGGCCCCGGAAAAAGCCTCCCCCCTGTTTCACCTCGCGCAAGGAGTCCGTACCCCATGACGTCCACGGTGCCCAACGCCGTCGAGCACACCGACGAGCAGCAGCCGCCGATCACCATGTTCGGCCCGGACTTCCCCTACGCCTACGACGACTTCCTCGCGCACCCGGCGGGCCTCGGTCAGATCCCCGCGACCGAGCACGGCACCGAGGTCGCGGTCATCGGCGGCGGTCTGTCCGGCATCGTGGCCGCCTACGAGCTGATGAAGATGGGCCTCAAGCCCGTCGTCTACGAGGCCGACCAGATCGGCGGCCGGCTGCGCACGGTCGGCTTCGAGGGCTGCGACGATTCGCTGACCGCCGAGATGGGCGCGATGCGCTTCCCGCCGTCCTCCACCGCCCTCCAGCACTACATCGACCTGGTGGGACTCGAGACCCGCTCCTTCCCCAACCCGCTGGCCGAGGCGACGCCCTCGACCGTCGTCGACCTCAAGGGCGAGTCGCACTACGCCGAGACGATCGACGACCTGCCCCAGGTGTACCGGGACGTCGCCGACGCCTGGAACAAGTGCCTGGAGGAGGGCGCCGACTTCTCCGACATGAACCGCGCCATGCGCGAACGGGACGTCCCGCGCATCCGCGAGATCTGGGCGAAGCTGGTCGAGAAGCTGGACAACCAGACCTTCTACGGCTTCCTCTGCGACTCCGAGGCCTTCAGGTCCTTCCGGCACCGCGAGATCTTCGGCCAGGTCGGCTTCGGCACCGGCGGCTGGGACACCGACTTCCCGAACTCCATCCTGGAGATCCTGCGCGTCGTCTACACCGAGGCCGACGACCACCACCGCGGCATCGTCGGCGGCTCCCAGCAGCTGCCGCTGCGCCTGTGGGAGCGCGAGCCGGAGAAGATCGTCCACTGGCCCTACGGCACCTCGCTGAAGACCCTGCACGTCGACGGCGAGCCCCGGCCGGCCGTGACCCGGCTGCACCGCACCGCGGGCAACCAGATCACCGTGACCGACGCGAACGGCGACATCCGCACCTACAAGGCGGCGATCTTCACCGCCCAGTCGTGGATGCTGCTGTCCAAGATCGCCTGCGACGACTCGCTCTTCCCGATCGACCACTGGACCGCGATCGAGCGCACCCACTACATGGAGTCCTCGAAGCTCTTCGTACCCGTGGACCGGCCCTTCTGGCTGGACAAGGACGAGGAGACCGGCCGGGACGTCATGTCGATGACGCTGACGGACCGCATGACCCGCGGCACCTACCTGCTGGACGAGGGGCCGGACAAGCCCGCCGTGATCTGCCTGTCCTACACCTGGTGCGACGACAGCCTGAAGTGGCTGCCGCTGTCCGCGAACGAGCGGATGGAGGTCATGCTGAAGTCGCTCGGCGAGATCTACCCGAAGGTCGACATCAGGAAGCACATCATCGGCAACCCGGTGACCGTCTCCTGGGAGAACGAGCCCTACTTCATGGGCGCGTTCAAGGCCAACCTGCCGGGTCACTACCGCTACCAGCGGCGCCTGTTCACGCACTTCATGCAGGACCGGCTGCCCGAGGACAAGCGGGGCATCTTCCTCGCCGGCGACGACATCTCCTGGACGGCCGGCTGGGCCGAGGGCGCCGTCCAGACCGCGCTGAACGCGGTCTGGGGGGTCATGCGCCACTTCGGTGGCGAGACCGACGCGGTCAACCCGGGCCCGGGTGACGTCTACGACGAGATCGCGCCCGTGGAGCTTCCCGAGGACTGACCGGGAGCCGAGAACCAGGGCGCGGGCGGCCGGCCTCAGACTCCGGCCGCCCGCGCCTTCTCCAACACCTCGGCGGCGATGTCCTTCAGTTCCTCCGCGTCCCGCGCGAGGCTCTGGAGGTCCACCATGATCTCCTCGAAGCCGATCTGCGCGTGCGCGACCAGATCCTCGATGGTCTGGTCCACACGCGCCTGGAAGAGCCGCCGGCCGACGCCCTCGTGCGCCCTGGGCAGGCGGAAGCTGTTCACCCGCAGGACCGTGCGGATCGGCTCCACGCGGCCCCGCTCCTGCGCCAGTTCCCGCAACTGGCGCCAGTGGGCTGCGATCGCCTCCGGTTCTCCGATGTTCACCGGCAGCCACCCGTCGGCGTGGTCCACGAGCCGCCGCCAGGCCCGCCTGTTGCCCGCGGCGAGCATGATCGGAATCGGCCGGGCCGGCTTGGGCCCCACGACCGCCGGAGAGATCTTGGTGAGGGGTCCGTCGTGGACGACCGGATCCGGCCCCCACACCTTCCGGCACACCTCGATGACCTCGTCCAGCACCGCGCCGCGCTCCTCGAAGGGCCGGACGCCCGAAGCCGCGTACTCGTCCAGGGACCAGCCCGTGCCGAAGCCCGCGATCACCCGGCCGCCGCTCGCCGCGTCCAGTGAGGCCAGGGCCTTGGCCAGCTGGAACGGCACGTGCAGCGGCGCCACCAGGACACTGGTGCCCAGCCGGACCCGCTCCGTGGCCGCCGCCGCCAGCGTGAGCGTGACCAGCGGGTCCGCCGTGTTCCGGTACTGGTCGGGCCAGGCCATGCCCTCGATGCCGTACAGGTCCTGCGTGGCCGGCTCGGGGAACAGGGCCCGCTCGAAGACCCACACGCTCTCGTAGCCGATCCGTTCGGCGGCGCGCGCCACGTCGGGCACGTCCCTGCCGAGGGCGTACTGCTGCATCTGGGGAAGACCGAGACCGAGCCTGGTCGCCATACGGCTGCTCCTTAGCAATCGGGTACGCGGCGGCAACGTCCCGCGATCATCCGCGGTTTCCGAAGGGCGCGCCGAGCGCAGAGATCAGGCCATGTCAGCAGGCCAGGGGCGTCAGCAGCATCCGGCCGGCGAAGCCCACCGCCGCGTCCAGCCGCTCGGTGAACTCCTCGGCCACGTCCTCGAACCGGCGCAGGGTCCACAGGGCCCGGGCCGCCGCCCAGGTCGCGTCCCGGGCCCGCTCCAGGCTCCAGGAGCCCAGCAGATGGGTGAGCGGGTCGGCGATCTGGAGCAGGTCGGGGCCCGGCATCAGATCCTCGCGGATGCGCTCCTCCAGCGAGACGAGGAGGTCGCCCACGCGATCGAACTCGTCCTCGAGTTCGGCCGGATCGCAGCCGAGCGTACGACAGGTGTCCACCACGGCGAGCGCCAGATCGTGTCCGATGTGCGCGTTGATGCCCGCCAGCGCGAACTGCAGTGGCCGTACGCCGGGATGGCGGCGCAGCTGGAACAGCGGCCGCCAGCAGGCGGGCGGACGGCGGTCCGCGGTCGCCGCGTCGACCGCCGCCAGGTACCGCTCGGCGAACCGTACGTCCAGCGTGATCGCCGCTCGCGGGTCGGTGAACCCGCCGCTGTCCAGGCGCCGGTCGATCTCCTCGGTGACGGCGAGGTAGACGCGGTTGAACACGGCGACCCCGTCCCGTTCGGGCAGTGCTGCGTCCAGCGTCCGCATCCGGGAGACGACCGCGTCGACGGGAGTGGTGAAGTGTTCCGACCGGGCCATGGGGGAAGGGTCCCAGCCCTAGGCTGACCGGCGTGCCGACCGGCCCGGTGCTTCGCCGGAACGGGGGAACGCCGGCGGACGCGAGGGGGGGCAGGACGGTGTCAGGCTTACGTGCCCGGCGCCTGGCCGAGCGGCGGGCCGCGCGCAGGCGTGCCGTACGGCGGGCGCTGATGGTCGTGGCGGCCTCGGTCGTGACCGGGATCGGCGCCGTCACCGGGGTGCTCTCGGCGCTCGGCGACGGCCACGGCTCCCGCCCCGCCCGGCCCGAGGTGAGGCACGCCCCGGCTCCGGCGCTCCCGCCCTCCCCGGTCCCGAGTGCGCCGCCGGTCACGAGCGCGCCGGCCACGGGGACGCCGCCGCCCTCGAAGCCGGTGACGAAGACCCCCGTTCCGGCCCGCACCGGGAGGGGGCGGCGGTCCGCCCCGGTGTCCCCGCTCCTTTACCGCCACCCCGTCTCCCAGGCCCAGGGCTGGGTCCGGGCCCATCCCGACGACCCGCGCACCGCCGTCATCGCGTCCCGGATCGCCGGGCGGCCGGCCGCGGTGTGGTTCACCGACCCCGGCACGGACACCGTCGCCGGCCGGGTGCGCGCGGTCACCGCGGGCGCGGCGGTGCGGGGCCGGGTCCCGGTGCTCGTGCCGTACGTGATCCCGGACCGCGACTGCGGCGGCGCCTCCCGGGGAGGCGCCCGCGATCTCGCCGCCTACGACGCCTGGGTCGACGCCTTCGCCCGGGGACTGGGCTCGGGCGAGGTGATCGTGATCCTGGAGCCGGACTCGATCGCGCAGTCGGACTGCCTCGCGGAGGCCGACCGCGCAGCCCGGTTCGCCTCGCTCGCCCGCGCCGGCCGGGTCCTGCGGGCCGCGAACCCGAAGACGCGGGTCTACTTCGACGCGGGCCACTCCGGCTGGAATCCGCCCGACCGGCAGGCGGCTCTGCTGAGGGAGGCGGGCGCCGCGTCCTTCGACGGCATCTTCAGCAACGTGTCCAACTTCCGCACCACGACCGACGAGATCGCATACGACCGTCAGGTCCTCGACGCCCTCGGCGGGCCGCCGGGCCTCGGCGCGGTGATCGACACCAGCCGCAACGGCAACGGCGCCCCGCCGGACGGCCGGTGGTGCGACCCGGCCGGCCGGAGGATCGGCCGGGCGCCGACCCTGGCCACCGGCGAGGCGCGGATCGACGCCTACCTGTGGGTCAAGCTGCCGGGGGAGTCCGACGGCTGCAAGGGCCCGGCCGGGACGTTCACCCCCGCCTACGCCTACGACTTGGCGCGCGGAGTCCCCGCGTCGTAGCTGGACGTGCCCTCGTCCAGCAGCGGCTCCTGCTTCTTCAGGTGGGCCGGGGCGAAGGCGCGCAGCGCGTGGTAGCCGGTGATGACGACCAGGGTGCCGAGGGCGATGCCGCTGAGCGAGAAGGTCTCGGTGAACTTCATGGTGACGTTGCCGACGCCGATGATGATGCCCGCGGCGGCCGGCACCAGGTTCAGCGGGTTGCGCAGGTCCACCTTGGCGTTGATCCAGATCTGGGCGCCGAGCAGGCCGATCATGCCGTAGAGGATCACGGTGATGCCGCCGAGGACGCCGCCCGGGATCGCGGCCACGACCGCGCCGAACTTCGGGCAGATGCCGAAGAGCAGGGCGAAGCCGGCGGCGGCCCAGTAGGCGGCGGTGGAGTAGACGCGGGTCGCGGCCATCACGCCGATGTTCTCGGAGTAGGTGGTGTTGGGCGGGCCGCCCACCGCGGTCGACAGCATCGAGCCGACGCCGTCCGCCGAGATCGCCGTACCGAGCTGGTCGTCCAGCGGGTCGCCGGTCATCTCGCCGACCGCCTTGACGTGGCCGGCGTTCTCCGCGACCAGCGCGATCACGACGGGCAGCGCGACGAGGATCGCCGACCACTGGAAGGACGGCCCGTGGAAGGAGGGCAGGCCGATCCAGTCGGCCTTGGACACGCCGGAGAGGTCGAGGCGCCAGTGGTCGGTGACCTGGCCGCTCGGGCTCATGGAGTGGATCTTGCCGAAGATCCGGTCGAAGGCCCAGGAGATGCCGTACCCGAAGACCAGGCCGAGGAAGATCGCGATGCGGGACCAGAAGCCGCGCAGACAGACCACGGCCAGCCCCGTGAACAGCATGACCAGCAGCGCGGTCCACTGGTCCTGCGGCCAGTAGGTGGACGCGGTCACCGGGGCCAGATTGAAGCCGATCAGCATGACGACCGCGCCGGTGACGATCGGCGGCATCGCGGCATGGATGATCCGGGCGCCGAAGCGCTGCACCGCGAGTCCCACCAGGAACAGCACGGCACCGACGACGAGGACCGCGCCGGTCACGGTCGCGCTCGTGCCGCCCTGCGCGCGGATGACCGCGGCCACGCCGACGAACGACAGCGAGCAGCCGAGGTAGCTCGGCACCCGGCCGCGGGTGGCGAGCAGGAAGATCACGGTCGCGACGCCCGACATCATGATCGCCAGGTTGGGGTCCAGGCCCATGAGGACGGGCGCCACGAAGGAGGCGCCGAACATCGCGACCACGTGCTGGGCGCCGAGGCCCACGGTACGGGGCCAGGAGAGCCGTTCGTCGGGGCGTACCACCGCTCCGGGCGCGGGCGTGCGCCCGTCACCGTGCAGCTTCCAGCGCACGCCGAGGTCCATGGTGGGGTTTCGCTTTCTCTGTACGTGAAGACGGTCCGAACCATTGTCAGGGGTATCCGGCGGCTCTACGCTCACACGGTCCTATTCGTGAACTCTGTTCATATAGCTGAACGAGATGATCGGAGTGCCTGATGAGTGGAAGATCCCGGGCGGCCGTGCTGCTGGCCGCGGTGGTGACCTTCACGGCCGTGCTCGTCCCCTCCGCCGAGGCGGCACCCAGGGCCCCGCGGACGGCCGTCCTCGACGGCGCCCGCCTCCAGCAGACCCGGGCCCGCCTGGACCACGACCCCCGACTCCGGCGCGCGCTGGGGGAGTTGACCACCCGTGCCGACGCCTGGCTGGAGCAGGGTCCCTGGACGGTCGTCGACAAGCCGAAGCCCGCCCCCGGCGGCGACGTCCACGACTACCTGAGCCAGGCGCCCTACTGGTGGCCCGCGACCAGCCCCACCGCCGACAACCCCTGGGGCTGCCCGTACGTCCAGCGCGACGGCGAGCGCAATCCGGAGGTCGACAGCGGGACGGACCGCCAGGACGCCGAGAAGGTCTTCGACTCCGCCTACGACCTCTCGCTCGCCTGGTACTACACGGGCAGGCGGGACTACGCCGACAAGGCCGGGCGGATCCTGCGCACCTGGTTCCTGGACCCGGCCACCCGGATGAACCCGAACCTGGACCACGCCCAGTTCATCCCCTGCAGGTACGACGGCCGGGCCATCGGCATCATCGACTTCTCGCAGTCGTACACCAGCGTCCTCGACGCCCAGGCGATCCTCGCCACCGGCGCACCCGGCTGGACCGCGCGGGACCGGACCGCCATGGGCAGGTGGAACTCCGACTTCCTCGGCTGGCTGAAGAACAGCGACTTCGGCAGGCAGGAGGGCGCCGCCGCCAACAACCACGGCACCTTCTACGACATGCAGCTCGCCGCCCTCGCCTACGCCACGGGCGACACCGCCCTGGCCCGGCGGACCGTGCTGGACGCGCGCGGCAGGCGGATCGACCCGCAGATCGCGGCCGACGGCGGCCAGCCGCAGGAACTGGCCCGCACCCGCAGCTGGCACTACTCGGCCTTCGACCTGGTCGCCTACACCCGGCTCGCGGCCATCGGCCGGCACGTGGGCGTGGACCTCTGGGGGTATCGGGGTCCGGACGGGCAGAGCCTGTTCAAGGCGGTCGACTACCTCCTGCCGGCCGCGACCGGTGCCGCCGCCTGGCCGCACCCGGAGCTGGAGTTCCACCGCTACGCGGCGAGTGACGTCGTGCACGCGGCCGCGGACGCCGGGGACGCGGCGGCACGGGCGGCCGTGCCGAGGCTCCAGGCGCCGCCCGGGGGAGACCTGTGGGCGTTGCGGCCCGCCGCCGAGCAGCTGGACTCGATAGCGGGCTGACCAGCCGCCTTCCCCGCCGGGGCTCCTGAGCGGTCGCTTAGTATGGAGTGTGCCCGGGGGTGTGCCCGCCCCGTCGCCCACCGTTCAGGAGCCCCGCCCGTGACCGCCGAAGCCCCGACCGCACCCGCTGTCTCCCACGGCCGGCTGATCCCCGTCACCGTCCACTTCGACGACCTCGACGCGCTCGGGCTCCTCCACAACGCCCGCTACCCGCTCATGGTCGAGCGCGCCTGGACCGAGCTGTGGAACGAGCACGGCATCCGCTTCGACGGCGACTGGGTGGCGGCCGGCGACGCCTGCAACGCGGTCAAGGAACTGCGGATCAGCTACGAGGCGCCGGTGACCCGCCCCGGCACCTACGCCGTCCACCTCTGGCTGGAACGGCTCGGCACCACGGGCCTGACCTACGGCTTCCGCTTCTGCTCGGCCGACGGGACGCAGACCTACGCGCAGGGCGCCCGGGTGCTGGTCCGGCTGGACGCGACGACCCTGCGGCCCGCGCCCTGGACCGACGCCTTCAGGGCCGCGGGTCGGGCACTGCTGCGGCCGGCCGACTGATCTCCTTGCGGCCGCCGCGTTCG
This sequence comes from Streptomyces sp. NPDC031379, assembly GCF_055569615.1. Classification (NCBI taxonomy): domain Bacteria; kingdom Bacillati; phylum Actinomycetota; class Actinomycetes; order Kitasatosporales; family Streptomycetaceae; genus Streptomyces; species Streptomyces sp. NPDC031379. Next base: position 95,884 of record NZ_JBVIIT010000024.1, on the reverse strand, counting down.
GCGGTGCGCAGCACCCCCGCGAACACCGCGAGCCCGCACGCCAGCGCCGCCACGACACAGAACGACACCATCAGGCTGGTCGCCTGTGCCACGCCGCCGATCAGGCTCGGCGCGATCAGCCCGGAGGTGTAGGTGATGGTCGCCACGCCCGCGATGGCCTGACTGGGGTTGGGCCCGGCGTGCCCGGCCGCCGCGAAGCACAGCGGTACGACCACCGCGATGCCGAGACCCATCAGCGCGAACCCGCCCATCGCCACGGCCGGATGTCCGGCGAGGACGATCAGCACACCGCCCAGCCCGGCCATGACTCCGCCGGCCCGGACCGTGCGGACCGCGCCGAATCGGTTCACCACCGCGTCCCCGGCGATCCGGGCCACGGCCATCGTCAGCATGAACCCGGTGGTCGAGGCCGCCGCCAGACCGGCCGAACTGTCCAGCCGGTCCCGCAGGAACACCGCCGACCAGTCCAGACTCGCGCCCTCGGCGAACACCGCGCAGAAGCCGACCGCGCCGATCAGCACCGCGGAGCGGGGCGGGAGGGCGAAGCGCGGGGGCGGCTCCTCGTCCTCGGCGGGCTGCACATCGAGCACCCAGGTGCAGGCCAGCAGTCCGAGGAGGGTGAGGGTGGCGGCGGCGAACGCGTGGTGCAGGCGGGCGTCGGAACCGAGGTGCGCGGCGAGCGTGCCTGCCGCCGAGCCGATGAGCGCCCCCGCGCTCCACATGCCGTGCAGACCCGACATGATCGACTTCTCGAGGCTCCGCTCGATCTCGACCCCCAGCGCGTTCATCGCGACGTCGGCCATGCCGGAGGTGGCGCCGTAGGCGAACATCGCCAGGCACAGGGTGTACAGGTTCGGCGCGAGGGACGGCAGGGTCAGCGACAGCGTCCACAGCGCGAGCAGCCCGCGCAGGGCCGCGCGACTGCCGAAACGGTGACTGATCCGGCCCGCCAGCGGCATCGCGCACGAGGCGCCGAACGCCGTGAAGGCCAGCGCGAACCCCAACTGGCCCGCGCTGAGCGAGGCGTGGTCCTGGACCCACGGCACGCGGGTCGCGAAGGAGCCGGTCACGGCGCCGTGCACGGCGAACACGGCCGCCACGGCGTACCGGGCGCGCCGCACCTCGTCGCGCGCATAGCCCACGTCACTCATGTTCCAGCCCCTCCCCAGGAGTTTCCCGGTACGCCTCTGCGGTTCGCGCCGTAAACTATCAGGGACCCTGCCTGATAGATAGATGGTTTTACGGCCGCAGGGTGCCCCCGGCGCCGTCCCGGTCCTCGGCCGGTCCGGTCGCAGCGATCTGGGAGGATTCCCGTCATGCCCGCATCACCCAGTACCGCCCGGGCCATCAACGACCGCCTGGCCCTGCGGCTGTTGCAGCAGGAAGGCCCGCTGACGGCAGGACAGTTGAAGCAGCTGACGGGGCTGTCCCGGCCGAGCGTCGCCGACCTCGTCGAACGGCTCACGGCCTCCGGCCTGATCACGGTCGTCGGCGAGTCCGGCGAACAGCGCCGCGGCCCGAACGCCCGGCTGTACGGCATCGTCGCCGACCGCGCCCACCTCGCCGCCCTCGACGTCCGTACCGAAGGCGTCTTCGTGCTGGTCTCCGACCTGGTCGGACGGGTGCTCGCCGAGGCGTCCGTGCCGATCGGCGACGAGGCCGGGACCGGACCGGCCGTGGAGCAGGCGGTGGCCGCGGTGGAGCGGACGGCGAAGGAGGCCGGGGCGGAGCGGCTGCACACCGTCGGTATCGGCGCCCCCGGGCTCATCGACCCGGCCACCGGCGACCTGCGCGACTCGGCCGGACTGCCCGCCTGGCACCGCAGCCTGGCCGCCGCCCTGCAGCAACGGCTGCCCGGCGCCCGGGTCACCGTGGAGAACGAGACCAACCTGGCCGCCCTGGCCGAACAGCGCGAGGGCGTCGCCCGGGACCGGGACACCTTCGTCCTGCTCTGGCTCGGGCACGGCGTCGGCGCCGCCGTCGTCCTCGACGGCACGCTCCGTCGCGGGGCCTCGGGCGGCACGGGAGAGATCGGCTTCCTGCCGGTCCCGGGAACCAGCTCACTGCCCTCGGCGACCGACTGCGACGGCGGCTTCCACTCGCTGACCGGGTCGGCGGCCATCGGCGCCCTGGCCCGGCAGACCGGGCTGCCCGCGGAGCGGTTGTTGGACGGGCCGGGTGCCGCGGAGGTGGTCCGGCGCGCGGTGGCCGCCGCGTCCACCGCGCCGGGGTCCGGCGGCGCGAGCCCCGCCGCCCGCTTTCTCGACGCCCTCGCCGACCGCGTCGCCGTCGGGGTCGCCTCCGTGGTCGCCGTCCTGGATCCGGGGTGCGTGGTGCTGGGCGGGGAGGTGGGGCAGGCCGGGGGAGCGGTGCTCGCGCGGTTGGTGGAGGAGCGGCTGCACCGCATGTCCCCGCTGCCCACCGAGGTGCGGGCCGGCAGCCTCGGCGGCACCGCCGTACTGCGCGGAGCCCTGCTGACGGCCCGGGAACGGGCCCAGGACGAACTCTTCGCCCCGCCGGAACGTTAGGCGGGCCGTCAGGCGGGCCGGCCTCGGATTTCCGCGGCGCGTTGCTCTTCGTGCGGCCCGAATTCCTTGCTACGGTTCCTCAGCCGGTCTCTTGTCGAGACAAGCACCTGACCACGAAAACATTCACGTGACGGAGCTTCTCGGTGCGGGAAATCTCATACGAAGAGCAAACAGTCAAGTCCGGCAATCCGCTGGCACGTTTCGCCCACCGCACTCGCATGACCATGTCGGTCGATCTCGTCGCCGGTCTGTGCGCGCAGCGCGGCACGGTCGTCGATTTCGGCGCGGGGCCGGGCCTCTTTTTGCATGCGCTGGGCGAGGTGCGCCCCGACCTCACGCTCGTCGGCCACGATCCGTACATGGAGTCCACGTTTCCCGAGGTGCGGTACGTGGAGTCGCTGGACGGCGTCGCGCCGCACAGCGTGGACGTGATGACGGCGTTCGAGGTGTGCGAGCACCTTTACGACAAAGAACTCGATGTTCTGCTGGAAGATGCGTCACGCATTCTCAGGCCGAACGGCGCACTCGTGATTTCCGTGCCGATCATGTACGGTCTGGCGATCGTGCCGAAGGTGTCGAACTGGATGATTCGCAGCCGCTCACTCAGGACGGAATACACGCCTTCGGAAGTTCTGAGAGCGATGGCCGGAATTCCGGTGAGCCGGCCGGACAATCCGCGCACGACGCACAAGGGATTCGACTTCCGTGAACTCCGGGAGCTGGTGAGGGAGCGGTTCAGCATCGACACCGAGCAGCTGAGTCCGGTGCGGCGGATGCCCTGGTGGCTGAGTTCGCAGTACTTCATGGCCTGCCGGCCGAAGGCAGGGATCTGAGGGCGGTCCGCGGCCGGGCTCCGCGATGAGCCGGGCTCCGGCCGCGCGCCGCCCAGGCGGCTCAGTCCCGCCCGCCCCCGAACCGCCGCTCCAGGTACTCCTCGAAGGTCACCTTGCCCACCGCCTGTTGCGGTGCCAGATGGCCGCCCGCGCGGAAGGCGCGGTACGTGCTCCCGAACAGGGGCACGCCGACCAGCGGCCGGCGCCGGCCCGTCGCCCGCAGGCAGGCGCGGGCCAGTGAATCGAACGACCGTACTTCCGGGCCGCCCATGTCCGGCACCCGCCCCGCCGGTGCCGCGAGAGCCAACTCGGCCAGCCGGTCGGCGACTTCGGACACCTCCACCGGCTGGTCCGGTACCCCCGCCGGGAGCAGCACGACCGGCGGCTTGGCCAGTGTCTGGAACAGGGTCACCAGCAGGTCGTGGAACTGCGTCGCCCGCAGCACGGTCCAGCCGAGCCCCGACTCCTCGATCCGCCGCTCCACCGCGAGCTTGCTCCGGTAGTAGCCGAGCGGCACCCGGTCCACGCCGACGATGGAGATGTACACGAGGTGGCCGACCCCGGCCCGCCGCGCCGCCGCGATCAGCTGGTCCGCGGCCCGCTCGTCCCCGCCCCGCGGACTGCTCGCGCAGTGCACGACCGTCTCCACGCCCGCCAGCGCCGCGTCCAGCCCGGGACCGCCCTCGCGCAGGTCGACGGCGTAGGGCTGGGCGTGCCGGCTGAGCACCCGCGCCTCGTGCCCGTCCGCCCGCAGCCGCTCCGTGACGAGCCTGCCGAGCGTTCCGGTCCCGCCGGTCACCAGGATCGTGGTCATGCTGTTCTCCGTCCCTTCGAGCGCCGGGCGCCCCGGCCGGAGCGCCCTTCGTCAGCTGAGACCGGACAGCCGCCCGGAAATGTGACAGCCCCGGCGGACGTCCCTCACGGGCGTGCCAGCTGCCGCCGTACGAAGTCCAGCTTGTCCGGGTTCATCACGCACCGCATGTGCGCGATCAGCCCGTCCCGCAGCTCGAAGGCGACGACCCCCAGCAGCGTGCCGTCCGCCCATCCGGCCAGCGCGCTCGCCCCGTTCACCTCCACCACCGTGAAGTCCATGCCACCCGTGAACCGCTGCGCGCCGCCCACCAGGAAACGCAGCACCTTGTCCCGGCCCTCGATCGGCCGCAGAGCCGCCGAGACCTTGCCGCCGCCGTCGCCCCACCAGGTCACGTCCGCCGCCAGCAGCTTCTCCAGACCGGCCAGGTCGCCCTCCCGGGCGGCCGTGATGAACGACGTGACCAACTCCTCCCGCCGCTCGGGGGCCGGATCGAACCGCCCCTCGCGGGCGGCCACCCGCGCTGCCGCCCGCCGGTACAGCTGACGGCAGTTCGCCTCGCTCAGGTCCAGGACGTCCGCGATCTCCCGGTGGCCGTAGCCGAACGCCTCGCGCAGCACGTACACCGCCCGCTCGGTCGGCGTCAGCCGCTCCAGCAGGACCAGCATCGCGAGGGAGACCTGGTCCCGCCGCTCGGCCGACTCCAGCGGTCCCAGCGTGCCGTCGGAGGTGAGCACCGGCTCCGGCAGCCAGGGCCCGACGTACTCCTCGCGCCGGGCCCGGGCCGAGGTCAGCCGGTTCAGGCAGAGGTTGGTGACGGTCCGGGCGAGCCAGGCGCCGAGGTGCTCGATGTCCGCGCGGTCGGCGCCGCTGAACCGCAGATACGCGTCCTGCACGGCGTCCTCCGCCTCCTGTGCGGAGCCGAGCAGGCGATAGGCCAGGCCGTACAGCCGGGGACGATGGGACTCGAACTCGTCGGCGGGCGGCGGCAGCGTCATGCGCTCACCCTGCCAGAGGGCCGTCGGCGGCGTGCCGGGCCCCCTGGCGGCCCGGCGGCGGGCAAGGGCCGTCGTCACCGCCGCCGGGCCCGCCCGCACCCTAAAAGGACTAGACCAGCGTGGTCAATGGGTCCGGATCAAGGTCAACGCTCTTTCCTCGCTCGCCAGTTGACGCGGTCGGCTCCGCGGCGCAAGCCCGGCGGTACACACTGTGAGCGAGCCCACACCCGTCACCTGTCTGGGTGAGCGTCGGGCGTGGCACACTGGCCCTGTACCAGAAGCAGCGCACTCCGGGGTCGGTGAAAGTCCGAACCGGCGGTTATAGTCCGCGACCCGGTCGCTTCCAGCGGCCGGTTGACCAGGTGGAATTCCTGGACCGACGGTTAAAGTCCGGATGGGAGGCAGTGCGCGGCGGGCGGGCATGCGTCACGTGTGCGCGCCGCCGTATCTGGACTCGTCCGCATGCGGACGCGTCCCTTTCGGCGACGCCTGAGGTGTGTGCTCATCCGTAGATTCTGTCGTCATCGACAGGCCCCGGAGTCCGTGCCCTAGTGAGGCAGGAGGACCCGGGAAGTGTTCACCGGAATCGTCGAAGAGCTGGGTGAGGTCACCGCCGTCGAGAACCTCGGCGACGCCTCCCGTTTCCGGCTCCGCGGACCCGTGGTGACCGAGGGCGCGCAGCACGGCGACTCCATCGCCGTGAACGGGGTCTGTCTCACCGTGGTCGACCACGAGGGCGACGAGTTCACCGCCGACGTCATGGCCGAGACGCTGAACCGTTCCAGTCTGGGCGCGCTCGCCGTCGGCTCCCGCGTCAACCTGGAGCGCCCCACCGCCGTGGGCGCGCGCCTGGGCGGGCACATCGTGCAGGGCCACGTCGACGGCACCGGACAGGTCCTGGAGCGCAAGCCGTCCGAGAACTGGGAGATCGTCAAGGTCTCGCTCCCCGCGGACCTCGCCCGCTACGTCGTGGAGAAGGGCTCCATCACGGTCGACGGCATCAGCCTCACCGTCGTCGAGGCCGGCCGGGACCACTTCACCGTCAGCCTCATCCCGACCACCCTCGCCCTGACCACGCTCGGCCACAAGCAGCCCGGCGACCCGGTCAACCTCGAGGTCGACGTCATCGCCAAGTACGTGGAGCGGCTGCTCGCGGCCGGTCAGGGGGCCGGCCGGTGAACTGGCTGAACTCCGAGGCGTTCACCCTCTTCGGCCAGCACATCATCTGGTCGGACATGGTCGGCAACATCCTCGGCCTGATCACCCTGGCCCTCGGCTGGCGCCGTTCGCTGCTGACCTGGCCCGTGCAGTTCCTGTCCGGCCTCGTCCTCTTCTCCGCCTTCTACGGCCACCTGACCGGCAGCGCCGGCAAGCAGGCCGTCGTCATGGCCGTCGCGCTGTACGGCTGGTGGCAGTGGCAGCGCAACAAGGACCGGTCCGAGGACGGCCACATCACCCCCCGCTTCGCCACCTGGCGCGAGCGTGCGGTGATGCTCGGCGCGGCCGCCGCCGGCACCGTCGCGGTGGCCCTGCTCTTCAAGGCCCATCCGTCTCTGTCCTGGGACCCCTGGCCCGACGCCTACATCTTCGTCGGCACCATCGTCGCCATGTACGCCCAGGCCAAGGGCATGGTCGAGTTCTGGTTCGCCTGGCTGCTCGTCGACCTCGTCGGCGTGCCCCTCAACTTCGCCAACGGCTACGCCTTCTCCGGCTTCGTCTACGTCATCTACGGCGCACTCGTCCTGTGGGGCATGCGCGACTGGTGGCTGCGCTCCCGCAGGGGCCCGCAGCCCGTCCTGGAAGGAGCGCCGGCATGACCTCGGCACCGCCGCGGTACCACACGGACACCATCGAGAGCTTCGGACTCGACCCCGTCGAGCAGGCCATCGCCGACATCGCGGCGGGCCGCCCCATCGTGGTCGTCGACGACGAGGACCGGGAGAACGAGGGCGACCTCGTCATCGCCGCCGAGAAGGCGACCCCCGAGATCATCGCGTTCATGATGAGCGAGTGCCGAGGCCTGATCTGCGCCCCCATGGAGGGCGAGGAGCTGGACCGGCTCCGGCTGCCGCAGATGGTCCAGGACAACACCGAGTCGATGCAGACCGCGTTCACCGTCTCGGTGGACGCCTCGGCCGCGCACGGCGTGAGCACCGGCATCTCCGCCGCCGACCGCGCGACCACGCTGCAGCTCCTCGCGAGCGGCACGGCTGAGCCGACGGACTTCGTCCGGCCCGGCCACGTCTTCCCGCTGCGCGCCAAGCCCGGCGGGGTGCTCGTCCGCAACGGCCACACCGAGGCCGCCGTCGACCTCGCCCGGCTCGCGGGCCTGCGCCCGGCCGGCGCCATCGTGGAGATCGCCGGCGAGGACGGCCGGATGCTCCGGCTGCCCGAGCTGATCCCGTTCGCCCGCAAGCACGGCCTGACGATCATCTCCATCGAGGACCTGATCGCCTACCGCCGGAGCAGCGAGCCCACCGTCCGCCGCGAGGCCGAGACCCGCCTGCCCACCGCCCACGGCACCTTCACCGCCTACGGCTACCGGTCCACCGTCGACGGCGTCGAGCACGTCGCCCTCGTGCACGGCGAGATCGGCGACGGCGCGGACGTCCTGGTCCGCATGCACTCCGAATGCCTCACCGGCGACGTCTTCGGCTCCCTGCGCTGCGACTGCGGTCCCCAGCTGGACACCGCCCTGCGGCGCATCCAGGAGGAGGGCCGGGGCATCGTCGTCTACCTGCGCGGACACGAGGGGCGTGGCATCGGCCTGCTGTCCAAGCTGCGCGCCTACCAGCTTCAGGAGCAGGGCCACGACACCCTCGACGCCAACCTCGAACTCGGCCTGCCCGCCGACGCCCGCGACTACGGCGCCGGGGCGCGGATCCTCGCCGACCTCGGCGTCCGCAGTGTCCGGCTCATGACCAACAATCCCGACAAGACGGACGCGCTGCTGCGGCACGGCCTGCGGGTCACCGACCGCGTGCCGATGCCGGTCCAGGCCGACGAGCACAATCTGCGGTACCTGCGCACCAAGCGGGACCGGATGGGGCACGACCTGCCCTGGCTGGACACGCAGGCCGCGACGGCGGCCGCGTCCACGGCCACCTGTGGCAACCAGTAAGCAGTAAGCACAAAGGCACTTAGGAGAGACGTGAGCGGCAAGGGTGCACCGGAGCTGTCCGTACGCAACGTGAGCGACCTCAGGGTCGCCGTCGTCGCGGCCCAGTGGCACGAGAAGGTGATGGACGGCCTGGTGAACGGCGCCCTGCGCGCCCTGCACGACCTGGGGATCGACGAGCCGACCCTGATCCGGGTCCCCGGCAGCTTCGAGCTGCCGGTCGCGGCCAAGGTCCTCGCGGGCCGCGGCTACGACGCGGTGGTCGCCCTCGGTGTCGTCATCCGGGGCGGCACCCCCCACTTCGACTACGTGTGCCAGGGCGTGACCACGGGCCTCACCCAGGTCTCCGTCGAGACCGGCGTCCCCGTCGGCTTCGGCGTCCTCACCTGCGACACCGAGGAGCAGGCCCTGGACCGGGCCGGCATCGAGGGTTCCAACGAGGACAAGGGACACGAGGCGGTGACCGCCGCGGTGGCGACGGCGGCCACGCTCCGCTCAGTATCTGAACCCTGGCACTGAGGCACCGGCCGGACCGCGTAGGGTGGGACCACCATGTCCAAGAAGACGTTCGAGCAGCTCTTCACCGAGCTGCAGCACAAGGCCGCCCACGGCGATCCCGCCACCTCCCGCACCGCTGAGCTGGTCGGCAAGGGTGTCCATGCCATCGGCAAGAAGGTCGTCGAAGAGGCCGCCGAGGTCTGGATGGCCGCCGAGTACGAGGGTACGGAGGCGGCCGCCGAGGAGATCTCGCAGCTGCTGTACCACGTCCAGGTGATGATGGTCGCCCGCGGGATCTCCCTGGACGACGTCTACGCCCACCTGTAAACCCCACCAGCTCGCACTCACACCACTCAACGCGAAGGAAGCCGACCTCATGCTGCGCATCGCCGTCCCCAACAAGGGTTCACTGTCCGGCCCTGCGGCGGAGATGCTGCATGAGGCCGGCTACCAGCAGCGCCGCGAGTCCAAGGAACTGCGGATCGTCGACCCGGAGAACGAGGTCGAGTTCTTCTACCTCCGCCCCCGCGACATCGCGATCTACGTCTCCTCCGGCCGCCTCGACATCGGCATCACCGGCCGTGACCTGCTGATCGACTCCGGCGCCGACGCCGAGGAGATCCTGCCGCTCGGCTTCGCCCGCTCCACCTTCCGCTTCGCCGCCAAGCCGGGCACCGCGAACGGCATCGAGGACCTCAAGGGCAAGACGGTCGCCACCTCCTACGAGGGGATCGTCGCGGGCCACCTCGCCGACAGCGGCATCGACGCCTCCGTCGTGCACCTCGACGGCGCCGTCGAGACCGCGATCGAGCTGGGCGTCGCCGAGGTCATCGCCGACGTCGTCGAGACCGGCACCAGCCTGCGCAACGCGGGCCTGGAGGTCTTCGGCGAGCCGATCATGAAGTCCGAGGCGATCGTCGTCCGCCGCACCGGCGCCGACGCCGAGGAGCCGAAGGTCCAGCAGTTCCTGCGCCGCCTCCAGGGCGTGCTCGTCGCCCGGACGTACGTGATGATGGACTACGACTGCCGTGTCGAGCAGCTGGAGAAGGCCGTCGCCCTCACCCCCGGCCTGGAGTCGCCGACCGTCTCCCCGCTGCACAACGAGGGCTGGGTCGCGGTCCGCGCCATGGTCCCGGCCAAGGAGGCGCAGCGGATCATGGACGACCTCTACGCCATCGGCGCCCGCGCCATCCTGACCACGGCCATCCACGCCTGCCGCCTGTAAGGGGTCCGCACCGAGATGTCCGACGTCCCCACCCTTCCCGTCACCTTCCGGCCGGGCCGCACCCGGGCCGTCCTGCTCACCGCCGGCGTCGTGATCCTCCTGGTCATCTCCGGGATCGCGATGCTGCTGGAGCTGGGCCCGGGAGAGCGACTCAGCTTCGTCGTCACCGGGGCGCTCATCTTCTGGGTACTGGCCCAGCTGGCCCGGGTGAAGGTCGTCGCCGACGAGTCCGGCGTCACCGTCGTCAACATCGCCAGCAGGCGGCGCCTGGACTGGGCGGAGATCGTCCAGGTGAACCTCCGTCCGGGCGATCCCTGGGTGTTCCTCAACCTCAGCGACGGCACCAGTCTGCCCGCGCTCGGCATCCAGCCGGGCATCGCCAGGGAGCGCGCCATCGCCGATGCGCGGGCCCTGCGGGCGCTCGCCGAAGCCCGTTCGACCGCCCGTCAGGCGCAAGATCAGGGATGACTCCGGGGCGCCCACCCTGCCCGTGCGGCCCATGTCTTGATTAATCTGGTGGCGGAGGCCTTTTCGCTGCGCCTCCGCCCCTGCGTGCCGCCCGGTGCACAGGGGTTCCTGCTACCCGAGGAGTGACTCCCTCCAGCGATGGACGGATCGTCCTGTAGTACCTGCGCCGCCCCGACCCGACATCACGGGGAGGCGGTGGCATCGTGACCATCCCCCTGCTGCTCCTCGGAGCGGCCTTTCTGCTCATTCTGGCCAACGGCTTCTTCGTGGCGGCCGAGTTCGGCCTGGTGACGGTCGAGCGCCCGGACGCCGAGAAGGCCGCCGCCGACGGCGACCGGCGCGCCCGTACGGTCGTGGAGTCGCTGAAGGAGCTGTCCTTCCAGCTCTCCGGCACCCAGCTCGGCATCACCATCACCTCCCTGGTCGTCGGCATGCTCGCCGAACCGGCTCTGGCCGGGCTGCTGCACGGCCCGTTCGCCGCGCTCGGCATCCCCGAGGGCGCCGCCTCCGGGGTCGCCGTGGTCGTCGGCATGCTGCTGGCGTCCGCGATCCAGATGGTGATCGGCGAACTCGTGCCCAAGAACTGGGCGGTGTCCAAGCCCTTGCAGGTCGCGCGGTTCGTCGCCGGCCCGCAGCACCACTTCTCCCGCCTGTTCCGGCCGGTGATCGCCGCGCTCAACACGGTCGCCAACCGGCTGGTCCGCGCGCTCGGCGTCGAACCCGCCGAGGAACTGGCCTCCGCCCGCACCCCCGGCGAACTGGTGTCCCTGGCCCGGCACTCCGCACAGGCCGGCGCCCTGGAACAGGACACGGCCGACCTCTTCGTGCGGACCCTCTCCCTGGGCGAGCTGACCGCGCAGCACGTGATGACCCCCCGTGTGAAGGTCAGCGCGCTGCAGGACTCGGCCACCGCCGAGGACGTCGTCAACCTCACCCGGGCCACCGGCCTGTCCCGCTTCCCCGTCTACCGGGAGAAGATCGACGAGATCGTCGGGATGGCCCATCTCAAGGACGCGCTGGCGATCCCCGCGCACGACCGGCTGCGCACCCCGGTCGGCCGTATCGCCCGCAGGGCGCTCCTCGTCCCCGAGACGCTTCCCGTCCAGCCGCTCCTGGCCCGGCTGCGCAGCGAGCAGCCCATCGCGGTCGTCGTGGACGAGTACGGCGGCACGGCCGGCGTGGTCACCCTGGAGGACATCGTCGAGGAACTCGTCGGCGAGGTCCGCGACGAGCACGACGCCAAGGACATGCCCGAGCTGGCCGCCGCCCCGCCCGAGGACGGCAGGCCGGCCTGGGACGTGGACGGCAGCTGCCGTGTCGACATCCTCCAGCGCATAGGCCTCGACGTGCCCGAGGGGCCGTACGAGACCGTCGCCGGCCTGGTCGCCGACCTGCTCGGCCGCATCCCGGCCCCCGGCGACCGGGCCGAACTGCCCGGCTGGCGGGTCTCGGTCCGCCAGGTCGGCCACTACCGCGCCGAACGGGTCCGCCTGGTCCGGACGGCCGCTGCGGTGAACGTCATGGAGGCGGCCCGATGAGCGTCCTCCAACTCGTCTTCGCAGGGCTGCTCGTGCTCGCCAACGGCTTCTTCGTCGGCGCCGAGTTCGCGCTCGTCTCCGTCCGCCGCAGCCAGATCGAACCCCTCGGCACGGCACGGGCCCGCCAGGTGCTGTACGGCCTCGAACGGCTGCCCCAGATGATGGCCGCGGCCCAGTTCGGCATCACCATCTGCTCGCTGACGCTCGGCGCGGTCGCCGAACCGACGGTGGCGCACCTGCTGGAACCGGTGTTCGAGGCGATCCACCTCCCGCACGGCGTGATCCATCCCCTGGGCTATGTCATCGCACTGGCCGCCGTGGTCTTCTTCCACCTCGTCATCGGCGAGATGGTCCCGAAGAACCTCGCCATGGCGGCGCCCGAGAAGGCGGCGCTGTGGCTCAGCCCGGGGCTGGTCTACTTCGCCCGCCTCTGCAAGCCGATCACCGTGTCCCTGGGCGCCTGCGCGCAGGGCATCCTGCGGCTCTTCCGTGTCGAGCCGAAGGACGAGGTCGAGGCCGTCGTCACCAGCGAGCAGCTGAACCGCCTGCTGGAGGACTCGGGTCAGGCGGGCCTCCTCGACCCCGAGGAGCAGGAGCGGCTGGAGGACGCCCTGGAGCTGGGTTCCCGCCCGGTGACGGACGTCCTGCTGCGCCGGGAGTCCCTGGTCACGGTGACCCCGTCGGTCACGCCGGGCGAGATCGTCGAGCTGACCGCCCGTACGGGCTTCTCCCGCTTCCCGGTCGCGGCGACGGAGAAGGGGCCCTTCATGGGGTACGTCCATGTGAAGGACGTCCTCGACCTGGAGGAGTCCCAGCGTGCGGTGCCCCAGCACGTCTGGCGCCCCATGACCACGCTCCGCGCCGAGCTGCCGCTGGACGACGCGCTCACCGTGATGCGCCGAGCTGCCACGCACCTGGCCCAGGTGGCCGACGCCTCCGGCAGGGTGCTGGGCCTGGTCGCGCTGGAGGACGTACTGGAGCTGCTGGTGGGCGAGGTACGGGATCCGGCGCACCGGGAGAGGGCCGACGTGAAGCTGACGGAACCGAGGCCGAGCGGTGAGCCGGAGGAAGCGCTGGCCTCCTAGACCGTCCTCGCCCGCGGGGCGCGGAGGCTGCTCGCGCAGTTCCCCGCGCCCCGTCGGGGCGCTCCGCACCGCGTGCCTAGAGGGCCGACGGATCCTGCGGACCCCGCCCCGACAGCACCTCCCCGTACGCCTGCATCAGGTCCGGCAACCGCAACGTCGCCAGGTCCTCCCGCGTCAGCGCCCCGGCGTACGTCGACAACCGCAGGTCCCGATACGCACAGCTCTTCTCGTACAGCGTCCGGAGGAAGCGTCCGTTGCCCAGCTCGTCGATCCACCCCTGATCGACCACGTGCCCGGCGATCGACCGCAGCTCCTCCAGCGCCTCCGCGTCCCACCCGTCGCCGTTCTCCGAGGCCAGCACCTTGCCGATCTCGGTGAGTTCCTGGGGCCGGTAGGAAGGGAAGTCGACGCGGGTCGTGAAGCGGGAGGACAGCCCGGGATTCGCCGCCAGCAGCCGGTCCATGCCCTCCGGGTACCCGGCGAGGATCACCACCAGGTGGTCCCGGTTGTCCTCGGCCCGCTTGAGCAGCACCTGCAGCGCCTCGTCGCCGTACGCGTCCCCCTTGCCGTACCCGGAGTTGGACAGGGAGTACGCCTCGTCCACGAACAGCACCCCGCCGATCGCGGAGTCGATCAGCTCGTTGGCCTTCACGGCCGTCTGCCCAAGGTATTCGCCGACGAGATCGGCCCGCTGGGCTTCCACCAGATGATCCCCGCCGAGCAGGCCCAGCGCGTAGAACACCCGCCCGAGAATCCGCGCGACCGTGGTCTTCCCGGTCCCGGACGGCCCGGAGAAGACGAAGTGCCGTTTGGGCGGCTGCACCGGCAGCCCCTGCCCGGTCCGCAGCCGGGCCATGTTCAGCTGCGCGGACAACGCCTTGACCTGACGCTTGACCGGCTCGAGCCCCACCATCCGCTCCAGCTCGGCGAGCGCCTCCTCGAGCAGGCCCGGATCGGTCGGCCCCGCGGGGAGCGGGGAGGACGACACCCCCGTCTTCACGCGCACCCCCGGATCGCTCACCGACGGCAGGGGCCCGGACGGCAGATCCGGTTCCGGCAGCCGCAGGTCCCGGCCCTCCGTGCCGAAGAGCGGATCGAAACCGTCCGGCCCGTCCACGGTGTCCTGCCCGGCGCCGGTCAGCGTGATCGAGGCGAAGTCGGTCGCGTCGTCGAACCCGTCGCCCTCGGCGATCGCGGCGAGCCGTGCCGAGGTGTCCATGAAGGCCGGGTCGACCCGGTGCACCGCCCGGTACAGCGGGAGCGCGGCGGCGGAGCGGCCGGTGCCCTCGTGGGCGCGCGCCAGCCAGTACCGCAGCTCCTTGCGCTGCGGCTGCTCGCTGCGGCACCGCATCAGCGCCGCGGAGAGCAGGGGTTCGGCCTGCCCGTACGTCTCCAGCCGCACCCGGGCCATGCCGCCGAACAGGCCGGCCTCGATGCCGAGCAGGGGATCGTCCAGCAGCGGATCGGTGTGCCGGACGAGCTGGTCCCAGTCCTTGACCAGGTAGGCGCGGCAGGCGTGCAGGAAGCGGACGTGCGGATCGGTGTCGACCGGGGGCAGCCCGGCGAGGGCCCGGTCCAGCTCGGGCACGTGCCGGCCGTCCAGCCAGTGCGAGGCGTGCGCCAGCAACAGATCGCGCGGGCTCTCCAGCACCGGCTGCACCCACCAGCCCAGCCAGTACCAGGAGTTGAGGGCCCTGCGGTGCCGGGCGCGCTGTTCGCCGAAGCGCTCGCGGTGCCGGAACATTCTGAGCAGCGCGGTCGTCGTGTCGACCCGCAACGCGTGCAGCCCGAGCCAGGCGTCCGCCATGCCCGGGTCCATCCGCACCGCGGTGCGGAACTCCTCCTCGGCCTGCGGGTAGGCGCCCATCGTGTAGGCGTCCACACCCCGCAGCCAGGCGAGGTCGGCCGGGGCCTCGGGGCCCTGCGTGCCGAAGTCCATCACGTCCCCCCACAGACCGTGTCCCCGTGGTTCACCACCGGGCAGTCGTCCGACGGCCGCTGCGGTCGAACCGCTGTGCCGCGGACCGGAGTTGCAGGTGCGCGAGGCAGCCGCTCGAAGGTCGCACCGAGGGCATCGTACCCGCGGGTCGGCCGCGTGCCGAAGGGTGCCGCACGGCCCGTTTGACGAGGTGGAAGCAGATGGGGCGCACACGATGTGGTCACCGTGGGTGAGCGGATCGGTGCGCGGGGCGCCCGGAAAACGGGCCGAGGGCAGAACGAAGCCCCCGGTCACGGGGGAACAACCGGGGGCTTCGCGGCGGTGGGCGGCTCCGAATAGCCGCACATTCAGAACGTAAGACCTGTACGGGCCCCGGGTCAAGCGCAGTTGAGGCACTCGGAGAAGTTCGCCGACAAGGCTCTTCACCACTTCACCACATCGCCGTCGGCCCCTCACTCTGCGTAGCGACTTGGTCCGGTCCAGTGGGCGACCCCGGCCCCGGCAGCACCTCGTACCCCTCAGGCGTCTGCAGCACCAGCAGGTCGGCATGAGGGCGCGAGGGGTCGGCGGCGAAGTGCGCCCGCTCCGCCTCGACCCAGCCGTCCCAGAAATCCCGTTGCTCCGCCCCGTCCCGCGACCGTCCGCGACTCCAGGACTGCGCCGCGGGCAGCTCCATCCACAGCAGCTCCGCAAGATACGGCCGCAGCGCACGGCGGCCGGCGCCGACGCCCTCCATGAGCACCACGGGGGCGGGCGGCAGGGGGCGGGGCGCGCCGAACGCGCGGGCGCGCCAGTCGTAGGGGGTGTAGCGCGCGCTCTCGCCGCGGGCCAGGGGTTCGATCACCTGGGTCATGAGCCGGTCGGTCCACGCGAAGAGCTGCTCGTGGCTGGCGATGTCGTCGAGGCGGAGCACCGGTGCCCCGCCCAGCGCGGCGGCCAACCGCGTGGCGAAGGTGGACTTGCCGGAGCCGGCGTGCCCGTCTACGCCGATCAGCCGGACCGGTCCCACGGAGGGCGGAAGCCCGCGCAGCCGGGCGGCGAGGTCGTGAATGGTGTTTCCCGAGGTGTGGTGCCGGTGTGGGGGTTTTCCGGAAACAGTCTAGTAGTGCCCCGTCGCGCCGGGGTCACCCGTACTCCGCCCATCCACCGGGCCGGAAGAGGTCAGGATTTGAACCACCGGCTGCCGGCCAGTCAATCGCAGGGATAAGCGATCCGAATCCCCTGACCGATATGTCGAATTCGGCGTTCCGGGTGTGCCCACCGCTGAGTAAGGTGCCTCTTGCGCAACTGTGATGCGTCGAACGGGGACAGGCGGGTGGACATGGCCGCGGAGTTATTCGAAGGGCACTATGTATGGCATCCGGCGGCCGACGACCGTGTCCTGGCAAGCGTTTGCGTCGATGTGCGCGCCGGACGTTATCGATACGCGTACGAGGCGCTCGCCGAGACGCGTTCCGACTTCGCCCTGCGCGCCCACCGCTCGCTGGTGCTCGCCTCCGAGGCGGCCGGCACCGATCTGGTGGAGCGCTGGCTGGCCGAGGAGCCGACGCCCGAGGCGGCGCTGATGTGGGCGCGGGTCGCGGTGCAGCGCGCGCTGCGGGCCGCCGACGCGCGGGACGAGCGTGCCGAGGCGCTGGAACGGATAGCGCTGACCGCCTGCGACCGGGCCGCCGCCCTGGCCCCCGCCGATCCCACCCCCTGGGTCGCCAAGCTGGCCATGGCCCGGCTGCACCGGCTGCGCGACCCCGCCCCGCACGGGCTGCTCACCGCCCCGCCGGGGCCCTGGCGGCTGTTCGCGCACGTCCTGTCCCTGGATCCGTGGCACCGCGAGGCCCACCACCGCTTCCTGTCCTGCTTCTTCACGCGCCACGGCGGCTCGGTCAACGCCGCCTGGGACGTGGCCGCCTTCCTCAGCCAGCGGGCGCCCGCCGACTCCGCCCTCCGGCTGTTGCCCCTGGTGGCCCTGGTGGAGAGCTACAACCCGACCCAACTGCTCGCCGACCGGATCTGGGAACAGCCCCAGTGGCGCTCCACCGCGCTGTCGATCTACCACAACTGGCTGCCCGCGGTGGCCGGTTACCGCTTCACCCCGGTGCTCGACCTGGCCTACCTCGCGCACGCGCTGGTCATGGCCCAGCGCGAGTTCGAGGCCCGGGCGGTGTTCACGGCGATGGGTCCGTACGCCTCGCGCATGCCCTGGAGCGCCTTCGGTGACCCCGCCGAACAGCTCTCCCGGGCCCGGCGCGCCTGCGGACTGCCCGTCCCGGGACCCGCCTGACCCCGCTCGTCCCCCCTTTTCCCATCGAGAGAAAGGCCGATCCGTGTCGGAACGGACATCGACGCCCCGCGGGAAAGCCCACGCGGGCGAAGACGCGGTCGTGCTCGACGACGACGCGACCCTGCACGCGATGGGTTATCCGCGAAAACTCACCCGACGCTTCCATGCGTTCGACAATTTCGCGATCTCCTTCACCATCATCAATATTCTCTCGGGTATTTTCTCGTCCTTCGGATTCGGTATGAGCGCGGGTGGCCCCCGTATTCTCGTATTCGGCTGGATCGGCGTCTCGGTCATGGTGCTGCTCATCGGTGCGGCCATGGCGGAAGTCGCCTCGGCCTATCCGACGAGCGGTGCCCTGTATTTCTCCGCCGGTAAACTCGCCAAGCGGCACAAGGGCGCGTGGTCCTGGTTCACGGGCTGGTTGAACTTCGTGGGCCAGATCGGCGGGACCGCCGCCACCGGCTACGCGGCCGCCACCTTCATCCAGGCGTTCGTGCAGTTGCAGTGGCCCTCCTACCAGCCGACCGCGCACCAGACCGTGCTGATCACGGCTCTGATCATCGTGCTGCAGGGACTCGCGAACACCTTCACCGTCCAGCTCGTCGCCGTACTGAACCGCATTTCCGTGTGGTGGCTGCTGATCGGACTCGTCGTGATCGTGGGCGCACTCATAGTGATGCCCGATCATCACCAGTCGGCGTCCTTCGTCACCCATTTCGAGAACAACACCGGCTTCACGAGCGGACTTTACGGCGGCATGCTCGGCCTGCTGGTCACCAGCTGGACCTTCACCGGCTTCGACGGCAGCTTCCACATGTCCGAGGAAACGGTCGGCGCCACGGTCAACGCCCCCAAGGGGATCACCCGCGCCATCGGCTATTCGGCGATCACCGGCCTGATCCTGATGCTTGCACTGGTCTACAGCATTAACGACTACGCCAAGGTGGCGGGGGCGGGTACGCCGCCCGTCCAGATTCTCATCGACGGCCTCGGCCTCGGCGCCGCCAAGGTCATGCTTCTCATCGTCATCGGCGCGATGCTCTTCTGCGGCCTGGCCAACCTCACCAGCAACACCCGGCAGATCTTCGCCTTCTCCCGGGACGGCGCCATGCCCGGCTCCCGCTGGTGGCACTCGGTCTCGCTGCGCACCCGCACCCCCGTGAAGGCGGTGTGGCTCGCGGTGGGCTGCTCGCTGGCCCTCGTCGTCCCCGGCTGGTGGTCGCACACCGCGTTCACGGCCATCGTCAGCGTCAATGTGGTCGGGCTCTTCCTCGCCTACGCCGTACCGATCTTCCTGCGGCTCCGGCTCGGTGACGCGTTCCAGCCCGGGCCCTGGCACCTGGGCCGCTGGGGCCGGCCGGTGGGCTGGATCGCGGTGACCTGGATCCTGCTCAGCAGTGTCCTGTTCATGCTGCCGCAGGCCTCGCCGATCACCGTCGACTCCTTCAACTACGCGCCGATCGCGCTCGCCGTCGTCCTGCTCGTGGCCACGGTGTGGTGGTTCGCCACCGCCCGCCGCCGCTTCCAGGGCCCGGTCAGCTACGGCCGCCCCGACGAGGTCGCCGCGATGGACCTCGTCTGACCACCCGGCCACCCGGACCCCGCTCCACCCGGCCCCGGCGCACGGCACCCCGCCCGCGCCGGGGCCTTCGCGCGCCCCGGGGAAACCCCTTTCAGTGGCCGAGACCAATATTCATGGCGCGGCATGCGCCGAAGTGCTGGCAGGGGCATGCCGCCTGATCCATAGTTGGCGCACGACCGTGCACCGGACCAGCCCCGACTCGGACACCTGGGGGTATTCGCGCCCATGAGCAGAGCCGAACAGCCGTCCCGCAGAACCGTCCTGGCCGTCGCCGTCGCCGCGGCGGTGACCGGGGCGACGGCCCCCGCGGCCGTCGCCGCGCAAGGACCCGCCACCGACGCCGAGGCCCCGGGCCAGGCGCAGGCCCGCCCGATCGACTACCACGCCTGGACCACCCACCGCGAGTGGCGCTGCGGCACCGCCCAGGGCACCCGCGCCGTCTCCGGTCACCGCCCCGGCCTCGTGATCGGCGTCCCCGCGGGCCGTAGCGACTACACCGATCCGCACACCGGCGTCACCGCCCCCTGGGAGTACGCCACCTGGACCTCCCCGGAGCACCGGCTCGCCGTCCCCGCCACCGAGGTCATCGCCTCCTGGAGCGCGCACACCCCCGACGGCACCTGGCTCCAGGTCGAGCTGCGGGGCACGTACTCCGACGGCACCGGCACCCCCTGGTACGTGATGGGCCGCTGGGCGGCCGGCGACCAGGACATCAAGCGGACCTCGGTCGACGACCAGACCGACGGCAAGAGCACCATCTGGACCGACACCTTCTCCATCGACGACGCGAGCACCGGCCTGCGCCTGACGTCGTACCGGCTCCGCCTCACCCTCTACCGCAAGCCGGGCACGCGCCTGACCCCCACCGTCTGGCGGCTCGGCGCGATGGGCTCCGACATCCCCGACCGCTTCACCGTCCCGGCCTCCACGCCCGGTCTCGCCCTGGAACTGGCGGTCCCGCGGTACTCGCAGGAGATCCACAAGGGCCAGTACCCGCAGTACGACAACGGCGGCGAGGCCTGGTGCAGCCCGACCTCCTCGCAGATGATCATCGAGTACTGGGGCGGCCGGCTCACCGCCGGGCAGCTGTCCTGGGTGGACCCGTCCTACGCCGACCCGCAGGTCTGCCACGCCGCCCGCTTCACCTACGACCACCAGTACCAGGGCTGCGGCAACTGGCCCTTCAACGCCGCCTACGCGGGCACGTACGCGGGACTGCAGGGCGTGGTCACCCGGCTCGCCTCCCTCGCCGACCTGGAGACGCTGGTCGCGGCCGGCATCCCGGTCATAACGTCCCAGTCCTTCCTCAAGACCGAGCTGACCGGCGCGGGCTACGGCACCTCCGGCCACCTGATGACCGTGATCGGCTTCACGGCCGACGGCGATGTGATCGCCAACGACCCGGCCTCGCCGAGCGACGAGGCGGTACGGCGGGTCTATCTGCGCCGGGAGTTCGAGAACATCTGGCTGCGGACCAAGCGCTACAACGCCTCCGGCGGTGTGTCCTCGGGCACGGGAGGGGTCTGCTACCTCTACTTCCCGGCCCACCCGAGCCCGCGCCAGCGCAAGGCTCTCGCCGCGGTGGGTGTGCACTGACCCGGGCCGTGTGAGCAACGTCTCTGCCGCAAACGCCGTCGCGGGTGGCAAGGTGGACAAATGGGTGGGGGGATTCCACCACGTACGTCCGACCTCTGTGAGAAACGATGACCGCACACCCGGCCACCGCCACCCGCGTCCGCACCGGCGGCCCCCAGGAAGACGGGCCGAAGATCCTCGAGCACGTCATGGGCTGGGTGCTCGTCGTGGTGACCGCGATGCTCGTGACCCAGCTGGGTCTGCTCTGACCCGAGCCTCACCGGGCGGCATGTTCTGACATACTGCGGAGGTCCCACCGACCTCCCAGACCAGGGTCGAAATTGAATATGCCTCAGCAGCGTGCCGCCGCCCTTCCGCAGGCTCTCGACCCCGCTCGAGGCGGGGACGCCCCCGTCCGGGTGCGCGGCACCGAGCGCTCGGTGGCGCGTCGCGCCGAACTCATCGCCATCGGGCGGAAGCTGTTCGCCGACACGTCCTACGACGCGCTGTCCATGGACGACATCGCCCGCCAGGCGCATGTCGCCAAGGGGCTGATCTACTACTACTTCCGGTCCAAGCGCGGCTACTACCTGGCGATCATCCAGGACTCCGTCGCCGACCTGGTCTCCTCCGCCGCGAGCGGCCTCGAGCTGGCCGCCCGGGACCGCGTGCACCGCACCGTCGACGCCTATCTGCGCTACGCCGAGCACCACCAGGCCGCCTATCGCACGATCGTGAGCGGCGGAGTCGGCTTCGACACCGAGGTGCACGCCATCCGGGACGGTGTACGCGCGGCGATCGTCGCCACCATCGCCGAGGGGGCCTACGGCCGCGGCGACATCGCCCCGATCGCCCGTATGGGCCTGCTCTCCTGGGTGTGCAGCGTGGAGGGCGCCACCCTGGACTGGATAGCCCGCCCCGAGCTGTCCCGCGCCACCATGTGCGAGCTGCTGGTGAAGACGCTCGGCGGGGCCCTGCGCGCCGTCGAGGAGCTGGACCCGGCCTACCCGGCCCCGCCCCCGGCCCGCCGCGACGGCTGACACACGCGAGGGAGCGGAGGCTCGTGGTCCTCCGCTCCCCGGTCCTTCGGCGCTCAGGGTCAGTTGATGGCCTTGATCAGCTCACCGTTCGCGGTGTCGCCGCTCAGCTCCCAGAAGAAGGTGCCGCCGAGACCCTGCTGGTTCTTGTACGTCATCTTCGTGGCGATGGTCGCCGGAGTGTCGTAACTCCACCAGTTGTTCCCGCACTTGGCGTAGGCCGTGCCGCCGACCGTGCCGGTCGCCGGGCACTTGGTCTTGAGCACCTTGTAGTCGTCGATGCCCTGCTCGTAGGTGCCCGCCGCCGGTCCGGTCGCCGTGCCGCCCGGCGCCGCCTGGGTGACACCGGTCCAGCCGCGCCCGTAGAAGCCGATGCCCAGCAGCAGCTTGGAGGCGGGGATGCCGAGGCCCTTGAGCTTGGCGATCGTCGCCGAGCTGTGGAAGTCCGCCTTGGGGATGCCGGAGTACGAGTTGAGCGGGGAGTGCGGCGCGGTCGGGCCGGCGGCGTCCCAGGCACCGAAGTAGTCGTACGTCATCGGGTTGTACCAGTCGACGTACGGGGCGGCGCCCGCGTAGTTCGCCGCGTCGATCTTGCCGCCGCTGGTGGCGTCCGCGGTGATCGCGGCGGTGACCAGGCTGCCGGAGCCGAACTTCGCGCGCAGGGCTGCCATCAGGTTCTTGAAGGCCTCCCGCCCGCTGGTGTCGCAGGTGTTGCCGCAGGCGTTCGGGTACTCCCAGTCGATGTCGATGCCGTCGAAGACGCCCGCCCACTTGGAGTTCTTCACCAGGTCGTAGCAGGACTGGGCGAAGGCCGCCGGGTTCTTCGCGGCCTCCCCGAAGCCGCTGGACCAGGTCCAGCCGCCGAAGGACCACAGGACCTTCAGGCCCGGGTGCTTCTTCTTGAGCTTCAGCAGCTGGTTGAAGTTGCCGCGCAGCGGCTGGTCCCAGGTGTCGGCGACGCCGTCGACCGACTCGGCGGCCGTGTAGGCGCGGTCGGTGGCCGCGTAGGAGTCGCCCAGCGCGCACTTGCCGCCGGTGACATTGCCGAACGCGTAGTTGATGTGGGTCAGCTTGGCCGCGGAGCCCGAGGTCTCGATGTTCTTGACGTAGTACTTGCGGTCGTAGGTGCCCCATTCGGTGAAGTAGCCGACGACCTTCGAGCCGGCCTTGATCTGCTCGGCGGCGGGAGCGGTCGGAGCGGTCGCGGTCGCGGCCGCGGTGCCCGCGCCGGCCAGCAGCCCGGCGCCGAGGACGGCGGAACACGCGGCGGCGACGAGCGCCCGGAACCGGGCGCGGGGGCGGTGCGGAGAGTGCATCGGGGTGGCTCCTCGTGGGGGAGAGGGGAACGCGCGCCGATTGGCATGAACGCGGTAAAGCGTTGGTCATGCACAGTAGGAGGACTAGACCAGTAGGTCAATGGTTCGGACCAATTTCGACGCTGCGGGGCGGCGATGACCGGATTCCTGAAGTAAGCGGTCGTTAACTGGTGACGGAAGGCCGCTGATCGGGCATACTCACAGCGCACAGCCGCTGGTCAGCAGCTTCCGAGACCCGGGAGCGGGCGCCTGTGGCCGACCGGAACGATCAGGCGGAGCCGCCCTCACCCACGGGCCGGGCCGCCGGTGCCCGAACAGGGAGGAGAGCGACGCCATGTCCGACCGCGACCCGCAGCCGGTGGAGCGTCAACTGCCGACGGAAGAGGCGAGGGATCTGCTCGCGCTCGTCCGGGAGATCGCCCAGCGCGAGATCGCGCCGACGGCCGCCGAGGAGGAGGACGCGGGACGTTTCCCGCGCGAGGTCTTCACCCTGCTCTCCGAGTCCGGCCTGCTCGGCCTGCCGTACGACTCCGAGTACGGCGGCGGCGACCAGCCCTACGAGGTGTACCTCCAGGTGCTGGAGGAGCTGGCCGCGGCCCGGCTCACCGTGGGCCTCGGCGTCAGCGTGCACACGCTCGCCTCCTACGCGCTCGCCGCCTACGGCTCCAAGCAGCAGCAGGTCGAGCACCTGCCCGCGATGCTCGGCGGCGGCCTGCTCGGGGCGTACTGCCTCTCCGAACCGGCCTCCGGATCCGACGCCGCCTCCCTGCGCACCAAGGCCGTCCGGGACGGCGACGAGTGGGTGCTCACCGGTACGAAGGCCTGGATCACGCACGGCGGCATAGCCGACTTCTACACCGTGATGGCCCGCACCGGCGAGGACGGCCCGCGCGGGATCACCGCCTTCCTGGTGCCGGGTGACGCGCCGGGCCTCAGCGGTGCGGTGCCGGAGAAGAAGATGGGCATGAAGGGCTCACCCACCGCCCAGGTCCACCTCGACGGCGTCCGGGTCCCCGACGACCGGCGTCTCGGTGAGGAGGGCCAGGGCTTCTCCATCGCCCTGTCCGCCCTCGACTCGGGTCGGCTCGGCATCGCGGCCTGCGCCATCGGCCTCGCCCAGGCCGCGCTGGACGAGGCGGTCGCCTACGCCGGCGAGCGCCGGCAGTTCAGCCGGCCCATCGCGGACTTCCAGGGCCTGCGCTTCATGATCGCCGACATGGCGACCCAGATCGAGGCCGGCCGCGCGCTGTACCTCGCGGCCGCCCGGCTGCGCGACGCGGACAGGCCGTTCGCGAAGCAGGCGGCCATGGCCAAGCTGCACTGCACCGACACGGCCATGAAGGTCACCACGGACGCCGTGCAGATACTCGGCGGCTACGGCTACACCGCCGACTTCCCGGCCGAGCGCTACATGCGCGAGGCCAAGGTCCTGCAGATCGTCGAGGGCACCAACCAGATCCAGCGGATGGTCATCGCCCGTCACGTGGCGGGACCCGAGGGTCGCTGAACTGGCCCGCGAGGACCGTCGGGGCCGCCAGCCTGACCCACTCCGGGTCGTGGCGGCCCGGCAGCGTGCGGCCCCGGTCGGCCCAGACCCGCATCAGGTCGCGGTAGATGGGCGGATCCTGCGGCGCCGGGGGCGGCGGAACCGATTCTGCCGGGCGGGGGACGAAGATGCGGCGCTGACGCCCGGTGGCCGAGTACAAGGGGGTCATGCCGGGAGAACGCGGCGCGGGCCGGACAGGTTACCCCGCGGCCGAATCGCGCGTGAGTTCACGGACGCCGTCCGGTTCCCTCCCTGGCCTCCTCCGGCGATCTGACGTACCGTCAGCGCACCGTTCTCCAGGGGGTGTCCGTGGCCGACGACCGTCCCGTACCGCTCGACGAGTACCCGGTGCACCAGGTCCCGCTGTCCATGAAGCACGTGGCGACCGGCGACCGTAACGCCTACGACCGCTGCATCTTCCACGTCCTCGACCACACCGGCCGCGCCCTGCTCGTCCTCGGCCTCGGCGTCTACCCCAACCTCGGCGTGATCGACGCCTACGCCACGTGCCGCGTGGGGGACACCCTGCACGCCGTCCGTGCCTCGGACGCGCTCGGCGAGGACCGGATGCGGCTCGCCGTCGGCCCCCTGCGCATCGAGGTCCAGGAACCCTTGCGC
The DNA here is from genome assembly GCF_055569615.1 of Streptomyces sp. NPDC031379. NCBI lineage: Bacteria > Bacillati > Actinomycetota > Actinomycetes > Kitasatosporales > Streptomycetaceae > Streptomyces > Streptomyces sp. NPDC031379. The sequence goes on along the minus strand of NZ_JBVIIT010000024.1, from coordinate 70,888 downwards.
CGGCTGCGCCTGCGCTGCGAGGACGAGCCGCTCGCGTACGACCTCACCTGGACGGCCGCCTTCCCGGCCCTGTGGGAGCCGCACCACCTCCAGCGCCGGGGCGACCGGCTCACCCTGGAGGGCCGCCGCTTCGTCCAGGCGGGGACCGTGCACGGTGCGATCCGGGCCGGCGGGGAGCGGTTCACCGTCTCCCCGCAGGGCTGGACCGGCACCCGGGACCGCAGCTGGGGCGTGCGGCCGGTGCCGGGGGAGGAGGGCGGACGGCTCGCCGAGGACCACCCGGCCGAGGGCTTCCACTGGATCTGGTGCCCGGTCGCCTTCGAGGACCGTTTCCTCATGGTCATCACACAGGAGGACGCCGACGGCCACCGCTCCCTCAACGACGCCACCGAGGTCCGCCCCGGCCACCGCGACCGTCAGCTGGGCTGGCCCCAGGCCGAGATCACCTACCGCTCGGGGACCCGCCACCCCGAACGGGCGGTCATCCACCTCGGCGATCCACGCAAGCCGCGGGAACTGGAGGTGGAGATCCTCGCCTCCTCCCCGCTGGCGGTCGGCGCGGGCTATCCGCCGGCCGACGACTGGCAGCACGGCACGTGGCAGGGGCGGGGCTGGGTGGACCGCCGCAGCTACGACATGACGGCGCCGCACCCCCTCGCCGCGTACGGCGTCACCGACCACTCCGCCCGCTTCCGGATGGACGGGCGGACGGGCCACGGGATCTTCGAGCACGGCACGTTCGGCCGGCACGATCCGAGCGGCTTCACCGGCTTCGGCTCGGTCGCGCCCTGAGGAACGCCTTCAGGCCCGGAGCACCCCCCGGACCGAGCCGCGCCCAGAAGGAGGACGAGATGGCCACGGCACCACGTCCCCGCACCACCACCCGCGACCCCGAGGAGCTGTCCCGGCGCCTCACCGCCTGGCTCGGCACCCGTCTGCCCGGCGCCAAGGCGACCGGCGTCACCGTCCCCTCCTCCAACGGCATGTCCAGCGAGACCCTGCTGTTCGACATCGAGCATCCCCGACCACCCGTCCGTGCCTGCGTGGTGCGCCTCGCGGCGGACCCGGCGGCCTACACCGTCTTCCCGGAGTACGACATGGTCCGCCAGTACCGCACCCTGCGGCTGGTGGCCGAGCGCACGGACGTGCCCGTACCCCGGGTGCTGTGGCTGGAGGAGGACCCGGGCCCGCTCGGGGCACCGTTCTTCGTCATGGAACGGATCGCCGGACGCGTGCCCCCCGACGTGCTGCCGTACACGTACGAGGGCAGTTGGCTGCACACGGCGAGCGACACCGAACGCGAGCACCTGGAGGCCGCGACCGTCGGGCTGCTGGCGCGTCTGCACGACCAAGTGCCCGCCGCCGAAGCCGGGTTCCTCGCCCTGCCCGGCGAGGGGGACGCCCTGCGCCGGCATGTGACGGCCCAACGGGCCTACTACGCCTGGGTGGTCGAGGGGCTGGCCCGCTCGCCCCTCATCGAGGCCGCGTTCGACCGGCTGGAACACCTGTGGCCCCGCGACCCGGGCGAGCCCGTCCTGAACTGGGGGGACGCGCGTCTCGGGAACGTCGTCTACGACGGCTTCGAGCCCGTCGCCGTCCTGGACTGGGAAATGGCGGCGCTCGCCCCGCGCGAGGTCGACCTCGGCTGGACGATCTATCTGCACCGTTTCTTCCACGACCTCACGGTCGGCTCGGGACAGCGGGGCCTGCCCGGCCTGCTGCGCCGCGACCGCGTCGAGGCCCGCTACGCCCGGCTGACCGGCCACACCCCACGGGACATGGACTTCCACACCCTCTACGCCGCGCTGCGGCACGCGATCGTCATGCTGCGCGTCGCCTACCGGCAGGTGCACTTCGGGGAGGTCGCCGTCCCGGCGGATCCGGACACCCTGATCCTGCACCACGGCAGCCTGCGCGCCATGGTGCAGGGCAGCTACTGGGAGTGAGCCGGGCCTGCCGCGGGAAGGCTCAGGCGGCCTGGCCGCGCATCTCCGGTACGCGCATCGGGCGCGAGCCCGGGCCACCGACGTGCGAGAAGGGCTGCGTCCGCCAGTCCAGGCCCTGGGGGAGCGTGAGCAGCAGGGCGGTGTCCTGCTCCTGCGGCGTGACGGACTCGTCGGCGGGACGGGCGTCGGCCGCCGCACGGCCCGTGCCCGCACAGACCGTCAGCCCGAACGGGTTCCACGGCGAGGCGCACAGCGCGTGCTCCGGCAGGACCTCCTCGTCCGCCAGCAGCGCGATCGGCTGCGCGCAGTCCGGGCAGATCACCCGGTACATCTCGAAGGTGTCGTAGGCGTCCAGTTCGTCGTCGAAGGCGTCGGGTTCGACGCCCTCCGGCTCGGGCTCGACGACCGGCTGCTGCCGCTTGGACGCGGATCGACCAGGGCGCTTAACACTCTGCATGGGATTCTCCCCCTAAGGCTGGGCCGTGAAGGCACTGCGGCCTCGACCACAGCAAGCACTTCCCGTCCGGTCTCGGCGGTAATCACGAGAACATCACGGAGCCTGTTCGAGATGTGTGGTCTTCGTCACATGCCGTGCGCAGGTGCCCAGAGGGAGACCGCTTCGGTGCTTTTTGTATCGAACCGGCTATGACCTGCGCTCTCGGCTATCCGAGGAGATCAAGCGCCCTGTAGGTTTTGGCGCCATGGAGGAGCTGGACCGTCAGATCGTGCAGCTGCTCGTCAAGGACGGGCGGATGAGCTACACAGACCTGGGCAAGGCCACGGGCCTGTCCACGTCGGCCGTGCACCAGCGGGTGCGCCGGCTCGAACAGCGGGGTGTCATCCGCGGCTACGCCGCGGTGGTCGACTCCGAGGCCGTGGGCCTGCCGCTCACCGCGTTCATCTCGGTGAAACCGTTCGACCCGAGCGCACCCGACGACATCGCGGACCGGCTCGCCGGCGTCCCCGAGATCGAGGCCTGCCACAGCGTCGCGGGCGACGAGAACTACATCCTCAAGGTGCGCGTGGCCACCCCGCACGAGCTGGAGGAGCTGCTGGCCCGCCTGCGCTCCCTGGCCGGGGTCTCCACGCGGACGACGGTGGTCCTCTCGACGCCGTACGAGGCACGTCCGCCGAAGATCTGAGCCCGGCCGTCCCACGGCGAGGCACGCGCCGCCCCGGTGCCCGGCGGATCCCGCGCACGCGAGAGACTGTCCGTCATGAGTGAGCAGTCCGCCGAGCCCAAGACCGTCCTCCTGCGCCGCGGGGAGGTGCACAGCCCCGCCGATCCCTTCGCCACCGCGATGGTGGTGGAGCGCGGTCAGGTCGCCTGGGTGGGTTCCGAGGGTGCCGCCGACGCCTTCGCCGACGGCGTGGACGAGGTGGTCGACCTCGACGGCGCCCTGGTCACGCCGGCCTTCACCGACGCCCATGTGCACACCACCGCCACGGGCCTCGCCCTGACCGGCCTCGACCTGTCCGGCGCCCCCTCCCTGGAGGCGGCCCTCGCCCTGGTCCGCGCGTTCGCCGCCGCCCGGCCCGACGACCGGGTCCTGCTGGGCCACGGCTGGGACGCCGCCCGCTGGCCCGGCGGCCGTCCGCCCATGCGGGCCGAACTGGACGAGGCCACCGGCGGCCGTCCGCTGTACCTCTCCCGGATCGACGTGCACTCGGCCGTGGTCACCACCGCCCTGCTGGACCTGATCCCCGGGGACGTGCCGCGCGAGGACGCCCCGCTCACCCGGGACGCCCACCACACCGTGCGCGAGGCCGCCCTCGCCGCCGTCACCCCCGCCCAGCGCGCCGAGGCCCAGCGCGCCGCCCTCGCGCACGCGGCCTCGCTCGGCATCGGCTCGGTGCACGAGTGCGGCGGCCCGCAGATCTCCTCCGAGGCCGACTTCACCGGCCTGCTGAAGCTCGCCGCCCAGGCCCCCGGTCCCCGCGTGGTCGGCTACTGGGCCGAACAGGGCGACGAAGGCGTGGCCAAGGCGCGCGAACTCGGTGCCGTGGGCGCCGCGGGCGACCTCTTCGCCGACGGCGCCCTCGGCTCGCACACCGCCTGCCTGCACGAGCCGTACGCCGACGCGGGCCACACCGGCACCGCCTACCTGGACGCCGCGGCCGTCGCCGCCCATGTCGTCGCCTGCACCGAGGCGGGCCTGCAGGCCGGTTTCCACGCCATCGGCGACGCCGCCGTGACCGCCGTCGTCGAAGGGGTGCGCGCCGCCGCCGAGAAGGTCGGCCTCGCCCGGGTCCGGGCCGCCCGGCACCGCGTCGAGCACGCCGAGATGCTCACCCCGAAGACCGTCGCCGGCTTCGCCGAGCTGGGTCTGATCGCCTCCGTGCAGCCCGCCTTCGACGCGCTGTGGGGCGGCGCGGACGGCATGTACGCCCAGCGCCTGGGTGCCGAGCGGGCGCGCACTCTCAACCCGTTCGCGGCTCTGCTGCGGGCCGGTGTGGCCCTCGCCTTCGGCTCCGACAGCCCGGTCACCCCGCTCGATCCCTGGGGCACGGTCCGGGCCGCCGCCTTTCATCACACGCCCGAGCACCGGATCTCCGTACGCGCCGCGTTCACCGCGCACACGCGGGGCGGCTGGCGGGCCGTCGGGCGGGACGACGCGGGCGTCCTCGTCCCCGGCGCCCCCGCCGACTACGCGGTCTGGCGCACCGACGAGCTGATCGTCCAGGCCCCCGACGACCGGGTGGCGCGCTGGTCGACCGACCCGCGCTCCGGCACCCCCGGCCTGCCCGATCTCACCCCGGGCCGGGACCTGCCGGTCTGCCTGCGCACCGTCGTGGGCGGACGGACGGTGTTCGTACGGCCGGGCGAGTGATCTCCCGGGGTGGCGTGGCGGTGATCATCCGCGGCCGCTCCGTCGCCCCACCTGCGCATCCTCTCGGGGCGCCGCCGGGGAGGCCGTGTCCATGCAGGTCAGGAGACTGTTGACAGTCGGCGGCCGGGGGCCGGTAGGTTCGGCCGAGTCCACCACCGGACGCCCGACCGGGGAGGGTTCGCGCAACTCGTCGCAGCGCCGCTGGGTCAGGGACGGTGTGCCGCACCGGAGCACCGTCGCTGGGAGCCAGGCTCAGCGCCCGCGCCGACGAGGGATCGTTCCGGCCGGTCGGCAAGGTGTGACCCGGGTGGGGCCCGGGTGCTCAGTAGACAACGGCTTTCGGTCGATCCGCAGCCAGCGGGTCCCAGGTCGGCCCGAAGGGCGCCGGGGCCCCCATCCGTCGCGGAACACAGGTGCCGAAACCGGTGTTCTTACCCCGTTCCCGGGGAATCGACACCACCTTACGAAGGAGTCGGCACGTCATCCCAGGCCGCGGCCACTATGGTGGATCCCTGCGTACAACATGAAGGGGCAGCAGTGAACGACGGCGACGGGACCCTCGCGGCCAAGGCCCAGGGGAGGCAGTTCGGTCCGCTCGGCACGGCCTTGGTGATCATCCCGACCTACAACGAGGCCGAGAACATCAAGATCATCGTCGGCCGGGTGCGCGAGGCCGTCCCGGAGGTGCACGTCCTCATCGCGGACGACAACAGCCCGGACGGCACCGGCAAGCTCGCCGACGAACTGGCCGCCGACGACGAGCACGTCCAGGTGCTGCACCGCAAGGGCAAGGAAGGCCTCGGCGCCGCCTACCTCGCGGGCTTCCGCTGGGGCATGGAGCACGGCTACGGCGTGCTGATCGAGATGGACGCCGACGGCTCCCACCAGCCCGAGGAACTGCCGCGTCTGCTCACCGCCCTCAAGGGCGCCGACCTGGTGCTCGGCTCCCGCTGGGTGCCCGGCGGCCGGGTGGTGAACTGGCCCAAGTCCCGCGAGTTCATCTCCCGCGGCGGCAGCCTCTACTCCCGCCTCGCCCTGGACCTGCCGCTGCGTGACATCACCGGCGGCTACCGCGCCTTCCGCCGCGAGACCCTGGAGGGGCTGGGGCTGGACGAGGTCGCCTCGCAGGGCTACTGCTTCCAGGTCGACCTGGCCCGCCGCGCGGTCAAGGCCGGCTATCACGTGGTCGAGGTGCCCATCACCTTCGTCGAGCGCGAACACGGCGACTCCAAGATGAGCAAGGACATCCTCGTCGAGGCGCTGTGGCGGGTCACCTCCTGGGGCGTGGGCGACCGCGTGGGCAAGATCACCGGCAAGGGGCAGCAGGCAGGGCGGCAGGGCCGGCGCGCGCCGCACAGCTCGGGCTGATCGACCCCTTATCCCGCGCTGAGCCGCTCCCAGGCACACTGGGGTCATGACGACTGGCGCTCCGACCTCTCCGTACACCGCCCGGCCCCGGCGCTCCCGGCTGCGCAGGTATCTGCCCCTGGGCTTCGCCGCGTGGCTGGTGCTGGAGATCTGGCTGCTGACCCTGGTCGCGGGCGCGGCGGGCGGCCTCACCGTGTTCCTGCTCCTCGTCGCCGGCCTGGTGGCCGGCTCGGTGGTCATCAAGCGGGCGGGCCGCCGCGCCTTCCAGAGTCTCAACGAGGCGCTGCAGCGGGGCGGTTCGCCCGAGCGCGGAGGCGGCAACGGCCTGATGATGCTCGGCGGCCTGCTGCTGATGATCCCCGGCCTGGTCTCCGACGCGGCCGGCCTGCTCCTGCTGCTTCCGCCGGTCCAGAAGGCCGTGAGCCGGTACACCGAGAACGCCCTGGACAAGAGGCTCCGCACCGCCGCCCCGGGCAGCCTGGGCGACGCCTTCCAGCAGGCCCGCATCCACCGCCCCGACGGCAAGGTGGTGCAGGGGCAGGTCGTCATCCGGGAGGAGCGCCCCGAGGCGGGGGAGCAGCGGCCGCCGCTGACGCGCTGACCGCGTCCGGTCCCCATACGAAGACCGCGGGCGCCGTACGTGCATCACGTACGGCGCCCGCGGTCTACTCGTATGCGGAGTTATGCGGACTTACGGCTGTCCCGAGGGTGAACCGCGATGTTCATCGCCCCCGAGCGCAGAACCGCCAGGCGCTCCTCGAGGACCTCTTCGAGTTCCTCACGGGTGCGCCGCTCCATCAGCATGTCCCAATGGGTACGCGCGGGCTTGGCCTTCTTCTCTTCAGGGCCGTCGCCGTCAACCAGGAGTGCCTGGGCCCCGCAGACCTTGCACTCCCACTCCGGCGGGATCTCCGCCTCGACCGAGAAGGGCATCTCGAACCGGTGCCCCTTCTCGCATGCGTACTCCACGGCCTGGCGCGGGGCCAGGTCGATACCGCGGTCCGTCTCGTAGCTGGTCACCACGAGGCGTGTACCGCGAAGAGCTCGCTCACTCATGAATCGTGCCTCCCGGGCTTGTCGCCCACAGGACAGGTGTCGCTGTCGTCGTCATCCGGTCAACGTCCGGTCGGCGGTAAAGATTCCCGTTCCGGGTCATGCGTCGCCGTCGTAGCCGCCCCTTGTTCTACCCACAGGCGCCCGGTTTGTCACATCTGCTAGCAGATGTCACCCAGCGTTTCGGCATCTTTGACGCGCAGTAACGGTACGCCTGGCAGGCCAAACGCGTACACTACCGCCCTTTCGTGTTGAACGCTAAATCGGTGCTAGATCTTTTCCGGAACCGGGTTGCCCGCCGCGCCGATCGCACGCCGCACCGGGACCCGGGCGAGCAGCGCGAAGCCGATGACGAAGAAGGCCACCAGCGAGATGATCGCGGCGCGATAGCTCCCGGTCAGCTGGTAGGTCACGCCGAACAGCAGCGGGCCGAGCCAGCTCATCCCGCGATCGCTCATCTCGTAGGCCGAGAAGTACTCGGCCTCCTTGCCCGGCGGCACCAGGTGGGAGTACAGCGACCTGGACAGCGCCTGGCTGCCGCCGAGGACCAGCCCGATCCCGCAGGCCAGCAGGAAGAACCACACCGGGGCCCGCGCGGGCAGGAAGTACCCGGCCGCCAGAGTCACCGTCCAGGCCACCAGGGAGCCCAGGATCGTCCGCTGCGCCCCGTACGTCCGGGCCAGCCGCCCCATCGCCAGCGCCCCGGCCACGGCGAGCACCTGCACCAGCAGCACGGCACCGATGAGCGTCGACTGCCCGAGCCCCAGCTCCTCGGAGCCGTAGACCGAGGCCTGCGAGATCACCGTCTGGATGCCGTCGTTGTAGACGAGGTACGCCAGCAGGAACGCCAGCGTCAGGGGATGCCGGCGCATGTCCCGGACCGTCGCGGCGAGCTGCCGCAGACCGGGCGCGGTCGCGCGCTCCACGCGCGCGTGCCGGTCGCGGAGCCTGCGCAGCGGTACGAGGGTGAAGGCGCCCCACCACAGACCCGCCGAGGCCAGGCAGACGCGGACCGCGGCCGTCTCGGACAGGCCGAAGGAGCCGTGCGCCGAGTACAGGACCAGATCGGCCACGAGAACCAGAGCCCCCGCCGCGTAGCCGAACGCCCAGCCCCGGGAGGAGACCGCGTCGCGCTGCTCGGGCGGGGCGATCTGCGGCAGGTAGGAGTTGTAGAGCATCATCGCGACGGACTGCGCCGCGTTCGCCACGACGAGCAGCGCCCCACCGAGCAGATACCGGTCGCCGTCGAGGAAGAACATGCCGGTGGTCGCGGCCGCCCCGGTGTACGCCGCCGCCGCGAGCAGCGGCTTCCTGCGGCCCGTACGGTCCGCCGCGCCGCCCACGAGGGGCATCACGACGACGGCGAGGATCACCGACAGGGACACCGAGTAGGCGAAGAGGGAGCCCGCCCGGACCGGGACGCCCAGCGGATGCACATAGCCGTCGGCGTCCGCGGCGTTCTCCGCGACCGAGGCCGGCGCTCTCGTCCGCCGCCCGTGTGCGCACGGTGTCGGTGCCCACCCGTGCCCTCGCTTCCCCGCCGAAGTGCCGTGCGAAGGCGCGGTCCCGGGGCCCGGGCGGTCAGACCCAGACGCCGCGGTCCTCCATGACCTTGCGCAACGTGTCGATGTGATCGGTCATGATGCCATCGACTCCCAGGTCGAGGAGCCGGTGCATCCGCTCCGGCTCGTTGATCGTCCACACGTGCACCTGCAGCCCGCGCGCGTGGGCGGCGCGGACGAAGCGGTGGTCGACCACCGGGACGCCCGACTGGGCCTCGGGCACCTGCGCCGCGACGGCCGACCGGCGCACCGCGGCCGGCAGCCCCCAGGAGCGCAGCCGCAGGCCGAGCACCCCGCGGGTGCCGAAGGAGGTGGCCAGTCGAGGCCCCGCCAGGCGCTGGGCCCGCAGGACGCGTGCCTCGGAGAAGGAGCCCACGCAGACCCGGTCCCAGGCGTTCGTGCGCTCGATCAGCTCGAGCAGGGGGCGCAGGGCGGGCTCCGCCTTGACGTCGACGTTCCAGCGGACGTCGGGGAAGGTCTCCAGCAACTCCTCGAACAGCGGCACCGGTTCGCGGCCGCCCACGCGCGCGTGCCGTACGTCCTCCCACGGCAGGTCGGCGATCCGGCCCGCGCCGTCGGTCACCCGGTCCAGGGTCGCGTCGTGGAAGGCGACGAGCCTGCCGTCCGCCGTCGCGTGCACATCGGTCTCGATGTACCGGTAGCCCAGCCCGACCGCGCGCCGGAACTGCGCCACGGTGTTCTCCAGCCCCTCGGCGGCCCCGCCCCGGTGAGCGAAGGCGAGGGGGCCCGGGTGGTCGAGGTACGGGTGGCGCGTGGACGGCGTCATGAGGGTCACGAACGCAGTATCGCTCGCTCCGGTGTCGCGGCGGCAACGACCGTGCCGCCACCCGATGCCGCGGGGACGGCGAACATCCGCAGGAACAGCTGGGCCAGCGGACCGATGGACACGGCGTACAGCACGGTGCCCACCCCGATGGTGCCGCCGAGCACGAACCCGGTGACCACCACCGCCACCTCGACCACCGTCCGCATCAGCCGGATCGAGCGGCCGGTGCGCCGGTGCAGGCCCGTCATCAGCCCGTCGCGCGGGCCCGGCCCGAAGCGCGCGGCGATGTACAGGCCGGTCGCCACGCCGTTCAGCACGATCCCGGCGAGCAGGAGCGGGATCCGTACGGCGAAGGAGTGGGCCTCCGGCACGAGCGCGAGCGTGCCGTCCATGGCGAGGCCGACGACGAAGACGTTGGAGACCGTCCCGAGCCCGGGGCGCTGGCGCAGCGGGATCCACAGGAGCAGCACCGCCGCGCCCACGACGATCGACACCGTGCCGATGGTCAGCCCGGTGAGTTCCGCGAGCCCCTGGTGCAGCACGTTCCACGGCTCGAGGCCGAGGCCCGCCTCCACGAGCAGCGCGGAACTCGCGCCGTACAGCGCGAGTCCGGCGTACAGCTGGATCAACCGTCGTCCGAGACGGTCCCGAGTGGACACGACATTCCCCCCTGGGTGGTGGCACTGGCCTGACGCATGACACTCTGTGGCTTGGGATGAATCGGCTTCCATGGCCAATTCGGGGAAGGTGGACTGATCGTCATGGCGCAGTGGACCTCGGCGGTGGGAGCCGCGCAGCTCGCCCGGCTCCTCACCTCCCAGCAGGAGCGGCCCGCCGGCCCCGGTACCCGCCGCCCGCCCGCCTACCGCGCGCTCGCCGACGGCATCCGGCTGCTGGTGCTGGAGGGCCGCGTCCCGGTGGCCGCCCGTCTGCCCGCCGAGCGGGAACTCGCCCTGGCCCTCTCCGTGAGCCGCACCACGGTCGCGGCCGCCTACGAGGCCCTGCGCAGCGAGGGCTTCCTGGAGTCCCGGCGCGGAGCGGGCAGCTGGACCGCCGTACCGGCGGGCAACCCGATCCCGGCCCGTGGCCTGGAACCCCTGCCCCCGGAGGCCCTGGGCTCGGTGATCGACCTGGGCTGCGCCTCGCTCCCGGCGCCCGAGCCGTGGCTCACCCGCGCCGTACAGGGCGCCCTGGAGGAGCTGCCTCCGTACGCCCACACGCACGGCGACTATCCGGCCGGGCTGCCCGCCCTGCGCTCGATGATCGCCGAGCGCTACACGGCCCGCGGGATCCCCACCATGCCGGAGCAGATCATGGTGACGACCGGCGCCATGGGCGCCATAGACGCGATCTGTCATCTCTTCGCGGGCCGCGGCGAGCGCATCGCCGTGGAGTCGCCGTCCTACGCCAACATCCTCCAGCTGATGCGGGAGGCCGGTGCGCGACTCGTGCCCGTCGCGATGGCCGAGGGCCTGTCCGGCTGGGACATGGACCGCTGGCGCCAGGTCCTGCGCGAGGCCGCGCCCCGCATCGCCTATGTCGTCGCCGACTTCCACAACCCCACCGGCGCCCTCGCCGACGAGGACCAGCGGCGCCGGCTGGTGGACGCGGCCCGCTCGGCGGGCACGGTCCTCGTCGCCGACGAGACGATGACCGAACTGTGGCTCGACGAGGACGTCAGCGAAGGCGGCATGCCCCGCCCGGTGTGCGGCTTCGATCCGGCCGGCTCCACGGTGATCACGGTCGGCTCGGCCAGCAAGGCGTTCTGGGCGGGCATGCGGATCGGCTGGGTGCGTGCGGCGCCGGACGTCATCCGCAGTCTGGTCGCCGCGCGCGCGTACGCCGACCTGGGCACGCCGGTGCTGGAACAGCTGGCCGTGAACTGGCTCTTCAGTACCGGGGGCTGGGAGCAGGCGGTCGAGCTGCGCCGCGCCCAGGCCCGGGAGAACCGTGACGCCCTCGTGGCCGCGATCCACCGCGAACTGCCCGACTGGGAGTTCGAGATCCCGCAGGGCGGCCTGACCCTCTGGGTCCGCGCCGGCGGCCTCTCCGGCTCCCGCCTCGCGGAAGCGGGCGAGCGGGTCGGTGTCCGCGTCCCCTCCGGCCCCCGCTTCGGCGTCGACGGCGCCTTCGAGGGCTACGTCCGGCTTCCGTTCACCGTCGGGGGAGCGGTGGCGGAGGAGGCGGCGGTACGGCTCGCCGCCGCGGCTCGCCTGGTGGAGACGGGGATGACGGGCGGCACGGAGCCTCCGCGCACGTTCGTGGCGTAGCCGGCCGCGTCTTCGGCCGCGGGCCGGTGGGGGCTGGCCGCGCAGTCCCCGCGCCCCTTCGGGGCGGCGTCCGGCTGTGGGTGGTCGTGCGGCCGGGGTGGTGCAGGGGGCCTAGGAGGTCTCGGCGGCCATGGCTTCCACGGGCACCGGTGCCGAGTCGGTCGCCGGCTTCGTCAGATCCGTGGGCTCCGCCGTGACCGCCGGCTCCGCGTCCGCCGGAGTGGTTCGCGGCGGCAGCAACTCCAGCACCGCCTGCCGGTCCACGTCGCTCGTCGCGTCGTCGTACGGATCAGGCGTCCGCGGCACCTGAAGCCGGTGCACCGGACCGGACCCCAGCCGGGCATACCCCCGCCCCGGCGTCACATGCCCCATCGGCGTCGTGTGCGGCGGCACCCCTAGCACCTCCTCCACCTGCCGCGGTGCCGCGGGCCCGAGCACGACACGCGCGCGTGTGTGCTGCCGTACCGCGTCGCTGAGCGCCTCCGCGCTGTCGAACTGCTCGGCCACGACCACGGTCACGTTCGCGGCGCGGCCGTGCCGCAACGGCACCTGGAGCAGCGCCTGCGGATCCTTGCGGCCGTCGGTCGCCGCGAGGTGGGCGAAGACGCTCGGGCGGTCCAGCAGGATCCACAGCGGACGCCGGGTGTCCGCCGGCGGCGGGTCGCCGGCCTGCCGGGCCAGATTGATCGCGATGAGCCGCCGCTCGGTCTCCTGCGCGGCCCACTCCAGGCTGGCCAGTGCCCCGGGGAGGGCGCACTCCACGGCCAGCACACCGTCCCGGCCGGTCAGGCACGCGTACTCACCCGTGCCGCCGCCGTCGACGATCAGTACGTCGCCGCACCGCAGGGCCTGCAGGGCGACGGACCGCAGCAGTGTCGAGGTACCGCTGCCGGGGTGACCCATGGCCAGCAGGTGCGGCTCGGTGGAGCGGACGCCGGTGCGCCAGACCACCGGCGGGATGTCGACCTGTTCCTCTCCGTAGGAGAGGGGAAGCGTGCGCTGGACCTCGCTCGGGTCGGTGAAGCCGAGGACGGTCTCGCCGGGCGCGGTGACGAAGTGCTGGGCGGCGATGTCGGTGGGCAGCGGGGCGAGGACGGTGACGGTGAGCTGGTTGCCCTCCTCGTCCCACGCGAAGTGGTACTCGCGCCCCCGGCCGGCCTTGGCGGTGAGCAGCTGCTCGATCCGGGCGCGGGCCGCGGGCTCGCCGTCCGCGAAGTAGGCGGGGTAGCGGATCACGAGATGGCAGACGCGTCCGCCGTCGTCGAACTCGTGCGCGGTGAAGGCCTTCTGCCACTCCCCGCCGTGCGCGTACAGCGGCGCCGGGTCCTCGGGGCCGGAGAAGTACGGCACCAGGGCCTCGTACAGCGCCTGGAGCCGTTCCGCCTGGGCTTCGTCGGGCCCTTCGGGCGCCGCCGGGGTGCGGTCCCGGCCCTGCCAGGCCGCCGCCGCCATCAGGGTGACGACGGCGAGCAGCGGCCCGTACGGCACCAGCGCCACGACCAGGATCACGGAGGCCACCAGGAACAGCAGCGGCCCGCGTTTGTCCTTGGGCGTGTCCGCCCACTTGCGCCGCCCGGCCGAGGCCAGCCGGCGCAGCCCGCGCGAGACGGTGATCAGCGGGTGGAGGACGTCGGTGGCGCTGTCGGCCGCCGTCCGGGCCAGCTCCCGGCTCCGGGCGATCTGCGTCCGGGCGATCTGGGCGCTGTCCTTGCTCAGAATGCGGGGGAGAGGGCGCCGGGCCACTGCTGTCTCCTGTGGGTGCGTACGGACGGGACCGACGGGATCAGAACTTGATGCCGCCGAGGAGGCTCGCGAGGCTCTCGCCGCCGGCCTTGATGCTGGGGGCGATGCCCGTGCTGGCGAGGTAGAACCCGAACAGCGCCGACGTGCACGCGTGCGAGCCCTTGAGCCCGTCCTTCCGGAAGAAGAGGAAGACGATGATGCCGAGCAGCAGGACGCCTGACAGGGAGAGGATCATTTCGGGTCTCCTGGTGTCGAGAGGGGACAGTCACCATGAGTTCTTCCAGGATCACAGGATGTATCCATACGATTAAAGGTGCAACTGGGTGAAAAGTGGTGGATTTCGCCCACTCGGCGGAGCCGTTCCGGCCCGGTTGACCAGGTCTGTTACCTTCGGCGGGGCCTGCGGGTGATCTTTACCTCGGGCACATCGGGTCATGTACCGCGCGAGCCAGTACGCTGGCGATTCACTCGTACGGCCGCGTTCCGCTCACTGCCGTACGCTCCGTGACATCACCGAAGTTCGAAGGAGAGGCGGTTCGGCCGATGAGTGAAGCCCCCGACCCCGAGGTCGTGGAGCTGGCGACCAAGATCTTCGATCTGGCCCGCCGGGGCGAGACCGAGGCGCTCGTGGCGTACGTCGACGCGGGTGTTCCGGCCAACCTCACCAACGACCGGGGCGACTCCCTGGTGATGCTCGCCGCCTACCACGGTCACGCCGACGCGGTGCGCGCGCTGCTAGGCCGTGGTGCGGAGGCGAACCGGATCAACGACCGTGGTCAGACCCCGCTGGCGGGTGCCGTCTTCAAGGGCGAGACCGAAGTGATCAAGGCCCTCCTGGAGGGCGGAGCCGACCCTTCCGCAGGGACGCCGTCGGCCGTCGACACGGCCCGGATGTTCGGCAGGACGGAACTCCTGGAACTGTTCGGCGTCAGCTGACCCGAACGTCCTGATCAGGTACGACACAGAAAACGGGGGAGGCGGTAAAGGGCCGCCGGAAATACGGTCGCGGCAGCACACACCGCGGGTCATCATGACGTCGTGATTCACGGACGCGATGGCTGGGCAGGTGTTGCCGCACCGCGCGGACCGTGATGCGGTCCGCATGGGCCACCGACGAGAGGCAGAGAGAGATGGTCTACAGCAAGCAAGAGACGGCGGGCGCTCCGACGTTGTGTCACGCGGCCAGGTAGTGCGTGTTCCCCGGTTGCGTCGACGCTTGATGTGAGGCTGTTTCCCATGTTCGATCCGGTCATAGCGCCCAGCGGTACGCTGCTCGGGCTGCTCCAGCGAGGCCGTGGCGACGGCACGCTGCACGCGCTCACCGCCCCGCGCGCCGAAGCGCTCGCGGCCCTGAACCACTGTGTGCTGCGCGACCCCCGCCACGACTGGCAGGTGGAGAACCGCTCCCTCTACTACGCCCGGCTCTACCTCGACCTGAACGGCGAGCTGGACGCCGTCGAGGCGCACCTCTTCGACCCCGAGGACGTCCTCGACACCGACGAGTCCCGTACCGGCCTCGCCCTGGCCGTCCTCGGGCACCTCGCCTCCTACGGCAGGCGCGACGCGCTCGAACTGCTGCGCAGGTACGCCGCCCACGGCTCCAACTGGGCCTGGGCCCTGGACGAGCTGGCCCTGCGGGACGACGACGCGGGCCTGCGCGCCCTCGCCGCTCCCGTCCTGGCCCGTTTCCCCGCCGATCCCGAGGGCGAGGCCGAGCTGGCCGCCGCCGTACGCGACGCCTTCGAACCGCGGCCCTGGCGGCTGTGGGCCGAGGATCCGCGGGAATCGATCGCCACGCGTGTGCGTGCCGCCCAGGAGACCGGCTGTTTCGACCGCTGGCAGCGGCAGATGCGGCCCTCCGGTCCGCGCCCCGGCTGGAGCGTGCGCGCCGTGTTCGAGTGGGCCCAGCAGGGCATGGAGCGCGGTGCCGCCCTCCACGTCCCCGCCGCCCGCTGCCTGGTCGCCGTGGCCGGCCCCGAGGACCGGCCCGAGATCCTCCAGGCGGCCAGGAACGGCATGGACGGAGCCCGCTGCACCGCCCTGCGCTACCTCGCCGACAACAACGACCCCGACGCCCTCGGCCTGATCGAGGCCGCCGTCACCGATGGCACGGCACCCGTCGTGGAGGCGGCCGTCGACGCCTTCGAACGGATGCGCAGTGTCGCCGCCGTCGACCGCGCGCGCGGCTGGGCCCAGCGCCCCGACGTGCTCGGCGCCGCCGCCGGACGCATGCTCGCCTGCCGCGGCGGCACCCAGGACAGCGACCTCGTCCTCGGCGCCCTCCGTGAGGCCGTACGCGGCGAAGGCCCCGACGCACCCACCCTGTGGACCCTCGTCGACGGCGCCGGACGGCTCGGCATCGTCTGCGCGGCCCCCGTGCTGCGCCACGTCTACCGCGAGACGGCCTCCTCCCACCTGCGCGGCCGCGCAGCCCGGGCCCTGGCCGCGACCGACCCCTCCTTCGCCACCGGCTTCGCCGTCGAGTGCCTGTGGGACTGCGAGGAGAGCACCCGCGAGGTCGCCGCCCGGCACGCCGAGACCGGTGACACCCGGGTCGTGGAACGCCTCCGCCGCCTGGCCGCCGACCCGGCCGAGGAGGACGAGGTGCAGACGGCGGTACGCAGCCGCTTCGGCCCGGACACCGCCGTCGGCTGACCCCCTTTTCCGCACACACGGCGGGCGGACGACCGCCCGCTGTGTGAACACCGGGTGACCCGCGGGTCAGGCGGCCATGACGGCCGTCTGACCTGCTCGGGTGTGCAGTCCAACGCTCATGGGACGTTCCCCGCGCGGAAAGATCGAAGTTGACGCGGCCACGTCCAGTACGGCGACAACACCCGTATGCGTGTCGTCATCGTGACCGAATCCTTTCCCCCCGATGTGAACGGCGTGGCCCACTGCGCGCTCCAGACCGCCCGGCACCTCGTAGATCGCGGTCACCTCCCGCTCGTCGTCGCGCCGGCCGCAGCACCCGGCAGCGCCCCGGACACGGACGCCCCGTGCCCGGTCGTCCGTGTCCCCTCCCTCCCCCTCCCCGGCTATCCCCAGGTCCGCGTCGCCCTCCCCAGCCGACGCCTCGCCGCGGCGCTCACCGAGCACCGCGCCGACCTCGTCCACCTGGCCAGTCCCTTCGTCCTCGGCGTCCGCGGCATGGCCGCCGCCGCCCGCCTCGGCACCCCCGCCGTCGCGGTCTACCAGACCGACCTGGCCGGCTACGCCCGCACCTACATGGGCGCGGGAGAGGCGGCCGCCTGGCGGCGGATCCGCTCCGTGCACGCCGCCGCCGACCGCACCCTGGCCCCCTCCAGCTCCGCCCTCGAGGACCTGGAAGCCCACGGCGTGCCCCGGGTGCGGCTGTGGCCACGTGGCGTGGACACCGTACGATTCCGGCCAGAGCGCCGTGACGAGTCCCTGCGCCGCGAACTCGCCCCGAACGGCGAGCCGATCGTCGGCTACGTCGGCCGGCTCGCCCCCGAGAAGCACGTGGAACTCCTCGCCGGAGTCTGCGGCCTGGCGGGTGTACGGGTCGTGGTCGTCGGCGACGGGCCCAGCCAGGCGCACCTGACCGAGGCCCTGCCCGGCGCGGTCTTCCTCGGCCGCCGCACCGGTGACGACCTCGCCCGGATCTTCGCCTCGCTGGACCTCTTCGTGCACACCGGCCCCTTCGAGACGTTCTGCCAGACCGTCCAGGAGGCCATGGCCAGCGGCATCCCGGTCGTTGCGCCGGCCGCCGGCGGCCCGCTCGACCTGGTCGCCCACGGCCGCACCGGCCTGCTCGTCCCGCCACACGACGCCCTCGCCGTCCAGGAGGCGGTCCGCACACTGGCCGCCTATCCCGCACGGCGTGCCGCGTACGGCGCCGCCGCCCGCACCATGGTCGAGGGCCGCACCTGGGCCGCCGTGGGCGACCAGCTCCTCGCCCACTACGACGACGTGCTCGCGGCACGGAAGACGGCGGTGGCGGCATGACCGGCCACCCCCTGCGCATCGTCCGGCTCGCCAACTTCGTCGCCCCGGCCTCCGGCGGCCTGCGCACCGCCCTGCGGGAACTCGGCAGGGGCTATCGCGCGGCGGGCCACGAACCGGTGCTGATCGTGCCCGGCGAACGGCACACCGACCGCGACACCGAGCAGGGCCGGGTCATCACCCTGCCCGGCCCGCCGCTGCCCGGCACCGGCGGCTACCGCGTCCTGACCGACAAGCGGCGCGTGGCCGCCCTCCTGGAGGAGCTGGCCCCAGACCGCCTGGAGGTCTGCGACCGCACGACCCTGCGCTGGACCGGCCGCTGGGCCCGCCGCGCCCGCGTGCCCGCCGTGATGGTCTCCCACGAGACCGCCGACGGCGTACTGCGCACCTGGGGCCTGTCCGAGAACCTCTCCCGCCGGGCCGCCGACGCCCTCAACACCCGCACCGCGCACGTGTACGCGAGAGTGGTGTGCACGACGGGGTTCGCCGAGCGAGAGTTCGTGCGCATCGGCGCGCGCAACGTCGTACGCGCCCCCCTGGGCGTCGACCTGATGGAACGCCACCCCGCCCTGCGCGACCCGGAGCTGCGCGCACAGTACGCGCGCGTGGACGAGGCGCTGCTCGTGATGTGCTCCCGGCTGTCCGTGGAGAAGCGCCCCGGTACCGCCCTGGACGCGCTGGAGGCGCTGCTGCGGCGCGGCCGGCGGACGGCGCTCGTGGTGGCCGGGGACGGGCCGCTGCGGGCCCGGCTGGAGCAGCGTGCGCGCGAGCGCGGGCTGCCGGTGACCTTCCTGGGGCACGTCTCCGACCGGGCCGCCCTCGGTGCGCTCCAGGCGTCCGCCGACGTCTGCCTCGCCCCCGGGCCCGCCGAGACCTTCGGGCTCGCCGCCCTGGAGGCCATGGCGTGCGGCACGCCCGTGGTGGCGAGCGCGTCGTCCGCGCTGCCCGAGGTCGTCGGGTCCGCCGGGGCGACCGCGGCCGGCCACGGGCAGGCGTTCGCGGACGCCGTGGAACTGCTCCTGGAACGCGGCGAGCCCGAGCGGCGGGAGGCCGCACGCGCGCGTGCGGAGTGCTTCGGCTGGGGAACGGCCGTGGAGGCGTTCCTGGCGGCCCACGACGCCCAGGTCCTGCGCCGCACGGACGCGCACCGCACCATGCAGGAGGGCGTGGCATGAGGTCCGTCCGCTTCGTCGCCCTCGGGGACTCGCTGACCGAGGGCGTGGGCGACCCCGCAGGGGCCGGCCGGCGGGGCTGGGCCGCGCTGCTGGCGGCTGCCCTCGCCGCGCGAGCGGGGGAGGCGGCGGACGTCGCGTCCCTGGAGTTCACCAACCTCGCGGTCAGCGGGGCGCAGACCCGGGACGTCCGCGAGCGGCAGACCCCGGCAGCCCTCGATCTGCGTCCCCACCTGGCGTCCGTGATCGTCGGCGTGAACGACACGCTGCGCCACACCTTCGACATCCACGCCGTGGCCGCCGACCTCGACCAGGTCTACGCCGGCCTCACCGGCCAGGGCGCCACCCTGCTCACCGCCTGCCTGCCCGACCCCGGCGCCATGCTGGGGCTCCCAGGGGCGCTGGCCCGCCCGCTGGCCCGTCGGCAGCGGGCGGTCAACACCGTCGTCCACGCGCTGTCCGACCGGTACGGCGCCGTCCACCTGCACGCGGCGGACGGCGACTGGATCTCCGACCGCACCCTGTGGAGCGCCGACCGGCTGCACCCGGGCGAGCGCGGCCACCGGCAGCTCGCCGTCCGCTTCCACGCCCTGCTCGCCGAGGCAGGACAGGCGACCGGCCGGCCGCCCTCGCCCGAACCGGAGTTCCCCGCACCGACCCGGACGGCGAACCTGTGGTGGCTCGCCACCGCCGGTACCGGCTGGGTGGCCCGGCGGTGCGGTGACCTGCTGCCGCAGCTGCTGCGCCTCGCCGCGGACGAACTGCACCACCACGCACGCGGCACCAGCGCACGCCTCGACCTGCGCGCGTCTGCGGCGGCCTCGGCTGCCCTCGCGGCGCTCCCGCTGCGCGCCTCGGACGGCGTCGACGCTCAGCGCCGGCGCACGGCCACGAACCGGACCGGTGTTCCGGGTGTCGCTTGCGCGGCCGCGGGGAGGTCGGTGGGGCGGACCACGGCGATCACCGGGTAGCCACCGGTGGTCGGATGGTCCGCCAGGAAGACCACCGGGCGCCCGTCCGGGGGGACCTGGACCGCGCCCAGGACCATGCCCTCGCTGGGCAGCTCACCGGGCCGGGCCCGCTGCAGCGCGGGCCCCTCGGTGCGCAGGCCGATGCGGTTGCTCGCCGAGGAGACCCGGTACGCGCGCGTGGTGAGATCACGGACCGCCCCGGCCGTGAACCAGTCGGCGCGCGGCCCCGGGGTCACCCGGAGCACGAGGCCGGCCGGAGGCCGCGGCTGCGGCACGCCGTCCACGCGCGCGGGCGGCCCGGCCGAGGTGCCGAGAGGCAGCACCATGCCGTCGGCGAGCGGTGCCGGACCGAGGCCGGACAGCAGGTCCGTGGCACGGCTGCCGAGAACCGGCTCCACGGCGATTCCGCCGGAGACGGCCACGTAACTGCGCACGCCGGCCGTGGCCGCCCCCACCTCCAGCAGCTCACCGGCCGGCACGACGACGGGGGCGCCCCACGCGGCCGGCCGGCCGCCCACCGCGACCGGGCAGGGCGCGCCGCCGACCGCCACGGTCACCGTGGAACGGGGGCGCACCGCACAGCCGTTGAGGGTCGTCTCCAGGACGGCCGCGTCCGGTGGGTTGCCGACGAGCCGGTTGACGAGCGCCGCCGCGGGCGGGTCGAGCGCCCCGGAGCGGGGCACGCCGAGATGCGCGTACCCCGGCCGCCCGCGGTCCTGCACGGTGGTCAGCGCCCCGGAACGCACGACGACGAGCGCGCGGTCGCTCATGCGTCCTCCCCGGGTACGGCGTCCGCGCGCGCGTGGGCGGTCGTCCACGCTGCCCGGACACGAGGCGCACGCGCGCGTGGCCCGCTCATGCGCCCTCCACCGGTACGAACCGCACGCGTGCCCCCGGTGTCAGCAGAGCGGCCGGTACGCGCGCGTGGTCCCACAGCACCGCATCCGTCGTGCCGATCAGCTGCCAGCCGCCCGGCGAGGAACGCGGGTACACCCCCGTGTAGGGGCCCGCCAGAGCCACGGCACCGGCCGGGACCGCGGTGCGCGGGGTGGCCCGGCGCGGGACGTCGTAGCGGGCCGGCAGCCCGGTGAGGTAGCCGAAGCCGGGGGCGAACCCGCAGAAGGCCACCGTGAATTCGATTCCGGCGTGGATGCGGGCCACCTCGGAGTCGGCCACCTTCCAGTGCGCGGCGACCTCCGCGAGGTCCGGGCCGTCGTAGCGCACGGGCAGTTCGATCAGCTCACGTGCGCGTGCAGGCGACGGCGGCACTCGGGAGGAGGTCAGTTCGGACACCCAGCGGACCGGGTCGTCCAGGCCGTCGAGCAGGACCGTCCGGGCCGCGGGCACGATCTCGCGGACGGTCAGCGAGCCCTCCGCGCGGCGCCGCAGCAACTGCGCGTGCAGGGCCTGCGCCTCCTCGCCCGAGGACACCTCGACGAGCAGCGCGTCGTCGCCGACAGGAAGCGCCCTCATGCGAAGGCCTCCACGCGCACCCCCGCCGCCACCAGCCGCTCGCGCACCCGGCGGGCCAGTTCCACCGCGCCGGGCGTGTCGCCGTGCAGACACAGCGAGCGGGCGCGCACCTGGATACGCACGCCGGAGTGCGCGGTGACCGAGCCGGCACGCGCGAGGCCCACCGAGCGCTCCACCACGGCCTCCGGGTCGGTCACCACCGCCCCGTCCCGGCCGCGGGGGACCAGCGTGCCCTCGTCGGTGTAGGCGCGGTCCGCGAACGCCTCCGTGACGGCCGGCAACCCCGCCTTCGCGGCCAGCTCCAGCAGACGCGAGCCGGGCAGGCCCAGCACCGGCAGCCCGGCGCCGGCGAGGAGCACGCCGTCGAGCACCGCGCGGGCCTGTTCCTCGTCGTGCACGACCCGGTTGTACAGCGCCCCGTGCGGCTTGACGTAGGCCACGCGCGCCCCGGCGGCCCGCGCGAACACCTCCAAGGCCCCGATCTGGTAGGCCACTTCGGCCGCCAGTTCAGCGGGCGGCACGTCCATCGCCCGCCGCCCGAACCCGGCGAGGTCCCGGTAGGACACCTGCGCGCCGATCACCACCCCGCGCTCGGCCGCCAGTTCGCACACCCGGCGCATCGTGGCCGCGTCCCCGGCGTGGAACCCGCAGGCCACGTTGGCGCTGGTGACGACGGACAGCAGCTGTTCGTCGTCGGTCAGCCGCCAGCGGCCGAAGCCCTCGCCGAGGTCGGCGTTCAGATCGATCGCGGTCATGGTGTTCTCGTGTCTCCGGTTCGCGTGTCGTCGGTCGGGGTCACCCGGCTCAGTCGATGCCGACCAGCCGGTACTGCTCGTCGCGGGCGTCGGTCAGGAACATCTGGCCCGGCGCGTGGGTGAGGGCGAACGGCGGCCTGGAGGCCGTCACCGCCGCCTGCGGGGTCACTCCGCAGGCCCAGAACACCGGGATGTCGCCGTCGGCGAGGGTCACCGGGTCGCCGAAGTCGGGCCGGGCCAGGTCCTCGATGCCGAGGGCGGCGGGGTCGCCGCAGTGCACGGGCCCGCCGTGCACGGCCGGCAGCAGGCTGCTCTCCCGGATCGCGGCACGGAGGTGCTCGGGCGGCACGGGGCGCATGGACACCACCATCGGCCCGCGCAGCCTGCCCGCGGCACGGCACTCGCGGCCGGTCGCGTACATCGGCACGTTGCGGCCCTGTTCGACGTGGCGGATCGGCACACCCGCCCGGGCCAGCGCCCACTCGAAGGTGAAGCTGCACCCGAGCAGGAACGACACGAGGTCGTCCCGCCAGTACGCGCGTACGTCCGTGGGCTCCTCGACCAGCTCGCCGTCCTGCCACACCCGGTAGCGCGGCAGGTCGGTGCGCAGGTCGGCGCCCGCGGCGAGGACGGTCGTCGTGGCACCGGCGTCCGTGACGTCGAGCACCGGGCAGGGCCTGGGATTGCGCTGGCAGAACAGCATCATGTCGTAGGCCCAGTCGGCGGGCACCGCGATCAGGTTCGCCTGGGTGTGGCCGGCCGCGACCCCGGCCGTGGGGCCGGCCAGGCCCTCGCGGAAGCGGGCCCGCGCGGCTTTCGGGCTCCACGCGTGCGCGTGCTCGTCGATCGTGGCGACCGGCCGGTCCTCGGTACGGTGCGACCGCATCACGCAAGCTCCTTCCCGCGCGTCTCCGGCAGCCCGAGCAGCGCCAGTGCCGCGAGGCCGTAGCCGATCGCCCCGAAGACCAGCGCACCGCCCACGCCCCAGCTGTCCGCCAGGTAGCCCACCAGGGTCGGGAAGACCGCGCCCACCGCGCGGCCCGTGTTGTACGTGAAGCCCTGACCGGTGCCGCGCACCGCCGTCGGGTACAGCTCGCTCAGGTAGGAGCCGAAGCCGCTGAAGATCGCCGACATGCAGAAGCCGAGCGGGAAACCGAGCACCAGCAGCAGGGTGTCGGCGCCGGCGGGGATGTTCGCGTACGCCAGGACGCACACGGCCGACAGCAGCGCGAACAGCCAGATGTTGTTCCGCCGGCCGAGCCGGTCGGTGAGGTGGCCGCCGGTCAGATAGCCGAGGAAGGCGCCGGAGATCAGGAAGGTCAGATAGCCGCCGGTGCCGACGACCGACAGGCCGCGCTCGGACTTCAGGTACGTCGGCACCCACGTCGCCAGCGTGTAGTAGCCGCCCTGCACGCCCGTGGAGAGCAGTCCCGCGAAGACCGTGGTGCGCAGCAGGCCCGGGGCGCCGTCCCGGCCCGGCCGGAAGATCGCCGCGAACGAGCCCCGCCCGGGGTCCTGTTCGCGGGCCACCGTCGCCCTGGGGGCGTCGTGCACCCGGCGGCGCAGCCACACCACGAGCAGGGCGGGCAGCGCGCCGGTCCAGAACATCACCCGCCAGGCCAGGTCGTCGCCGAGGAAGGTGAAGACCAGCGTGTAGACGATCGCCGCCAGTGCCCAGCCGACCGCCCAGGAACTCTGGATCGCGCCGAGCGTACGACCCCGGTGCCGCGCGCTCGCGTACTCGGCCACCAGGATCGCCCCGACCGCCCACTCGCCGCCGAAACCGAGTCCCTGCAGCGCGCGGAAGACCAGCAGCGTCTCGTAGGTGGGCGCGAAGCCGCAGGCCACGGTGAAGACCGCATAGGTGATCACCGTGATCATCAGGGCCCTGACCCGGCCCACCCGGTCCGCGACCACGCCCGCCACGGCGCCGCCGATCGCGGAGACCACCAGCGTGACGGTGGTGAACAGACCGGTCTGGCCGCTGTCCAGGCCGAAGTACGCCGAGAGCGCCACCATGCTCAGGGGCAGGGTGAAGTAGTCGTAGGAATCCAGGGCATATCCGCCGAAAGCACCGGCGAAGGCCCGCCGGCCGCGCGGGCCGAGGGCGCGCAGCCAGCCGAACGCGCCGTCCTCGGTGGTGTGTTCGGCCGAAGCAGGTCGTGTGCCGGAGGGCGCGGACTGTGGTGGTGGGGTCGTGCTCATGGGCACCTCGCAGAAGGGGACGGAGGGTGCGGGGAAGTGAGCCGTGCGGAGCACCGTAGAGGATCGTTCAACAATCCCTCAATACCCACGTTGTTTCGTTCCGGTGTCTGCGATTGAATTCCGGGCATGGCAGAGCAGCTGGCGGGACTGGCCGACGACCGCGCCCTCCTGGGGCGTACCAGCACGGCGGAACGGGTTTCGGACATCCTCAGGAGCCGCATCGCCGACGGGTACTTCCCACCCGGCACCCGGCTGTCGGAGGACAGCATCGGCGGGGCGCTCGGGGTCTCCCGCAACACCCTGCGCGAGGCGTTCCGGCTGCTCACGCACGAACGCCTGCTGGTCCACGAACTCAACCGGGGCGTGTTCGTCCGCGTGCTGACCGTCGAGGACGTCGAGGACATCTACCGCACGCGGTCCCTCGTCGAGTGCGCCGTCGTCCGGGGCCTCGGCGAGCCGCCGTATCCGCTCCAGGGACTCGCCTCGGCGGTCGCCGAGGGCGACACGGCGGCCGTCGAGAATGACTGGAAAGCGATGGGTACCGCCAACATCCACTTCCACCAGGAGCTGGTCGCCCTCGCCGGCAGCGAGCGCACGGACGAGCTGATGCGCAGCGTCTTCGCCGAGCTGCGGCTGGCCTTCCACGTCGTCGACGACCCACGCCGGCTGCACGAGCCGTACCTCGCCCGCAACCGCCAGATCCTGCAGGCACTGCAGGCGGGGGACCGGAGCGGGGCGGAGGGGCTGCTGGAGACCTACCTGGTGGACTCCCTGGACCGGGTGGTGGAGGTGTACCGGCGCCGGGTGGGCGAAGAAGGCGCCCAGTAGGAGCGCCCCTCAGGGGCCCGGGGAACCGGCGACCGGCCACGGACGGCCGGCACCCGGAGAACGACCCGCAGTTCCGGGGGGTCAAACCGGCGGAGCCGCTCGTTTGGGTCGTTGTCGGACCGAGGACCTAGTCTGTGCACCGTGACTTCGCCTGCACCGACGGACAGCGTTCCGCCCCAGCTCAGCGCGGGGCCGCGCCCGGCTCCGGGCCCGGCCGCCGACGAGGGGCTGGCGCGTCGGCTGCGCGCGCTCGCCTGCACCGCGCCGCTGCACGACCTCGACGCACGCAAGGCCAACCTGGCCGGCGAGTACTCGGTGTACGGGATGGCCGAGGTGGCACTGGCCGCCATCGACCTGGTCACACTCAACATGGACTTCGACACCGGTGCCGACCACGAGCAGATCGTGGCCCGGCTCGTCCCGCGCATCGCCGCCCAGGCCCCGCACCGGCCCACCGCCGAGCACGAGCGCGTGGCCCGCTGGGTCCTGGAGAACCTGATCAACGTCGGCAGCGTCGACCGCGGCTTCCGCGCCGTCTACGGCACCTTCGCGCCGGACGGCAGCTACGTCCGCCGTGACTACGACTTCAAGCTGATCGAGGAGGTCCCCGGCCCCGGCGGCACGGTGTATCTGCGCACCACCGACGAGGCGGTCAACGTCCTGGTCGGCGCCCTGGACACCGATGTCACCAGCGCCCAGATCGCCGCCGAGGTCAAGCTGGAGGTACTGATCAACCGCGGCCGCCTCGCCGACGCCCAGCTCGCCGCCGAGCAGGCCCGCTACCGCACGGTGCAGTACTCCGAGACCCTGCGCCGCGCCCTGGACGCCACCCGGCGCAACGTCCGCGCGGTCGACTGGCTCAGCGCCGTGCCCGACATGATCGCCGAGGCCCTCGACCACGTGGCCGAGCGCTACCGCCACGAGAACGCCATCCTCACCAACATCCGCAAGGCCCGCGACGAGACCGAGGACGCCGAGCACAAGCGCCGCGCGGCCGAACTGGTCGACATCGTCAAGGACTGCATCCGGCGCCACACCCAGCTCCAGTCGCGCCTGCTGGAGGCCGGCCCGCTGTTCCGCGCCGAACAGGACCGGCAGGCCTTCGCCACCCCGGCCACCACCTCCGGGACGGACCTGTACGGCCATCTCGTCGCCCCCGTCCTGCCGTTGCCGCTGGAACAGGCGATCCGGGTCACGGACGCGTTCTTCGCGCACGGCACCGGTCTGCGTACGCCGGTGTCGGTACGGGTCGCCGACCTCGTCGACATACTGCTGACGCCGCCGGTGGAGCGGGAGCACCTGGGCGCGGAGATGCCGGAGCCGGACCTGATCGCCACGCCGGACGACAGCCGGTTCAGCGAGGAGCAACTGGCCGCGGCGACGGAGCTGCTGGATCTGCCCGCGGACGCCCCGAGAAGACTGTCCGGTCTGCTCGCCGAGGCGCGGCGGACCGGCGATCCCGACCTGGCCTACCTGGTCGCCCTGCTGGCCGTCCACGCGGCCAGCCCCGCCGTCGGCACCGCGTACCGGCAGGGCGAGGAGAAGCTGTTGTTCGCCGTGGACGACGGCACCGAGCTGGACGATCCCGAGTTCGGCGGGGCGGACCTGATCGTGGGGACCGCCCTGCTGGACGCGGCGGGGATGGCGGCCGACAGGACGGAGGCGGCGTGAACGCTCCGCTGGAAGCGCCGGGAAACGCCCGGTCGCCTTTCGTGTGCGGGCCGTCCGTGGCCGGTCGCGCAGTTCCCCGCGCCCCTGGGCAGGTCGCACCTGCCCTCAGTTCCAAGAGCAAGGAGTTGTGTCCGTGAGCGAGCCCGTCGAGTGGAGTGAGGCGGAGCCGTCCGCCCCGTCGGCATCGGCCGCCGTCACCCCCGCCGACGCCGCCGACGCGGCGCGGCTCGTCGCCTTCGGGCTGCAGCCCAAGCTGCAGCCCGCGCGGGACCAGGAGTACGCGGAGCTGCTGCGCCGCTACCGCGACGATCCGGCGTTCGCGCGCCTCGCGGACGCCGTGGCCACCGGTCTGGGACTCGTCGTGCTGGAGGTGTCCCCGCGCGCGGGCATGGCCGTGACCGCGGCCGAGGACTCCGTCTTCGCGGTCCGCATGGGTGACTACGCGCGTCGCACCGCCGCCGATTCCGGCGACCGGTTCCTGCACGGCCTCGCCCATCTCGCGGCCGCCGCGCTGGCGTTCCCGCGCCCGGAGGACCTGGCCGACGACACCTACTTCGGCCGCGTCACGGTCAACGGCGTCGACGCCTTCGTACGGCAGGCCTGCCGGAGGCTGGAGGAGCGCGCCGAAGAACAGGGCGAGAACACCGACCCGGCGACCGACGCGCCCGGCCTGGAGGCCGCCTGGCGGATCTGGGCCAGACGCAGCGCCACCGGCGCCACCAAGGACGCCCGCCGCCCGGCCGCCTCCACCACCGGCATCGTGGCGAAGGCCCTGGCCTTCCTCACCGACTCGGGCTTCCTGCAGCGCACCGGCGACGACAACGGCGGCACCTACCGCACGACGGCCCGCTATCAGCTCCAGGTCCGTGACATGGCCGGCAGCGCCGCCATGGCCGAGCTGCTGGAGCTGGGCATCGTCCCGGTCACCGACGGCACGGCGAGCCTGCTGCCCGCCGAGGACACCGACGACCTGGAGCTGGTGGCCGACGCCGGGCTGCCCTTCCACGCGCCGTCGCACCCCTGAACCCCCCCGATCTGCCAGAAAACTGACGAGAGTCCGCCATGTACGAGCTGTCCCGGGTCCGCCTCTACTCCATCGGGCCCGCCGGTGCGCGCTACGCCGACACCGTGCTTGACCTGCGGGGTGTGGGCGCGCCCGTGCCCGACCCGGCACCCACGCAGGCGGAGTTCTTCGAGGAGGAGCCGTCCGGGCCGCCGCGCCGGCCCGCGCCCGCGGGCGTGCTGTTCCTGGAGAACGGCGGCGGCAAGTCCGTGCTGCTCAAGCTGATCTTCTCGGTGATGCTGCCGGGTCACCGCAACACCCTCGGCGGGGCCAGTTCCGGTGTGCTGCGCAAGTTCCTGCTCGCCGACGACTGCGGGCACGTGGCCCTGGAGTGGCAGCACGTGCTGACCGGTGAGTGCGTCGTCGTCGGCAAGGTCAGCGAGTGGCGCGGACGCCAGGTCTCCAACGACCCGCGGAAGTTCGCCGAGGCCTGGTACTCCTTCCGGCCCGGCCCCGGCCTGAGTCTGGACAACCTGCCCGTCGCCGAGTCCACCGCCGTCCGCCCGCCCGTCGAGGGCGCCTCCGGTGCCCAGGGCCGCCGCCGCACCATGAAGGGCTTCCGCGACGCCCTCACCGAGGCCGGCAAGGCCTACCCGCACCTTGAGGTGCACTGGGAGGAGATCCACGACCGCTGGATCGAGCACCTCGGCGACCTCGGCCTCGACCCCGAACTCTTCCGCTACCAGCGCGAGATGAACGCCGACGAGGGCGAGGCCGCCGGCCTCTTCGCGGTGAAGAAGGACTCCGACTTCACCGACCTCCTGCTGCGCGCGGTCACCGACACCCGCGACACCGACGGCCTCGCCGACCTCGTCAGCGGCTTCGGCAACAAGCTCGGCCGGCGCGCCGAACTGATCGCCGAACGGGACTTCACCGCAGGCTCCGCCGACCTGCTCGGGCGGATCGTCGAGGCCGCCGAGGCCCGTTCCCGCGCGCGTGACGTCCACGCCGGCGCCGAGCGCCGCACCCGCACGCTGGCCCGGCGGCTGTCCGCGCGGGCCGTGCGGGAACGGGTACGGGCCACCGACCTCGCCCAGCGGGTCACGGCCGCCGCGTACGCCGTCACGCACTCCGAGGGCGCGCGCGAGCGCAGCTCCCTGATCGCCGCCGAACTCGCCTACCGGCACGCCTCCCTGGCACTCGCCGCCGCGGAGAAGTCCGCCGCCGCGCAGAAGCGCGAACTGGCCGACGCCCGCACCCTGCACTCCGCCTGGCAGGCGGCCGAGGCCGTGCTGCGCCACCGCGCCGCCGCCGACCGTGTCGCGCGCGTGTCCGCCGCCATCCAGGAGGCCGAACGGGACGCGGCCCCCGCGCTCGCCGCCCGCGCCAAGGCCGCCGTGGACCTCGTACGGGCCCTGCACGCGGCCGCCGAGAGCGCCGAGACCCTCGCCAACGAGGAGGAGGAGCGGTCCGCCGCCCTGCAGGAGGTCAGCGACTGCGCCTACCGGGACTCCACCGCCGCCGCCACCGAGACGCAGCGCGCCCGCAGCGAGGCCGGGCACCTGCGCCAGCGTCTCGCCGAGGTCGAGCAGGAGACCGCCGAGGCCGTCCGCGCGGGCTGGCTGGACGACAGCGCCCCGGACGCCGACCCGGCGCGCGCCGCGCTCGCCGCCAGCGACGCCGAGAAGACCGCCGTAGCCGCCTGGGACGCGGCCCGCGAGGCCGCCCGCACGTCCACCGAGCACGCGCGCGAGGCGGCCTCCGCCGAGTCCCGCGCGGAGCTGACGGCGGCCCGCGCGGCCGACGCGGCGACCGCCGCCGAGCGCACCCACGAGGCCGAGCGGCGCCTGGCCGAGGCGCTGGCCACCGAGGAGCGGCTCGCGGAGCTGCTGGGCCTGCCGGGCGCACCCGGTGCGGCACGCGTGGGCGTGCCCGCGCCCCGGACGGGAGCGGACGACGCCACCCGCGACCCGTCGCCCACGGACTCCGCGGTACCGGCCGAGGGACCCCTCACCCCCGAGGAACTCGACCGCTTCGCCGACGAGTTGCGCACACTCCTCGACGACGCCGTGTCGACCGCCGAACGGCACCTCTTCGACCTCCGTACGGCCGCCGCCGACGACGCCCGCATCCTCGGCGCCCTCGGTGACGGCGGCCTGCTGCCGCCCGGCCCCGACGTGCTGGCCACCGTCGAGTTCCTCGGCGAGCACGGCATCCCCGCGCTGCCCGGCTGGCGTTACCTCGCGCAGGCCGTCGACCCGGCCGACCACGCGCGCGTGCTCGCCGCCCGTCCCGAGCTGGTCGACGGTGTGATCATCACCGATCCGGACACGCACGCGCGTGCCCGCGAGGCCCTCGGGGACGCCGCCCTGCTGCCCCGCTCCGCCGTCGCCGTCGGCACGGCCGCGGCCCTGCTCGCCCCGACCCCCGCCGCCGACGCCACCCCCGGTGACGTCTTCCTCGTGCCGCCGAACCCGGCCATGCACGACGAGCACGCCGCCGACGAGGAACGACAGACCCTGCGCGCGCGGGCCACCGAACGCGACGAGGAGATCCGCGGCCTCGCCGCCCGGCTCGGCAAGGACCGCGAACTGGCCGCCCGGCTCGCCTCCTGGCGCACCGGCTGCCCCGCCGGACGCCTCGCCGAACTGGCCCGGGCCGCCCAGGAGGCCCGCGCGTTCGCCGAGGAGACCGAGGCGGAACTCGCCGAGGCACGCACCGTGCGTGCGGAGGCCGACGCCTCCGCGGCCGAGGCCGCACAGGTCCGCGACGAACGACAGGAGGCCGCGCAGAAGGCCCGCCGCGCAGCCGACGCCCTGGCCGGCCTCGCCTTCCGGCTCCGCGAGCGCGCCGGCTGGCAGGTGAAACTGCGCGAACTCGCCGACGACGCCGCCGAGTCCGAGGCCCGCGCCCAGGTCTGCCTGGAGCGGGCCCGCGCCGCCGACGAGGACCGCCGTGCCGCCCAGCGCGCCGCCGACGACGCCCGCCGCACCGCGCGCGCCCTGCGCGCCGAGCGCTCCGAGATCGCCGGCGCCCCCGACGACGTACCGGTCGAGGACGCGGACGCCCCCCAGACGTCCCTGCCCGCCCTCCGCGAGGCCTACCGGGCCGCCTCCCAGGTGTACGAGAAGGTCGGTGTCGGCGCCGACCTGCGCGCCGAGCAGGCCCGCGCGGAGAGCGACGAGAGCGCCGCCCGGGCCGAACTGGACCGGCTCAGCAACAAGGTCCGCACCCGCGCCGAGCAGCTCCTCCGGTCGCCCGACGGCTCCGACGGGCCGTCCCGGCAGGCGGCGGCCGCACGCGCGGAGGAGCTGGTGCAGCTCCTGGAGACCCGCATGTCGACCGCGAGCGAGCAGCTCGGCCGGCTGCGCGGCGAGGCCGAACGGCACGCGCCCGAGGACGGCGAGGCACACACCGAACTGCCCGAGGATCTCGTCCCGCGCGACGCCGAGCACGCCCAGGCACTGCTGCGTACGGCCACGACCGAACTGGCCTCCCGCACCGGGGCGCTGGCCGAGGCCCGTGAGGCGCACGCGGAACTGCTGGCGGCCCACCGCGCCGCCGAGGACGCGGCGGGCGGCTTCGACGAGATCGCCGCGATGCTCCGCGACCTGCTGCGCGAGCACGCCGCCGAGGAGGACCAGGAGGAGCCCGAGCCGTACCCCGGCAGCCTGGAGGAGGCCCGGCACTCCGCCGCCGAGGCCCGCCGCTCGCTGCGCGGCTGTGCCGCCGACCTGTCCGCCACCGAGGCGGCCGTGCGCGAGGCGAGCGACGTCCTCGTCCGGCACGCCAACTCCACCCGCTACGAGCAGGTCCGCACCCCCGCCCGGCAGCAGATCCGCGAACTGCCCGCCTCCGCGCTGCCCGAGCACGCGCAGAAGTGGGCGGACGCCTTCGCGCCCCGGCTGCGTGTCCTGACGGACGAGTTGGCCCAGCTGGAGCGCAACCGGGACTCGATCGTGGACCGGCTGCGCGGTCTCGTGGAGTCGGCCCTGGCGACGTTGCGGTCCGCCCAGCGGCTCTCCCGGCTGCCGGAAGGGCTCGGCGAGTGGTCCGGGCAGGAGTTCCTGCGCATCCGCTTCGAGGAGCCCGATCAGGCCACGCTCACCGAACGGCTCGGCGAGGTCATCGACGAGGCCACGCGCGCGGCCGTGAGGAAGAACTCCGATCTGCGCCGCGACGGCATGTCCCTGCTGCTGCGCGGAGTCGCCGCGGCGCTGCAGCCCAAGGGCGTGGCCGTCGAGATCCTCAAGCCCGACGCCGTCCTGCGCGCCGAGCGCGTCCCCGTCGGCCAGATGGGCGACGTGTTCTCCGGTGGCCAGCTGCTCACCGCGGCCATCGCGCTCTACTGCACGATGGCCGCGCTCCGGTCTAACGACCGGGGCCGGGACAAGCACCGGCACGCGGGCACGCTGTTCCTGGACAACCCGATCGGCCGCGCCAACGCCACCTATCTGCTGGAACTTCAGCGGGCCGTCTCCGACGCGCTGGGCGTGCAGCTGCTGTACACCACGGGCCTGTTCGACACGACGGCCCTCGCGGAGTTCCCGCTGGTCATCCGCCTGCGTAACGACGCCGACCTCCGGGCGGGCCTGAAGTACATCAGCGTGGAGGAACACCTGCGTCCCGGATTGCCCCAGCAGCCCCGGGCCGGAGAAGCGGTGCACAGCGAGATCACGGCCACGCGGATGTTCAAGAAGCCGGCCGACAGCGCGTGAGGGCGCGGGGCACTGCGCGACCGGCCACAGCCGGTCCGCAGTCGCCCCACGACCGCAGGGCCCGTGTCAGTGGGCGTCGGACTTCAGAAGATCCGCGCACTTCTCGCCGATCACCATCGTGGTGATGCACGGGTTGACCGCGATCAGATCCGGCATCACCGACCCGTCGGCCACCCGCAGTCCCTCGACCCCCTTGACCCGCAGCCGCGCGTCGAGCGGGGCCGAGGGATCGTCGTCGGCGCCCATCTTCACGGTGCAGGACGGGTGGTAGACGGTGTTGTGTGTCCTGTGGATGTAGTCGAGGAGTTCGTCATCGGTACGGACATCCGGGCCGGGTGCCAGCTCGGCCCCCGCCCAGCCGCTCAACGCGGGCTGAGCGACGATCCGGCGCGCCAGTTTCAGCCCGTACGTCATCACCCGCGCATCGTGCTCGTGCGTGAAGTACCGCGGGTCCACCCTCGGCTTGTCGCGGTAGTCCCGGGTCCGCAGCCGTACCGTGCCGCGCGACTTCGCCTTCGTCACGTTCGGCGTCAGGCAGAACGCGTTCTCCGAGGTGGGGTAGCCCCAGCGCGCGGTGTTCATGTCGAACGGCACCGAGCCGTAGTGGAACATCAGGTCCGGCCGGTCCAGGCCGGGCTCGGTGTCGTAGAAGACGCCCGCCTCCCACCACTGGCTGGAGGTGGTCGTCATCGGCCGCTCGGCCTGCCACATGATGACGCCCTCGGGATGGTCCTGGAGGTTCTCACCGACGCCGGGCGAGTCGACGGCGACCTCGACGCCGACCTCGCGCAGATGCGCGGCCGGGCCGATGCCCGACAGCATCAGCAGCTTGGGCGTATCGATCGAGCCGCACGAGACGATCACCTCGCGCCGGGCCCGTACCGTGCGCGTGTGCACCAGGTCGGGGTCCAGGTACTCGGCGCCCACGCACCGCCGCCCCTCCAGCACCAGCTTCTTGGCCCGCACCCCTGTCCGGACGTCCAGATTCGGACGTCTGCCCAGTACCGGGTGCAGATAGGCCACCGATGACGACTGGCGGATGTTGTTCTCGTCGGAGTTGATCTGGAACCAGTTGGCCCCGCGCACCACGGTCCTGCCGGTGTTGAACGGAACCGTGGGTATGCCGGCCTGGGCGCAGGCCTCCAGCAGCGCCGCGCCGCACGGGTCGCCGCCCTTCAGCGTGCGCAGCCTCACCGGGCCGGAGCGGCCGTGGTGGTCGCCGGGCGCGTCGTTGTTCTCCAGCCGCCGGTACAGCGGGAACAGGTCGGCCGCGCTCCAGCCCGTACAGCCCTGGGCCGCCCAGTCGTCCAGGTCCTCCGCGGGCGCCCAGAAGGCGATACAGGAGTTGTGCGACGAACAGCCGCCCAGCACCTTCGCGCGCGCGTGCCGCATGAAACTGTTGCCGCTGGTCTGTGGCTCGACCGGATAGTCCCAGTCGTAGCCGGACTCCAGCAGGCCCATCCAGCGCTCCAGTCTGAGCACGTCGTCGTCGCCGACGTCGCTCGGGCCCGCCTCCAGGACGCACACCGTCACCGAGGGGTCCTCGGAGAGCCGTGCCGCCACGACGTTGCCCGCGGTGCCGCCGCCGACCACCACGTAGTCGAACTCGTCGATGCTCATGAGCAGTGATCTCCTTGCCAGCCGGGATCAGGCGGAATCAGTCGGCCGCCGGAGCGGCGAGGGGAGCGGCCGGGGCGGTGACCGCGTCCTCCAGGCGGTGCTCGGCGAGGACACCGGTGCGATGCCGCTGGACGAACCAGTAGTAGGCGAAGCCACCGCCGGCGATGACCGCGACGAACAGCACCGCCCCCCAGCGCAGGTACCAGTGGTAGGGCGCGGCCGCGTTGTAGACCGCGGCCCGGGGCCAGATCAGGTTGATCGTCATGGCCGCGCCCCACACCACGGCGACGAGGTTGACGAGCAGCCCCCAACGGCCCAGCGAGAACCTGCCCTCTCCGGCGGGCTGCCACTTCCCGCGCAGCCGGGCCACCAGCATCGGCGCGGTGACGCCGAGGTAGGCGAGGTAGATCATGACGATGCCGATGCTGGTGACGACCGTGAAGATCTGCGGCTGGCGGATGTTGACCACGAGGATCGCCAGCGCCAGCACACCGATGATCACGGCCGGCAGTACCGGGGTCTGGAAACGCGGGCTGACCCGGGCCATCAGCGAGGAAGCGGGCAGGTTGTTGTCCCGGGCCATCGCGAACGCCAGCCGGATCGCCGCCGTGTGCACGGCCAGCGCGCACACGGTGACCGCGATCAGGACGCACCACAGCATCGCCTTGCCGGCCGTCGGGCCGAGCACGTCGAGCACGACGTACTGCAGACCGTCCGTGGACAGCTTGTCGCCCTTGAGGCTGGAGACGCTCATGAGCGCCAGCAGCAGCACCAGGCCGCCCAGGACGAAGGAGGCGACGATCGCGCGGATGATCGCGCGCGGGGCGTTGCGGGACGGGTCGAGCGACTCCTCGCCGAGCGAGGCGGCGGTGTCGAAGCCGTACATGACGTACGCGGACGCCAGCGAGGCCACCAGGAAGGCGCCGAGATAGCCCGTGGAGTAGCCCGCGCCGGTGTGGTTCGTCTGCATGACCACTTGGGGGCCGCGGGTGATGTGGACGGCGAACAGGATGATCAAGACAACCGTCGCGATCAACTCGATGAACACGCCCGCGGTGTTGATCGTGGCCATCAGCTTGACGCCGAAAGCATTGATCAACGTGGTGAACAGGATCAACACGGCGGCCAGGACGACCGCGTTGGTCGCCACGTCGTACTTTCCGGTGCCGTCCCCGACGAACTGGAACGTGGACGAGATCTGCGGCAGCGTCAGTTGATAGGCCAGCGCCACCGCCGAGATGGACACGATCGACGCGATCAACATCATCCACCCGGCCAGCCAGCCGAGATGCGGGTTGCCGATCTTCTTCGACCAGTTGTAGACCGAGCCGGCGACCGGATAGCGGGCGGCCAGTTCGGCGAAGCACAGGGCCACCGTGAACTGGCCGGCGAACACCATCGGCCACGACCACCAGTACGCGGCGCCGCCGCTGCCGTAGCCGAAGTAGAAGAGCTGGAAGGTGCCGGTCAGGATCGAGATGTAGCTGATCCCGGCGGCGAAGGTGTGGAAGTTGCCCAGGGTGCGCTTGAGTTCGGGCTTGTAGCCGAACTCGGCGAGTTCGGCGTCGTCGTGGTGGTGCGGGTCGTGGTGGTGTGGTCCTGGGGATTGCTCGGTGGACGTCATGAGCGGACTCCTCTGGCTGTCAGTCGAACCAGCCCTGGGGTGCCGGCGCCGTGTTGCGCCAGATGTGCTTCGTCTCGCGGTACTCGGCGAGCCCCGCCGGTCCGAGTTCGCGCCCGAACCCGGACTGCTTGTAACCACCCCACTCGGCCTGCGGCACGTAGGGGTGGTAGTCGTTGATCCAGACCGTGCCGAGGCGCAGCGCCGCGGCGACCCGGGCGGCCTTGCCCTCGTCGCGGGTCCACACGGCGCCCGCGAGGCCGTAGATCGTGTCGTTGGCGAGCCGGATGGCCCGCGCCTCCGTGGTGAACCGCTCGACGGTCAGCACCGGTCCGAAGGACTCCTCCCGGACCACCGACATCTCGCTCGTGCACTCGTCCAGGACGGTCGGCAGGTAGTAGAAACCCGCCTCGTGGCCGGGAGCGGAGGGCCGGGCACCGCCGCAGCGCAGCACCGCGCCTTCCCGAAGCCCCTTGCCCACGTAGGCCTCGACCTTCGCCCGGTGGGCCGCCGAGATCAGCGGCCCGGTCTGCGCCCGCTCGTCGAACGGCCCGCCCAGCCGGATGGATCGCGCCCGCCGTACGACCTCGCCCACGAACCGGTCGTGCAGCGCGTCCTCCACCAGCAGCCTGGCCCCGGCGGAGCACACCTGCCCGGAGTGCAGGAACACGGCGGTCAGCGCCATGTCGACCGCCGCCTCGAAGTCGGCGTCGGCGAAGACGATGTTCGGGTTCTTCCCGCCGAGTTCGAGCGCGACCTTCTTCACCGTGCCGGCCGCTGCCGCCATCAGCCGGCGGCCGGTGTGCAGACCGCCGGTGAAGGAGACCAGGTCGACGTCCGGATGGTCACCGAGCGGGGCACCCGCCTCCGGGCCGGCGCCCAGCACCAGGTTGGCGACCCCCGCCGGAAGCCCGGCCTCCGCCAGCAGCCGCACCAGATGGATCGCGGTGTGCGGGGTCAGCTCACTGGGCTTCAGCACGAAGGTGTTCCCGGCCGCCAGTGCCGGGGCGACCTTCCAGGCGGTCTGCAGCAGCGGATAGTTCCAGGGGGTGATCAAGGCGCAGACGCCGACGGGCTCGTGCACCACCCGGCTGTCGACACCCTCCCGGCCGGTCTCGATCACCCGCCCGGTCTCGGTCGCGACCAGCCGCCCGAACCAGCGGAAGCAGTTGACGACGTCGTCGACGTCGTACCCGCTCTCCACCAGCCTCTTCCCCGTGTCCAGCGACTCGGCGCGGGCCAGGCCGTCCCGGTCGCGGACGAGGAGGTCCGCGACCCGCAGGAGCAGAGCGCCGCGTTCCTCGGGCGACGTGCGCGGCCAGGGACCGGTGTCGAAGGCACGCCGGGCCGCCGCGACGGCCTCCACGGTGTCCTTGCCGCCCGCCTCGTCCACGACCCCGACCAGGGAGCCGTCGGCGGGACAGCGGATCTCGCGGGTGCGTTCGTCCAGGGCGCCGCGCCACGCGCCGTCGATGTAGAGGTCAGGCATGGGCGTCTCCCAGCCGGGTCAGCAGCCACTCGTGGAAGATCCCGATGTGGTGCTCGTTGGGGACCAGCACGCCGCCCTCGCGGTAGGCCCGCGAGGACATCGCCGGCTGGGTGCGCTCGCAGGCCTCGAAGTCCTGGACGTTGACCCGGTGGAACAGCTCCACGGACTTCGACACGTCGGCGCCCGACGCCACCACCTCCGGCGCGTACAGCCAGTCGCACTCGACGACCGTGCGGTCCTCGGCCAGCGGGAACATGCGGTGCAGGATCACGTGGTCGGGGACGAGGTTGACGAAGACGGTCGGCTTGACCGTGATGGCGTAGTAGCGGCGGTCCTGGCCGGCACTCACCTCGGGCAGCTTGGCGAAGCCCTCGCTGCCGTCCACCGTGAAGCCCTTGATCTCCGCGCCGAACTCCGCGCCGTGGCCCACGTAGTACTGGGCCGCGTATCCGTCCGCGAACTCCGGCAGGACTTCCGTGAGTTCGGGGTGGATCGTCGCGCAGTGGTAGCACTCCATGAAATTCTCGACGATCAGCTTCCAGTTGGCCTTCACGTCGTAGGTGACGCGCTTGCCGAGGGCCAGGTTCTCGGGGCCGTAGTGCTCGACGGCGGCCGCGTCGCCGAGCCGCTCCACGGCCGCGGACATCACCGTGTCCTCGAAGGAGGGCGGTTCGTCGGCCAGGCACACCCAGGCGTAGCCGAGCCATTCGCGCAGGGCCACCTTGATCAACCCGTACTCGACTCGATCAACGTCCGGCATCTTGATCAAGTTGGGTGCGGCGATCAACTTGCCGTCGAGGTCGTACGTCCATGCGTGGTACGGGCACTGCAGACTGCGCCGCACCTCGCCGGACTCCTCGGTGCACAGCCGGGCCCCACGGTGCCGGCACACATTGAGGAAGGCGCGCAGTTCTCCGCCGCGGGTACGGGTGATGATGACGCTCTCCCGGCCCACCTGGACGGTACGGAAGGCACCCGGCTTGTCCAGGTCGGCGCTGCGGACCGCGCAGAACCACAGGGACTCGAAGAGCCGTTCCTGCTCCCGCCGGAAGACGTCCGGGTCGGTGTAGTAGTGGCCGGGGAGCGTCGCTATGAGGCTGGGGGAGATCGGTGTCGTCGTCACGGGCGGGCTCCTCAGGCGGTCGCGGCGGCGAGGCGGGCGGGGTCGAACAGGCCGATCGGATACGCGGTGGAACCGGTCAGCGCCAGGTCGGCCACGATCTCGCCGACGACCGGCACGAACTTGAAGCCGTGCCCGGAGAACCCGCAGGCCACGGTCACCGACTCCGGGTGGACCGGATGCCGGGCGATCACGAAGTGCTCGTCCGGGGTGTTGGAGTACATGCAGGTGGCGGCCTTGAGGAAGGTGCCGGGCAGGTCCGGGATGCAGCGGGACATGTGGGCGGCCATGGCCCGGACCTCGTCCTCGTGCACGGTCCGGTCGATGGTCTCCGGTGTGGTGACCTGACCCTTCCGGAAGAAGGCGACCTTGGCGCCCAGCCCGGGACCGTCGATGGCCGGGAAGCCGTACACCTGGACTCCGGCCGCGTCCTCCCAGATGTAGATCGGGTGATGGCGGGGGACGAACCGCTCCGTGCCGCCGTCCGGCTGGAACCAGTACATGACCTGCCGCTCGATCGTGAACGGCACCCCGAGATCGGTGAGCAGCTGCGGCGCCCACGCGCCCGGGCAGATCACCAACCGGGCGGCCGTGTAGGTGTTCTCGGCCGTATGGACACGCACCCCGTCCCGGTACGGCTCCCAGCGCAGCATCGGCTCCTCGAAGTGCAGCTCGGCGCCCTGCCGGGTGGCCAGCTGCAGATGCGCGGCGACGGTGTTCTCGGGCCGGAGCAGGCCCGCCTTCTTCTCGTACAGCGCCACCTCGTCGTCGTCCGGGTTCAGCGTCGGGAAGCGGCGGCGGACCTCCTTGGCGTCGAGCATCTCGTGCGGCAGGCCCCACTGCCGTGCCGAGCGGAGCGAGCCGGAGACGGTCCTCGACTCCGGGCGCCCCACCATCACACCGCCATTGAGGATCGCGATCTCCCGGCCGGTGGCCCGCGCCAGGTCCTCGTACAGCTCGTAGGCGCGCAGCAGCAGCGGCACATAGGCCGGGTCCTCGAAGTACGACTGACGGGTGATCCGCGAACCGCCGTGGCTGGAGCCCCGGTTGTGCACCGGGCCGAACCTCTCCAGGCCGAGCACCCGGGCGCCGCGCGCGGACAGGTGGTGCGCGGCGGCGCTGCCCATGCCGCCGAGACCGATGACGATGACGTCGTAAGACGGTGACACGGGCGCCTCCTACCGGCGGATACGGGTCATCTTCGGATCGAACAGCGGCTCCTCGGCGACCGTGGCCGGGACCTTCTCGCCGAAGTACTCGATGTGCACACCCGTGCCGTCGGCGAGTCCGGCAGGCAGCCAGGCGTAGGCGACGCAGCGACCGAGCGTGTAGCCGTACGACGCACTGGTCACGTAGCCGACCGGGGCGCCGTCGACGTGGACGGGCTCCTTGCCGAGGACCACGGCGGCCGGATCGTCCAGGAGGAGCGGGGTGAGCCGGCGGGCGGGCTCGGTCCGGCCGCGCAGGGCCTCCTGGCCGACGAAGCAGTCCTTGTCCATGCGGACCGCGAAGCCGAGGCCCGCCTCGAAGGGGGTGTGCTCGTCGGTCATGTCGGTGCCCCAGGCCCGGTACCCCTTCTCCAGGCGCAGGGAGTTGAAGGCGGAACGGCCGGCGGCGATCACGCCGAGAGCCTGCCCGGCCTCCCACAGCGTGTCCCAGAGCCGCAGACCCAGGTCGGCGGTGGTGTACAGCTCCCAGCCCAGCTCGCCGACGTAACTCAGCCGCATCGCCGTCACCGGCACGTGCCCGACGTACGTCTGCTTGGCCCGGAAGTATCCGAAGCCCTCGTGCGAGAAGTCGTCGCCGGTCAGCGGCTGGACCAGGTCGCGGGCCAGGGGACCCCAGACGCCGATGCAGCAGGTGCCGGAGGTGATGTCCCGGATCTGGACGTCCGCCGGCGCGTGGCGCAGCAGCCGGTCCAGGTCGGCGGGGGAGTTGGCGCCGACCTGGAAACGGTCGGGGGCGAGGCGCGCGACGGTGAGGTCGGAGCGGATGCCCCCGGTCTCGTCCAGGAGGAGGG
Source organism: Streptomyces sp. NPDC031379 (assembly GCF_055569615.1). Classification (NCBI taxonomy): domain Bacteria; kingdom Bacillati; phylum Actinomycetota; class Actinomycetes; order Kitasatosporales; family Streptomycetaceae; genus Streptomyces; species Streptomyces sp. NPDC031379. Next base: position 30,696 of record NZ_JBVIIT010000024.1, on the reverse strand, counting down.
TGTAGGTGACCGCGCCGGGCTTCTTGCGCAGGTTGTTGCTGGTCATCCGGTCGAGGAAGGCGAGGGCGCCGGGGCCGGTGACCTCCAGGCGGCGCAGCGGGGTCATGTCGTACAGCGCGACCTTCTCGCGGGTCGCCCTTGCCTCGGCCGCGACGATCGGGGACCAGTAACGCGCGGACCAGGCGTCGCGCGCGGGGAGGTCGCCGAGGGCGTCCACGAGCGGGGCGTTGGCCTCGTACCAGTGCGGGCGCTCCCAGCCGGTGCCCTCCAGGAAGAAGGCGCCGAGTTGCTGCTGGCGTGCGTGGAACGGGCTGACGCGGAGGGGACGCGGCCGCTCCATCGGCTGGAGGGGGTGGAGAACGTCGTACACCTCGACGAACTGCTGTGAGCCGCGTTCACGGACGTACGACGGTGAACGCTGCGCCTCCTCGAACCGGGTGAGGTCGCACTCGTGCAGGTCGATGGAGGGCCGCCCGTCGACCATCCATTCGGCCACCGCCTTCGCCACACCCGCGGAATGGGTCACCCAGACCGCCTCGGCAAGCCAGAATCCGCGCAGCTGCCGCGCCTCCCCGAGCACCGGCATGCCGTCCGGGGTGAACGAGAAGACCCCGTTGAACCCGGTCTCGATCTCCGTCCCCCGCAGCGCGGGCAGCAGCCGCCGGCAGTCCTCCCAGCTCGGCGCCCAGTCCTCGGCGGTGAACGGGTACGAGGACGGCATCGCCATGTCCCGGGCGCGCGCCTCGTCGTACGCCGGGACGGCGAACGGGTCCACCGGCAGGGGGCGGTGCGCGTACGAGCCGATCCCGATGCGGTCGGTGTGCTCACGGAAGTACAGATCGCGGTCCTGGAAGCGGAGGATCGGCCTGGAGGCCTCGGCCGTGGCACCGCTCAGCTCGGGAAGCGGCCCGGTCTTCACGTACTGGTGTGCGAGGGGTTGCAGCGGTACGTCGACTCCGGCCATGCGCCCGATGACGGGACCCCAGAAGCCGGCCGCGGAGACGACGTGGTCCGCCGGGAAGGACCCCCGGTCGGTGACGACCGCGGTGACCCGGCCGCCGGCCCGCTCGATGCCGGTGACCGTGTGCCGGTCCAGGAAGCGGGCGCCGCGCGCGGTGGCCCGGTCCATCTGGGCACGGGCCGCGAGCAGGGCCCGGGCCAGGCCGTCGCCGGGGGTGTGGAAGCCGCCGAGGACGACCGAATCGTCCAGCAGGGGCCAGAGTTCCCTGCAGCGGGCGGTGCTCACGACCTCGCCGCGGATGCCCCAGGCGGCGGCGTGACCGGCCCTGCGGTGCAGCTCGGCCAGGCGTTCGGGGGTGGTCGCGAGTTCCAGGCCGCCGACCTGCTCGAAGCAGGACACGCCGGCCACTTCGAGGGAACGGAACTTCTCCACCGTGTACGTGGCGAACGCCGCGAGCGTCTTCGACGGGCTGGTCCGGAAGACGAGTCCGGGCGCGTGGGAGGTGGAGCCGCCCGGGGCGGGCAGGGGACCCTGCTCGAGGACGGTGACGTCGGTCCAGCCGCGGGCGGTCAGCTCGTCGGCGAGGGAGCAGCCGACGATGCCGGCGCCGATGACGACGACACGCGGGCCCTGGGGCCGGTTCTCGGGGGCCTCGGGGGCGTGGGAGCGGTCTTCGGGCGTGCTGGGCCGGCCTCCGGGCGCGCTGCGGTGGGGTTCGGGAGTGCGGCGGTGGTCTTCGGGTGTGCTGGACATGCCCCTCCTTGCGGTGGCGGGGACGGCAGGTGCGGGGAAGCCGTTCAGGCAGCGGAGACGCCCGGCCGCCCGGCGGTGACCGTCGTGTCCCGGCCGTGGCCGGTGTGGACGCCGGTGGCGCCCGGACCGGGCGGCTGGACGACCGTCGGCGCGATGCCCGCGACCGTCAGGACACGGCCGTCGAACCGCTCGCCGTCCGGCTCGTGGGTCGGGTGCGTGCGCGACCGCGGCTCGTGGTCGCCGGGGTGGATCGGGGCGGGCGCCCCGGTCAGGACGGAGGGCGCGGGCGCCGCGTCGATGTGGTCGTCGTGGCCGCGGGCCCAGACGATCGCGGTGACCCGGTGGCCCGCGACGGTGCGGTGGCCCGCGACGGTGCGGTGGCCCGCGTCGGCGCCGGGTCCGTCGGCGCCCGGACCCCGCACCCTCACAGGACCACCACCGAGCGCAGCACCTCACCGCGGTGCATCTTGCCGAACGCCTCCTCCACCTGGTCCAGGGCGATCGTCTCGGAGACGAAGGCGTTGAGGTCGAGCAGGCCGTACAGGTACTGGTCGATCAGGAACGGGAAGTCCCGGCTCGGCAGGCAGTCGCCGTACCAGGAGGACTTGATGGCGCCGCCGCGCGAGAAGACGTCGATCAGCGGGAGTTCGACCTTCATGTCGGGGGAGGGCACGCCCACCTGGACCAGCAGGCCCGCGTGGTCGCGCATGTAGAAGGCCTGCTCGAACGTCTCGGGCCGGCCCACCGCGTCGATCGCGATGTCCACGCCGTGGCCGTCGGTGAGTTCCCTGACCGCCTCGACCGGGTCGGTGCCACGGGAGTTGACGGTGTGGGTGGCGCCGAACTTCTCCGCCTGGTCGAGCTTCCCGTCGTCGATGTCGACGGCGATGACCTTCATGGCACCGTTGAGACAGGCGCCCGCGATGGCCGCGTTGCCGACGCCGCCGCAGCCGATGACGGCGACCGAGTCGCCGCGGCCGACGTTGCCGGTGTTGACCGCCGCGCCGTAGCCGGCCATCACTCCACAGCCGATGAGGCCGGCCGCCTCGGGACGCGCGGCCGGGTCGATCCTCACCGCCTGCCCTGCCGCCACCAGCGTCTTCTCGGCGAAGGCACCGATGCCGAGGGCGCTGCTGAGCGGGGTGCCGTCCCGGAGGGTCATGGGCTGCGCGGCGTTGCGGGAGTCGAAGCAGTACCAGGGCCGGCCGCGGCGACAGGAGCGGCAGCCGCCACAGGGCGCCCGCCAGGCGAGCACCACGTAGTCACCGGGTTTCAGGTCGGTGACACCGGGGCCGACCGCCTCGATCGTGCCGGCCGCCTCATGGCCCAGCAGGAAGGGGAAGTCGTCGGTGATCGCTCCCTCCCGGTAGTGGAGATCCGTGTGGCACACCCCGCAGGCCTGCACGTCGACGAGTACCTCGCCGGGCCCCGGATCGGGGACGACGATCGTCCGCACCTCCACGGGTGCGCCCTTCTTCACAGCGACTACGGCACGGACCTCGTGTGGCACGACAAGCTCCTCTGCTGTTGCGCATTGCACGATGGGTTGCGTGATGGGGAACATACTGAGAACGGCGTCATGGGGCCGTCAAGGGGTGCGCGTTAACCCTTGGCAAAAGGAACCCGGGGGGCGAAATATCCAGGACACACGACGGCGCGGGACCAGGAACGTCCCGGTCCCGCGCCGTCGTCCGTGCGCTGTGAACGCCGCACGCGCGTCTGCCCGCCGCTCGGTCAGAAGCCGTAGCCCATACGGCGCGACAACTCCGCGCCCGCCGCCACCGTCCGCTTCGCCACCTCCGGCAGCCGGTCCGCATTCAGCCGGTACACCGGCCCCGAGACGCTGATCGCCGCGATCACCTTGCCGTCGTGCGCGCGCACCGGCGCCGCGACGGCCGCGAGCCCCAGTTCCAGCTCCTCGATCGTGACGCCGTAGCCCTGTTCGACCACGGCCTCCAGTTCGGCGCGCAGCATCGACGCGCCGGTGAGCGTACGGTCCGTGAACCGCGGCAGCGGACGCGCCAGCAGCCCTTCGCGCAGGGTGGGCGGCATGTGCGCGAGCAGCACCTTGCCGCTCGAGGTGGCGTGCAGCGGGGTGCGTCTGCCGAGCCAGTTCTGCGCGGTGACCGACGCGGTGCCGCGGGCCTGCATGATGTTGACCGCCGCATCGTCGTCCAGCACGGCGATGTTCACCGTCTCGCCCAGCTCGTCGGCGACCTCACGGCAGACCGGGACGCCCTCCTGGGAGATGTCCAGACGCACTGCGGCCGCCCCCGCCAGGCGCAGCACGCCGGCTCCCAGGTAGTACTTGCCGCGGTCCTTCGCCTGCGCCACCAGGCCGCGGTTCTCCAGGACGCCGAGCAGCCGGAACGCCGTGGACTTGTGCACGTCCAGTTCCTCGGCGATCTCGGTGACCCCCGCCTCGCCGTGCCGGGCGAGGATCTCCAGCACGCTCACGGCGCGGTCCACCGACTGCACCGCACTGGCCGTTCCGCGGCCGTTCTGCCTCTCCGGGGCCCTGGGGTTCTCCGTGGTCTCCTCGTTGCGGTCGGACCGCTTCTGCGCGCGGGTCATGGCTCAACTCTCACCACCTGTGGGCCCGGTTCGGGCCGCATCTGCGGGAAGCCCTTGACGCGACGGTCGTCCCGCCCGGATTCTGTTGCGCATAGCGCTAGCTCGTGCGCTATACGAAACATCATGTTACCGAAGCGTCCGGATCCCGGAAGGGTGCCGGGCCCCCGGATCACCCGGACCGGTACCGGCCCGGGCCGGCCCGCGCTCGACGAGTGCCGGGCCACGGACGGTCCGCCACCCCCGTGACGCTTCACCGGCCCGGACCGCCCGAGGTCCGGAAGCCCGGCTGCATCCCTGACGCCTGCATCGAGCAGGTCCCGGACCGAGTGTCCCGGACCGAGAGGGGGGCCCGTGATTCCCGTCTGCCGCCTCGAAGACCTCCCCGAGGGCGAGTCCGTCCGCGTCGAGACCACTCCACCGATCGCCGTGTTCCGCACCGAGCACGGCGAGCTGTACGCCATCGACGACACCTGCACCCACCAGGACGCGTCCCTCTCCGAGGGCTGGCTGGAGGGCTGCCTGGTCGAATGCCCGCTGCACGCCGCGTCCTTCGACCTGCGCACCGGCGAGCCGACCTGCCTTCCGGCCCGCCGCCCCGTCCGCACCCATCGCGTCACCGTCGAGGACGGCGTCGTCCAGCTCCACCTGACGGCGGAGGAGGGCACCGCCGCATGACCGCCGCCGGAGGCCGGTCGGGCCGGCCACCTCGTACGAACACCCCCTTCGCCCTCACCCCCCGTCCGACCGGTACGGAATCCACCGGCCCCCAACGTCCCGCCCGCGTCGCGAGGAGCCGTGCCGTATGAGGACCGTGACCATCGTCGGCGCCTCGCTCTCCGGGCTCTACGCCGCCCGTGAACTGCGCGCCCAGGGCTTCGACGGCCGACTGGTGATCGTCGGCGACGAACCCCACCACCCCTACGACCGCCCCCCTCTCTCCAAGGACTTCCTCACCGGCCTCACCGACGAGGAGCACCTGGCCCTCACCGACGCCGACGAGAGCGCCGGCCTCGACGCCGAATGGCTGCTCGGCGTCCGCGCCCGCGGACTCGACACCCGCGCCCGAACCGTGCTTCTCGCCGACGGGCGAACGGTCTCCACCGATGGCGTCGTCATCGCCACCGGCGCCGCCGCCCGCCGACTCCCCGGCGACAGCCTCGCCGGCGTGCACACCCTGCGCACCCTCGACGACGCCCGCGCCCTGCGCGCCGACCTCACCCGGGGCCCCCGCCGGATCGTCGTCATCGGCGGCGGCTTCATCGGCGCCGAAACCGCCTCCTCATGCGCCCGGCTCGGCCACACGGTCACCGTCGTCGAGGCAGCCCCCTTGCCGCTGACGCTTCAACTCGGCGCACACATGGCCGCCGTCTGTGCCGCCCTGCACCGCCGCGGCGGCGTGGAACTGGTCGCCGGAACCGGAGTGGCCGGGCTGCACGGCACCGCCACCGTCACCGGTGTCGCCCTCACCGACGGCCGCACCCTGCCCGCCGACGTGGTCATCGTCGGCATCGGGGCCGCCCCCAACACCGCCTGGCTGTCGGGCTCGACGCTCGCCCTGCACGACGGCGTGCTGTGCGACGACGGCTGCATGACCGCCCTGCCCCAGGTGGTCGCGGTCGGTGACGTCGCCCGTGTCGGCGGCACCCGGGCCGAGCACTGGACCTCCGCCACCGAGCAACCCCGGGTCGCCGTGACCAACCTGCTCGCCGGCCGCACCCGGGAGAGCGTCCGCACGGTGCCGTACTTCTGGTCCGACCAGTACGGCACCCGCATCCAGTTCGCGGGCCGGTACCGCGACGGCGCCACCGTTCATGTCACCGAGGGCGAGATCACCGACGGCCTGCCCGGTGAGGCCGGTTTCCTGGCCCGCTACGAACGGGACGGCCGTACCGTCGCCGTGCTCGGCCTGGACCGCCCGCGCGCCTTCATGCGAGCCCGGCGCGAACTCCAGCGGCAGGAGCGGCAACAGGCCGAGCCGGCGGTGCTCTGACGGCCGGTGCCGGCCGGGCGAACCCGGTCCGGGACCGCCCGGCACCGGCCGAATCCCGCTCCGCCGGTCTCCGGATCAGGAGTGCGACAGCTGTCCCGTGCCGCCACGCCGACGTATCCGCTCCGGCTCGCCCAGCGTCGCCCGCTCCTCGCGCCGGCGGGCACGCCGCTCCCGCCGGAGCGCCCGAGCCGTGCTGCTCGGCTCGGAGACCACGCCGTACCGCTGGTTCCACACCTGACGGGTCACCCATACGTCGACCACGGCCCACGTCGCCACCACCGTGCTCACCACACTGCTGATCACCATGGGGAACGCCAGCCAGGACCCGGCCATCGTGCACAGGAAGGCCACCATCGCCTGGATCAGCGTCACCGCCATGACGATGACCGCCCGCACCGCCGCCGTACGCACCGGATCAGGCAACGGGTGCCGTCGCGCGGGCTCCTCGATCCACAACGTCCGTGATATCCGCTGCTGTTCACCACCGGTCGACCTCTCCGCGCGCGCAGGCGCCGGAATGTCGCGATCCAGCGCATCGAGGCCTCGCCGCGCCCCCGAGCGCTCCGCCACGCTCTCCTCGGGCGCCACGCGCCGCTCCGCCGTGCCCATCACCGTGTCACTCCCCACTGCCGGCAGACCGCTCGCCCCGGCGTCCGAAGACTCCGACTCCCCAGTGGCTGCCCGGCTTGCGCTGTTTTACGCCGCCGGGACGCGGGATGCGGCTCCTGTGGCCCATTCCGCACCCATCTCCCATAGACAAGGACGAACGAGAGCGCGCGAAGATTCCCAAACAGCGAAAAAATCCAGCCAACCGCCCCCGTGCGCCGCCGAATCCCATCGCGTGCAATCCGCCGGATCGCGGTGGCAATCTCCCGCAATGCCCGGACAACTCGCCATGTCTCGTCGCCAGTGCGGAAGTTCGCCCTCCGGACGTGTCTTCGAGTTAACTGTGAGGCGGTAGTAGGCTCGCGCCGTTTGTTGACGCACATGTGCACCCCCGACCGGCGGGGGTCGAGCTGGGGGAGGCCATGCGCTTTCGCGGGAAGTCGATCCGCCGGAAGATCGTGGCGCTGCTTCTCGTGCCGCTGGTGTCCCTGATCGCCATCTGGGGCTTCGCCACGGTACTCACGGGGCGCGAGGTCGCCCAGCTGTTCCGGGCGTCCGACGTCGTGCAGGACATCGGCTACCCCACCGAGGACACCGTCCGCGTCCTGCAGCAGGAACGCCGCCAGACCCTCGTCTACCTCGCCGACCCGCGAGCCGCCGACGCCCTCACCGCGCTCCACCGCACCCGCGGCGCCACCGACCGGGCGATCGCCGAGATCCGGAAGAACGCCGAGGACGGCGACATCCGCGACGGCATGGACTCGAGCGACAACGAGCGCCTCACCGCCGTCCTGGACGCCTTCGACGGCCTCGACTCGCTGCGCCGCGGCGTCGAGGACGGCACGGTCACCCGCGCCCAGGCCTTCACCCTCTACAACCGCCTCGTCGACCCCTGCTACACGCTGCTCGCCGCCCTCGACGGCATCGACGACGTCGAGATGGACGAACAGGCCCGCGCCCTCGTCAACATCACCCGCGCCCGCGAACTGCTCTCCCGCGAGGACGCCCTCCTCGGCTCCTCCCTGGTCGTCGGCCGGCTCACCCGCGACGAGACCCGTGACATCTCCGACCTCGTCGCGCAGCGCACGCTCCTGTACGACATCAGCCTGCCGCTGCTGCCCGCCGCGGAACGCGAACGCTACGAACACTTCTGGAAGAACGCCACCACCGCCCCGCTGCGCGTGGCCGAACAGGGCGTCATCGGCACGGGCACCGGCACCCCCCGCAGGGTCACCGCCAAGAACTGGGACTCCGCCGCGGCCGGCGTCCTCGACGAACTCGGCACCCTCGACGACCAGGTCGGCGACCGCTTCCAGGACCGGGTGCGCCCCGTGGCCATGGACGTCATCGTGCAGGCCGCCGTCGCGGGCCTGCTCGGCCTGGTAGCCATCCTGCTCTCCATCGTCCTCTCCGTCCGGGTGGGCCGCGTCCTCGTCCGCGACCTCAAACAGCTGCGCCTGGAGGCGCACGAGGCGTCCGGTGTCCGGCTGCCCAGCGTGATGCGCCGCCTGTCGGCCGGCGAACAGGTCGACGTCGAGACGGAAGTGCCACGGCTCGAGTACGACAAGAACGAGATCGGTGAGGTCGGCCAGGCGCTCAACACCCTGCAGCGCGCCGCCGTCGAGGCCGCCGTCAAGCAGGCGGAACTGCGGGCCGGTGTCTCCGAGGTCTTCGTCAACCTCGCCCGACGCAGCCAGGTGCTGCTGCACAAGCAGCTCACCCTGCTCGACACCATGGAGCGCCGCACCGAGGACACCGACGAACTCGCCGACCTGTTCCGACTGGACCACCTCACCACGCGCATGCGCCGCCATGCCGAGGGCCTGGTGATCCTCTCCGGCGCCGCGCCGTCCCGGCAGTGGCGCCGGCCCGTGCAGCTGATGGACGTCGTCCGCGCCGCCGTCGCCGAGGTCGAGGACTACGAACGCATCGAGGTACGGCGCCTGCCGCGCATCGCCGTCACCGGCCCGGCCGTCGCCGACCTCACCCACCTCGTGGCCGAACTCCTGGAGAACGCCACGGTCTTCTCGCCCCCGCACACCGCCGTCCAGGTCCTCGGCGAGCGAGTCGCCAACGGCTTCACGCTGGAGATCCACGACCGAGGCCTCGGCATGACGGCCGAGGCACTCCTGGACGCCAACCTGCGCCTCGCCGAGACCCCCGAGTTCGAACTCTCCGACACCGACCGGCTCGGCCTGTTCGTGGTCAGCCGCCTGGCCCAGCGCCAGAACGTGCGCGTCTCCCTCCAGCCGTCGCCCTACGGCGGCACCACCGCCGTGGTCTTCGTCCCCGACACACTGCTCAGCGACGACGTCCCGGACACCAACGGCATCGGCTTCCGCCTCGACCGGGACCGTCCGGCAAGGGAGTCCGGGCAGCCGGCGAGTCGCACCGCCGGACGGGTCCAGGCACCGGTGCAGTTGCCGGGCCTGCCGACCTCCCTGCTGGACGGCCCGGTCGAGCTGGAGTCCCCCGTCGATCTGGACGCCCTCGACGACTTCCCCGGTGTCCTCGCGGACGAGGACAGCGAGCGCGGCGGACTGTTCCGCCCCCGCCGCTCTCTCGTCGGCGCCGAGGACCAGACGCCTACCCTCCCCGGGGACCGCCCCTCGGGTGAGGACCCCGGCGACCGAGGCCCCGTGCCGCCGCCACGGCGGCAGACGCCCAAACTGGTCAGCTCGCACGGCAAGCCCGTCACCGACCAGCGCCCCCGCCGCGCGGAAGCCGACCAGCAGCCCTCCGGCGGCCCGCGCCGCGCCGACACGGGCGCACTGGCCCCGCTGCCCGCCCGGCGCCGCGGTGCGGCCCCCCGGCGCCCCGCCGAAGTCACCGACCGGCTCGGCGAGCCCGGGACCACCCCGGCGGGCGGCGCCGGCGAGACGTCCGGGCCCCCGGCGCTGCCCAGGCGGACCCGGCCCAAGGCACTGTCCGCCGGCGGTCCGGGCGACACTCCGCCGTCCGGCATCGACGCGGCCCCGACCGGCGGCGCGACCACCCCGTCCGGCGGTGGGGCGGCCGCGGAACCGGGCACCGGGCCGCTGCCCCGGCGCGTCCGCCAGGCCAGCCTGGCCCCCCAGCTCAAGCAGGACACCGAACGGCGCGCCGAGCGCGCGGCCCAGCCCGCCGACCGCGATGCCGAGGAGGTCCGCAGCCGGATGGCTTCCCTCCAGCGCGGCTGGCAGCGCGGCCGTGAGGAGAACGCCGCGGGCGACGGAGCCCAAGACGGCACAGCACAAGGAACCACTAAGGGGGACGGTCGATGACCGCACCGAAGGCGACCGACCACACGGCGACGAACAAGGGGGAGCTGAACTGGCTCCTGGACGACCTCGTCGACCGCGTCGCCAGCATCCGCAAGGCCGTCGTCCTGTCCGGCGACGGGCTGCCCACCGGGGTGTCCAAGGACCTGAGCAGGGAGGACAGCGAGCATCTGGCCGCCGTCGCCTCCGGCTTCCACAGCCTCGCCAAGGGAGTGGGCCGCCACTTCGAGGCGGGCAGCGTGCGGCAGACGGTGGTCGAACTCGACGACGCCTTCCTGTTCGTCACCGCCGCGGGTGACGGCAGCTGCCTCGCCGTCCTCTCCGACGCCGACTCCGACGTCGGGCAGGTCGCCTACGAGATGACACTTCTGGTCAAGCGGGTGGGCGTGCATCTGGGCGCGGCCCCGCGCACCGATCTGCCCGCAGGCGGGTAGTGGGATGACATGAGCGGAGACGGTCAGGGAAGACACCACTGGTTCGACGACGAGGCCGGACCGGTCGTCCGTCCGTACGCCATGACGCGCGGCCGCACCACGAGTGCGGCCCAGCACCGCCTCGACCTCATCGCGGTGGTCGTCACGGAGCCCGACGCGGGCGACCCGGAGACGGATCCGACACTGTCCCCCGAGCACGTGGAGATCGTCGGACTCTGCCGGGACACGCCGCAGTCGGTCGCCGAACTTGCCGCGGAACTCGATCTGCCCACCGGCGTGGTCCGGGTCCTCATCGGCGATCTCGTGCACGCGGAACTCGTTCATGTCACCCGCCCGGTGCCCCCGGCGGAACTGCCGGACGAGAGTATTCTGCGCGACGTGATCAACGGCCTCCGGGCGCTGTGACCGGCGCGGAAGCGGAGTACTGACGTGACAGGCTGGCAGTTCTGGGTCGACCGAGGCGGCACCTTCACCGACATCGTCGCGCGTCGCCCGGACGGCCGGCTGCTCACGCACAAACTGCTGTCCGACAACCCGGCCCGCCCCGACCCCCGGCTCGGCTCGAGCGGGGGGACCCCCCTCACCGACGCGGCCGTCGCCGGCGTACGCGAACTCCTCAACGGCTCCCCGGAGCCCGTCGAGGCCGTCCGCATGGGCACCACGGTCGCCACCAACGCCCTGCTGGAACGCAAGGGCGAACGCACCCTCCTCGTCATCACCCGCGGCTTCCGCGACGCTCTGCGCATCGCCTACCAGAACCGCCCCCACATCTTCGCCCGCCGCATCGAACTGCCCGGACTGCTCCACGAACGGGTCGTCGAAGTGGACGAGCGCGTCACCGCCGACGGCACCGTCCTGCGCGCCCCCGACCTGGACGCCCTCACGGGCCCGCTCCGGCAGGCGTACGACGACGGGATCCGCGCGGTCGCCGTCGTCTGCCTGCACAGCCACCTGTACCCCGCCCACGAACAGGCGATCGGTGACCTCGCCGCCCGCACCGGATTCCCGCAGATCTCGCTGTCCAGCGAGGTCAGCCCCCTGATGAAGCTCGTCCCGCGCGGGGACACCGCTGTCGTCGACGCCTACCTCTCGCCCGTGCTGCGCCGCTACGTGCGCCACGTCGCCGACGACCTGCACGGCGTGCGGCTGATGTTCATGCAGTCCAACGGCGGGCTGACGGAGGCCGGACAGTTCCGCGGCAAGGACGCCGTCCTCTCCGGCCCGGCCGGCGGCATCGTCGGCATGGCACGCATGTCGCAGCGCGCCGGCTTCGACCGCGTCATCGGCTTCGACATGGGCGGCACCTCCACCGACGTCTCGCACTTCGCCGGCGAGTACGAGCGGGTCTTCACCACGCGGATCGCGGGCGTCCGGCTGCGCGCCCCCATGCTGGACATCCACACCGTCGCCGCCGGCGGCGGCTCCGTCCTGCACTTCGACGGCTCCCGCTACCGGGTCGGCCCCGACTCCGCAGGCGCCGCCCCGGGCCCGGCCTGCTACCGCGCCGGCGGCCCGCTCACCGTCACCGACGCCAACGTGATGCTCGGCCGCATCCACCCCGACCACTTCCCGGCCGTGTTCGGACCCGGCGGCGACCAGCCCCTGGACGCGGCCCTCGTCCGTGACCGCTTCACCGCCCTCGCGCGCGAGATCCACGACCGCACCGGCGACGACCGCACCCCGGAGCAGGTGGCCGAGGGCTATCTGCAGATCGCCGTCGCCAACATCGCCAACGCCGTGAAGCGGATCTCCGTCCAGAAGGGCCACGACGTCACCCGCTACGCCCTGACCACCTTCGGCGGCGCCGGTGGCCAGCACGCGTGCCGGGTCGCCGACGCACTCGGCATCCGCACCGTCCTCGTACCCCCCATGGCAGGAGTGCTCTCCGCGCTCGGCATCGGTCTCGCCGACACCACCGCCATGCGCGAACAGTCCGTCGAGGCACCCCTGGAAGCCGCCGCCATGCCCGGCATCCGCAAGACCGCCGACGACCTGGAGGCCGCCGCACGCACCGAACTCCTCGACGAGGACGTCGCGGAGGACCGCGTCCAGGTCACCCGCCGCGCCCAGCTGCGCTACGACGGCACGGACACCACCCTCACCGTCGAGCTGGCCGACCCCGACGCCATGCGACACGCCTTCGAAGAACGTCATCGCGCCACGTACTCCTTCACCCTCGACCGCCCGGTCGTCGTCGAAGCCCTCTCCGTCGAAGCCACCGGCATCACCGCACCCCCCGACCTCTCCGCCCTCGCCCCGTACGAGGGCCGGCCCGCCGCGCCCGAAACCGTCCGTCTCCACACCGGCGGCGCCTGGCGCGACGCACCCCTCCACCGCCGCGAGGCCCTTCCTCCCGGCGAGACCGTCACCGGCCCCGCGATCATCACGGAGGCCGGCGCGACGACCGTCGTCGACGACGGCTGGCGGGCCGCGGCGACCGACGACGGGCATCTGGTCATGGAACGCACGGCGATCACACAGAGTTCCGATCTCGATACACAAGTCGACCCGGTCCTGCTCGAGGTCTTCAACAACCTCTTCATGTCGATCGCCGAACAGATGGGCGCACGGCTGGAGTCCACGGCCCAGTCGGTCAACATCAAGGAACGCCTGGACTTCTCCTGCGCCCTGTTCGACCCGGACGGAAACCTGGTGGCCAATGCGCCCCACATCCCCGTCCACCTGGGGTCCATGGGCACCAGCGTCAAAGAGGTCATCCACCGTCGCGGTACCGCCATGCGGCCGGGCGACACCTACGCCGTCAACGACCCTTACCACGGCGGTACCCATCTCCCCGACGTCACCGTGATCACGCCCGTCTTCGACACCGATCGCGCCACGGGCACGGAGAGTGGCCCGAAGATCCTCTTCTACGTCGCCTCACGCGGCCACCACGCCGAGATCGGCGGCATCGCCCCGGGCTCGATGCCGGCGCACAGCCGCACCATCGAGGAGGAGGGCGTCCTCTTCGACAACTGGCTCCTCGCCGAGCACGGCCGGTTCCGCGAGGAGGAGACGCGGCGCCTGCTCACCGAGGCGGCCCACCCCTCCCGCAACGTGCGGACCAACCTCGCCGACCTGCGCGCGCAGATCGCCGCGAACCACAAGGGCGTCGAGGAAGTCGGCCGCATGATCGGCGAGTTCGGCCTCGACGTCGTCCAGGCCTACATGCGGCACGTCCAGGACAACGCCGAGGAGGCCGTCCGCCGCGTCATCGACGCCCTGGACGACGGCGCCTACGCCTACGAGACCGACGCGGGCGCCGTCATCCGCGTGCGCGTGCGCGTGGACCGCGCCGAGCGCCGAGCGACCATCGACTTCACCGGCAGCTCCGCACAGCTCGCCACCAACTTCAACGCCCCTTTCGCGGTCGCCAACGCGGCTGTCCTGTACGTCTTCCGCACTCTGGTCGCCGACGACATCCCGCTCAACGACGGTTGCCTGCGCCCCCTGGACATCGTCGTGCCGCCCGGCTCGATGCTCGCCCCCGAACCGCCCGCCGCCGTCGTCGCGGGCAACGTGGAGACCTCCCAGGCCATCACCGGCGCCCTGTACGGCGCGCTCGGCGTCCAGGCCGAGGGCTCCGGCACCATGAACAACGTCACCTTCGGCAACGAACGCCACCAGTACTACGAGACCGTCGCCTCCGGATCAGGAGCGGGCGACGGCTTCCCCGGCGCCGACGTCGTGCAGACCCACATGACCAACTCACGGCTGACCGACCCCGAGGTCCTGGAGTGGCGGCTGCCGGTCAGGCTCGAGGAGTTCGCCGTCCGGCGGGGGAGCGGCGGTACCGGACGGTGGCGCGGCGGCGACGGCGCCGTGCGCCGCATCCGGTTCCTCGAACCCATGACCGTCTCGACGCTCTCCCAGCACCGCCGTGTGCCTCCGTACGGCATGGCGGGCGGAGAGCCCGGAGCGCTGGGCGCCAACCGCGTGGAGCGGGCCGACGGCACGGTCACCGACCTCGGCGGCAGCGGCTCGGCGGACGTCGGTCCCGGCGACGTGCTCGTCATCGAAACCCCCGGTGGCGGCGGCTACGGCCGACCGTCGCCCGACACCCATCAAGCAGGAGAAGAGATCGATGATCTTCGGGCGTTCTGAGCGCGGCAAGCCCCCGGTCGAGCCCGTCACGCTCAAGATCCTGGTGGCCGGCGGCTTCGGCGTGGGCAAGACGACCCTCGTCGGCGCGGTCAGCGAGATCAGGCCGCTGCGCACCGAGGAATACCTCACCGAGGCCGGGCGCCCGGTCGACGACACCAGTGGAGTGGAGGGCAAGCACACCACCACCGTCGCCATGGACTTCGGCCGCATCACCCTGCGCGAGGACCTGGTGCTGTACATCTTCGGTACGCCAGGGCAGGAACGGTTCTGGTTCATGTGGGACGAGCTGTCCGAAGGCGCGCTCGGCGCCGTCGTCCTCGCCGACACGCGCCGCCTGGAGGACTGTTTCGCCGCCGTCGACTACTTCGAGCGGCGGTCCATACCGTTCCTCGTCGGCGTCAACTGCTTCGAAGGGGCCGCCCGTTACCCGGCCGATGCCGTCCGCGGGGCCCTCGACCTGGACGAGGACGTGCCCGTCCTGCTGTGCGACGCCCGCGACCGGGAGTCGGTCAAGGAGGTGCTCATCGGCGTCGTCCAGCATGCGATGGAGTACGCGGCCGACAGCCGCCGGGCTGTCAGCACCTGAGCCACGGGTACGGCCCGTACCCCCGCCGACCGGGGTACGGGCCGTGGTCCGGTGAGAGCGTCCACGCGCGCGTGCGGCGATCGTGTGCACCGCCCTCCAGCGGCCCCGCCCGCCGTTCCCGTGCAGCTCTCGGCGCCGTCGGGGGCGCCGGCCTCCGGCGGTCCTACGCGCCGTCCTCCTCCAGCCAGCCGAAGCTCTTCTCCACCGCCTTGCGCCAGTTGTGGTACTCCCGGTCACGCACCGACGCCTCCATGACGGGCGTCCACTCGGCGTCCCTCTGCCAGTGCGACTTCAGCTCGTCCAGGTCGCTCCACACCCCCGTCGCCAGCCCCGCTGCGTAGGCGGCGCCCAGGCAGGTGGTCTCGGACACCCGGGGCCTGATCACCGGCACTCCGAGCACGTCCGCCTGGTGCTGCATGAGCAGGTTGTTCTTCGTCATGCCGCCGTCGACCTTCAGGGTGGTGATCCGCACCCCGGAGTCCTGGTACATGGCGTCCACCACCTCCCGGGTCTGCCAGCTCGTCGCCTCCAGCACCGCGCGCGCGAGATGTGCCTTCGTGACGTATCGGGTCAGTCCCGTGACGACTCCGCGCGCGTCGGAGCGCCAGTAGGGAGCGAACAGGCCCGAGAACGCGGGCACGATGTAGGCGCCGCCATTGTCCTCGACGCTCGCCGCGAGTGGCTCGATCTCGTCGGCGGTGCGGATGATCCCGAGCTGGTCGCGGAACCACTGGACCAGGGCACCCGTTATCGCTATGGACCCCTCCAGGCAGTACACCGGCGCCTCCCCGCCGATCTTGTAGCCCATCGTCGTCAGCAGTCCGCTCTTGGACGGAACCGGCCGGTCGCCGGTGTTCAGCAGCAGGAAGCTGCCGGTGCCGTAGGTGTTCTTCGCGGTGCCGACGTCGTAGCAGGCCTGCCCGAACACGGCGGCCTGCTGGTCGCCGAGCGCGGAGGCCACGGGCACGCCGGCCAGCTGTCCGACCGCGGTGCCGTAGACCTCCGCGGAGGACCTGATCTCGGGGAGCACGGCCTCGGGGACGTTCATGGCGGACAGGATGGAGGGATCCCACTGGAGCGTGTCCAGGTTCATCAGCATGGTGCGGCCGGCGTTCGTGACATCGGTGACGTGCCGGCCGCCGTCGGTGCCGCCGGTGAGGTTCCAGATCAGCCAGGAGTCGATGGTCCCGAAGGCGATCTCGCCGCGCTCGGCCCGTTGCCGCAGACCGGGCACGTGGTCCAGCAGCCAGGCCGCCTTGGGCCCGGAGAAGTAGCTGGCCAGCGGCAGCCCGGTCTGGTCGCGAAAGCGGTCCTGGCCGTCCGTGCCGCCCAGTTCACGGCACAGGGCGGCGGTGCGGGTGTCCTGCCAGACGATCGCGTTGTGCACCGGCTTGCCGGTGGCGCGGTCCCACAGGACCGTGGTCTCCCGCTGGTTGGTGATGCCCAGCGCGCTCAGCTGGTCGGCGCGCAGCCCGGCCTTGGCGAGCGCCCCGGCGACCACGGCCTGCACCTTGGACCAGATCTCGGTGGCGTCGTGCTCCACCCAGCCGGGCTTGGGGAAGATCTGGCGGTGTTCGCGCTGGTCGACGGCGACGATGGCGCCGCTGTGGTCGAAGACGATGCAGCGGCTGGACGTGGTGCCCTGGTCGATGGCGGCGACGTATTTCTCGGCGGTGTCCGTCATGGCTGTCCCTGGGTCGCTGGGTCGGGTCGCTGGGCAGAGGGCCGTGCGGCGGGCCCGCGTGGGGCAGGGCGGGCGGTGTGGGCAGGGCGGGCCGTACAGTGCGGGCGGGCCGTGTGCGGGCTCAGAAGGCCGCGTTGTAGATGAGGCCCGCGAGTGCCCCGCCGATGAGCGGGCCGACGACCGGGATCCAGGCGTAACCCCAGTCGGACGTGCCCTTGTTGGGGATCGGCAGGAAGGTGTGCACGACGCGGGGACCGAGGTCGCGGGCCGGGTTGATCGCGTAGCCGGTGGGGCCGCCGAGGGAGAGTCCGATGCCGACGACGAGAAGCGAGACGATCAGCACCGTGACGCCGGACTCGCCGAGCCCCTTCGTCAGCCCGAAGGCGAGCACGGGCAGCACCAGTGCGACGGTCGCGATGATCTCGGTGACGAGGTTGGCGACCGGGTTCCGGATCTCCGGGATGGTCGAGAACACGCCGAGGGTCGGCACCGGTTCGCCGTCCGTGTCCTCGGTGGTGCCCTCCGTGCGGACGTTGGCCTGGAACTGCGCGAGATACACGAGGTAGGCGAGGACGGCACCCACCATCGCGCCGACGATCTGGCCCAGCAGATACACCCAGACCTTTCCCCACGTGCCGGTGTCCACGGCGATGCCGATGGTGACCGCGGGATTGAGATGGCCGCCGGAGAGGGGAGCGGCGGTGTACGCGCCGGCGAGCACGCCGAAGCCCCAGCCGAACGCGATCACGACCCAGCCCGAGGCCCGCGCCTTGGAGTGTCTGAGGGTGACGGCGGCGCAGACACCGGCACCGAACAGGATCAGGATCGCGGTACCGATGACCTCGCCGACGAATATGTCTCCGTTGCTCATGGCGGCTCCCTTGGCGCCGGTGGGGGCGATCAGCCCCGACCCTCCGTGCAGGAACGGTTCCCTTGGCGACTTCAGCCGAAGGCAGGGAGGCCTCGCGCCCCGCCCGGCGTCCGTGACGAGCGTGCCGTCGCAGCCGTATCGCCATGGAGGGACGGGCCGTGGAGCAGGACAGACCCGGGCGCAGTGCCTGATAACGCCGAGAATGTACGGCGATGTCGGCTGACACCGGGAAGTGTTCACCGGCGTCCCGGGGGCGTCAAGGTTGCCGACGACGACGGTGACAGCCGCACGCCCCCGCGGGCCCGTACGGCAGGGCACCGCAACGGGCTTGTGCGGGAGGCCGGTTCACCACCCTGGCTCGGCGGCCGCGTACCCGGCCTGGGCGGGTGCCGCCCCCGAGTCGCCGCGCCGTACCTCGTGGCCGGGCAGCCCGGCGCGGCCGAGCACCCAGCTCGCACCGTTCAGGGCTTTGGCCGCCTTCTTCAGCGGGGCGAGACGGGCGGCGGCCTGGCGGTGATCACTCACGCTGCCCGGAGAGCACACGATGGTCGCGAGGGAGAGCGTGACCGGCCGGCCGCCCGCCGACCAGGGGGCGTGGAGCACGGCGGCGACCAGCGGATCGAGCGCGTCCTCGTCGGCCAGCACCAGGAAATCGTCACCGCCGATGTGACCCACGCGCGCGTGCCCCGCGACCGCCTGCTGCAGCGCGCGGCCCACCGACCGGATCAGTTCGTCACCGGCCGCGAAGCCGGCACCGTCGTTGACCTGCTTGAAGTGGTCGATGTCCAGCCAGCTCAGCGCGAACGCCCGCCCGTCCGCGATCCACCGGTCCACCTCACCCGTGATCGCGTCCGAGCCGGGCAGCCGGGTCAGCGGATTGAGCCCGGCCGCCTCCTCGACCCGGCTCTCGGCCAACGCCCGCACCAGGTCCGCGAGCCGTACGACACCCACGCACCGGCCGTGCTCGTCGATCACCGCCACATCGTCGGAGGTCCGGCCCCGGCCGCCGACCGCGACCACGTCCAGCACCTCCCAGGCGGTGGCGTCGACGCCGACGGTGCGGGGTGCGTCCCCGAGCTTGAAGGCCGGTCGGTCGGCGTACAGGGCATGCCCGTAGCGGCCCGACAGCGACAGCAGGAACCGCGAGCGGTGCACCGACCGGACGGGCCGTCCGGCCTGGTCCACCAGCAGCACACCGGAGACATCAGGCGAACCGGTCAGCAGTGCCCGTACCTGGCCCGCCGAAGCCGTCACCGGCAGGACGGCGGCCGGGCGCACGAACTCCCTTACCGAGGGCCCCGACCGGGGCATGGGCAGCGAGCCGGGCGAGCGGGGTGGAACGTATACGTCCGCCGCCGGGAGCCGGGCCGGCGGCGCGAACAGCTGCCCCTGCGCCAGCTGGGCGCCCGCCGACACCGCCGCCGCGCACTGCAGCTCGGTCTCCACGCCCTCCACCGCGACCAGGGCTCCCAGCTGTTCGCACAGCGTGCGCATCGCCCGCACCGCGGCGGGGCGGGTCAGCAGCGAGGCGTCGAGTTTGACCAGGTCGGGCACGAGGTCCGTGAGCAGTCTGAGCGGCACGTCGCCGTCCCCGATGCCGTCCGCACAGATCCGGAACCCCTGTTCGCGGAGGGCGGCCACCGCCTCCTGCAGAGCCCGCTGCGGCACGTGCGTGTACGGCGGGACGATGTCGAGCGTCACCTCCCAGCACATGCGCCCCGCCGCGCGTACGGCGTCGTGCAGCGGTGTCAGACCGCCGAGGTCGGCGAGGGTGGCCGCGAACACGTTCAGGTGGAGCGGCAGCAGCGTCTCCTTGCGCGTCGCCGCGCGGAGGGCCAGCACCGTGAGCATGCCGTCGAGTTCGGGGTCACGGCGGGCTTCGGCCAGGATGTCACCGGTCTCCGGGCGGGCGAGTATCTCCAGTGCGGCGACCGCGCCCGTCCTCAGGTTGACCACCGGCTGGAAGGCGAAGCGGAGAGTATCCGTCCAGGAGTGCACGGGAGCATGATGGCGCCGCCGGCACGCCCCCAAGCGCAGTTCATGAGACGTTCACACAGGATTCCGGGCTGATCACGCAGCGTGGAAAGCCTCACCGGCGCCCTCGCCGTACGGCGTGTTCCGCCCTTGCGGTCATCGCACCGTGATCACCGACGATCCATGCCCGAACAGCCCCTGGTTGGCGGTGATGCCCACGCGCGCCCCGGCGACCTGCCGGTCACCGGCCGAACCCCTCAACTGCCAGGTCAGCTCGCAGACCTGGGCGATGGCCTGCGCCGGTACCGCCTCACCGAACGAGGCGAGCCCGCCACTGGTGTTGACGGGTATGCGGCCGCCCGGTGCCGTCGTGCCCTCGCGCAGCAGCTTCGCGCCCTCGCCCTCACCGCACAGCGCCAGATCCTCGTACCACTGCAGTTCGAGCGCGGTCGACAGGTCGTACACCTCGGCCAGATCCAGGTCCTCGGGGCCGATGCCCGCCTCCTCGTAGGCCGACCTGGCGATGGACGCCCGGAAGGTCTCGGCCGGGGGTTCGACCGCGACCGCGGAGTCGGTGGCGATGTCGGGCAGGTCGAGCACCGTGTTCGGGAAACGCGGGGTCACCGTGGAGACCGCCCGGATCCGCACCGGCCGGGGCACCCCGTGCCGGTGCGCGAACTCCAGGCTGGACAGCACCAGGGCCGCGCCGCCGTCGGAGGTGGCGCAGATGTCGAGCAGGCGCAGCGGATCGGCGACCACCGCGGACGCGGCGACCTCCTCCATGGTGACCCGCTTGCGGTAGCGGGCGTACGGATTGAGCGCCCCGAGCGCCGCGTTCTTCACCTTCACCAGGGCGAAGTCCTCCGGCGTGTCCCCGTGCACCGCCATCCGCCGCCGGGCGTACAGCCCGAAGTACACCGGGTTCGTCGCACCGAGCAGACGGAAGCGCAGCCAGTCCGGATCGTCGGGACGGTCCCCGCCCGCCGGCCGGAAGAACCCCTTGGGCGCCGCGTCCGCCCCGACCACGAGCACGACGTCCGCGAGGCCCGCGAGGATCTGCGCCCGCGCCGTGGAGATCGCCTGCGCCCCCGACGCACAGGCCGCGTACACACTCGCGACCCTGGCTCCCTGCCAGCCCAGGGCCTTGGCGAAGGTCGCTCCCGCCACATGTCCGGGATATCCGCCCCGCACGGTGTCCGCGCCCACGATCGACTGCACGTCCCGCCATTGCAGGCCGGCGTCCGCGAGCGCCGCGCGGGCCGCCGCCGTCCCGTACTCGACGAAGCCGCGCCCCCACTTGCCCCAGGGGTGCATGCCCGCGCCGAGCACCGCCACCTCCGCCGTCATGCCGTCACCCCCGTCGGCCGCCAGTGCCAGATCGTCCAGGCCGTCTCCGCGTCCTCGTGGAGCACCCCGGGGACGACCTCCACCTCCATGCCCACCGTCAGATCGGCGACGGTGATCCCGGGAGCCGCCTGTCCCAGCACCACGATCCGCTCGGACTCCAGCTCCACCGCGATCAACGCGTACGACTCCCACGGAAGTTCCGGACTACTCACATAGGGTGACGGAGGACGGTATCGACTGTCGGTGTACGACCAGATTCGCCCCCTTCGTGACAGCGGAACCTCCTCCAGGGGGCCACCCGCGCAGTACGGGTTGCGGCAGTGGACGTCCTCGCGGGGGAAGAAGACCGAGGCGCAGGACGAGCAGCGGGTGCCCAGGAGCCGGAAGCCGTCCCCCTCGCCGGTGAACCAGCCCCCGACTGCGGGTGCGCGTGTATGCGGCAAAGCCCCTCCCCGTGACGTTATCTGACGGAGCGTCAGAAGTGTGCCACGGGTCACGTGAAAAGGGCAGGCCGCCCTTGTGAACCGTGCGTCCCCTTCCGGCGTCCTGGTACGCGAGGGGCGGCCGGGATCGACGGGGGTGATTCGGGCCGCCCCTCCTGGTTCCCGTCGTTCCTTGCGCGTCACTGCCGGAAGACGTCCTTCCCTTGATCGGATACAGTCCGCGCGTGTCCGAAACTCAGCAACTAACTGCCAACTCCGCCCCAGGCTCGCACTGTTCGAGCTGCGGAGCGCCCTATGGAGAAGGCGTTTCCGGCTGGCCGCGCACCTGCCCGAACTGCGGGACGGTCGCCTACCGCAATCCGCTGCCGGTCGCGATCGCGCTCCAGCCCGTGTACGACACCAAGGGAACGGCCTTGGTCGTCATCACCCGAACCATCGCCCCCGCGCGCGGAGGCACGGCCCTGCCCGGTGGGTACATCGACGACCGGGAGGACTGGAAGCAGGCCGTCGTACGCGAACTCAAGGAGGAGACCGGCATCGACGCGGCCACCCGCGACGTGCGGCTCGTGGACGCCATGAGTTCGCCCGACGGGCATCTGCTGCTCTTCGGCCTCCTCCCGGAACGGCCGGCCGACGGACTCCCGCCGTCCGACCCCACCGACGAGACCGAGGGCTGGCACCTGCTGCGCAGGCCCGAGGAACTCGCCTTCCCGCTGCACACCGTGGCCGTACGGGCCTGGTTCGAGGGCCGGTACGTCTGAGCCGCGCTCCGGACGGGCCCCCGCACGCGGCGCGGCTCAGCCGAGTCGACCCCAAGAGGCGCGGCTCAGCCGAGCCCCCGTACCCGCACCGGGTAGGGCGGCTCACCCATGCCGTCCTCCCGCTCCCGGGTGACGACCACCCCCGGGCCCTGCCGGCGGGCGACGTAGCGTTCGACCTCCGGGTCGTCCCAGCCGTCGCCCGTGTCCGGCACCACCAGGCCGCCTCCGGTCCGGCCACGCGCGGGCGCCCACACCTCCAGCTCGAGCCCCCCGTCGGCGCCCCGGACGGGCACGACCGCTCCCGCGCGCGCGAAGACCGGTATCCGTGACAGCGGCGCGTCGACGAGAACCTGAGCCGGACCCTCGTACGCCTCCTCCGTCACCACGTCGTACCAGCGGCCCCGCGGCAGTTGCACCACGCGCCGGTCGGCACCTGGGGCCAGCACCGGAGCCACCAGCAGGCCGTCACCGAGCAGAAACGCGTCCTCGCAGTCGCGCAGCGCCCGGTCCTCCGGCGTCCCCCACCACAGCGGCCGCACATAGGGCGCGCCGGTCCGCCGGGCCAGATGCGCCAGTGTCACGAAGTAGGGCAGCAGCCTCCGGCGCTCGAGCAGCGCCACGCGCGCGTGCTCCAGCACCTCGGCACCGAACTCCCACGGCTCTCTGCGCCCCGCCCGCAGACCCGCGTGCGTACGGAACAGCGGCAGGTAAGCGCCCAGCTGGAACCACCTCAGGTACAGCTCCGGCGACGGGCTGCCGTCGAAACCGCCGACGTCCGGACCCGAGTACGGCACTCCGCACAGCCCGAGTCCCAGCACCAGCGACAAGGACGCCCGCAGCCCGGCCCAGCCCGTCGCCACGTCCCCCGACCAGGCGCCCCCATAGCGCTGCGTCCCCGCCCAGCCGGAGCGCGAGAACAGGAAGGGCCGCTCCCGCGGCGACAACTCGCGCAGCCCCTCGTAGCCCGCCCGGGCCATGCACAGCGCATAGACGTTGTGCGCCTCCCGGTGGTCGCCGCCACGCCCCTCCAAGGCGTGCCGGGCCGAACGCGGCAACGTCCGCTCACCGAAGGCGTTGAACGACGTCGGCTCGTTCATGTCGTGCCAGAACCCCGCGAAGCCCTGACCGAGCCGCTCCTCGTAGAGCCCGCCCCACCACTTGCGCACGCGCGCGTGCGTGAAATCCGGAAAGACCGACTCACCGGCCCACACCTCGCCCCGCACCGTGCGCCCCGAGGCGTCCCGCACGAATGCGTCCAGGGCCGAACCGCTGTCGTAGACGGCATTGCCCGGCGCGACCTTCACCGCCGGATCGACGATCGACACCAGCCGGATCCCGTCCCGGCGCAGCTCCTCGGCGAGCACGGGCAACTTGGCGAAGCGCTCCTGGTCGACGGTGAACACCTGGTGCTCTTCGTAGTGGTCGATGTCCAGGTGGACGGCGTCCAGGGGCAGACCGTGCTCCTGGTAACCCGTGACGATCCGGCGCACCTCCTGCTCACTGCCGAAACCCCACCGTGCGTGATGGTGGCCGAGCGCCCACGTGGGCGGCACCGCGGGCGCGCCCGTCAGCGAGGCCCAGGTGTGCAGCACGCGCGCGGGAGGGCCGACCATCACCCAGCAGCGCAGCGGACCACCGTCCATCCGCACCTCGCAGCGTCCCGCCCGGTCGTGTCCGGACCCGGCGCCCTCCTCACCCTCCCGCAGCACCACCGTGCCGTCCCACGTGGTGTCGTGGAACACCAGATGCGTGCCGGCGTCGGCCACCACCACCTGCAGCGGCATGGTCAGGTACAGCGGATCGTCACCGGGCCCGAACGCGCGGCCCGGATCGGTGTTCCACAGCCGGTACGCGCCGTCCCGCAGCCGCGGCCCCGACGCCCGCCCGCCCAATCCGAAGAACCGGGCGTCCGCCGTCACCTCCGACCGCTGCATCCACCGCGCCGCACCCCCGTCGACCGGCTCCCACCAGCGCGGCGGCAGGTCCCGCCGCAGCGTCACCCCGCCGGGCGTGCACACCTGCACCGCGCCGTGCCGTGACACGACGACCGTCACCCGCTCGGCGACCACCCGCCAGCCACCGTCCTTGTCCGGCTCCAGAACCGCCCGCGGATCCGGCTCCGGACCGCTCCCCGCGAGCGCGTACGACGGCTGCGGGCCGGCCCCGTCCCACCCCCAGAAGACGGCCCCGTTCACCGCGACGGTGATCCGCAGCTCGGACCGGGTGAAGCGGATCAGCCCGCCCCCCGGCCCCGGCTCCACACCCTGGACCTGCCCCGGGACCCGTGCCCGCTCGGCCCCCCGCTGCGGCAGTCCGGCGGCGTCGATACGCCTCCTGCGCCACGCGGCCCGTACGGTACGCAACCCCCGTGCCGCCCTCCCCGAACCGACCCCACTCATCGAACGCACCAGGTCACGACCGTCCATGCTGTTCACCCTGCCACTGAGCCCGCCACGCGGGCGTGTCGTTCAACTGCCGTTCACCCGTGACCGGGCCACATCTTCACGACACGGACTATGTGGGGCCCACCCTGGTGCAGAAGTCGATCACATGGCATCGTCCCTGTCAGCCGCGTCACGCGCACACCCCAGCCCGTGCGCGGACCGACGCACACGACGCGCACAGTCCGGGAGCCGCCCCATGTCGACCGCGAACCCCCAGCCGCTCTGGCAGCCCGATCCCGAGCGGATCACCCAGGCACGCATCACCCGGTTCCAGGCCTGGGCCGCCGAGCACCACGGCGCTCCGGCCGAGGGAGGCTATCCAGCTCTGCACCGGTGGTCCGTCGAGCAGCTGGACACCTTCTGGAAAGCCGTCACGGAGTGGTTCGACGTACGGTTCACGACCCCCTACGCGCGCGTGCTGGGCGACCGCTCGATGCCAGGCGCCCAGTGGTTCCCCGGAGCCACCCTCAACTACGCCGAACACGCCCTGCGCGCCGCGCACGACCGCGCTGAGGAACCCGCCCTCCTCCATGTGGACGAGACGCACGAACCGCGCCCGGTGACCTGGTCCGAGCTGCGCCGGCAGGTCGGCTCCCTGGCCGCCGAACTCCGCGCCCTCGGCGTACGCCCCGGCGACCGCGTCAGCGGTTACCTCCCCAACATCCCCGAGGCCGTCGTCGCCCTCCTCGCCACGGCCGCCGTGGGCGCCGTCTGGACCTCCTGCGCCCCCGACTTCGGCGCCCGCAGCGTCCTCGACCGTTTCCAGCAGGTCGAGCCCGTCGTCCTGTTCACCGTCGACGGCTACCGCTACGGCGGCAAGGAGCACGACCGCCGCGAGATCGTCGCCGAACTGCGCCGCGAGCTGCCCACCCTGCGGGCCGTCGTGCACATCCCGCTCCTCGGCACCGAGGCGGCGGAAGGCGCCCTGGACTGGTCGGCGCTCACGGCGGGGGACACCGACCCCGTCTTCGAGCAGGTGCCGTTCGACCACCCCCTGTGGGTCCTGTACTCCTCCGGCACGACCGGCCTGCCCAAGGCGATCGTCCAGTCCCAGGGCGGCATCCTGGTCGAGCACCTCAAGCAACTCGGACTGCACTGCGACCTCGGCCCACAGGACCGTTTCTTCTGGTACACCTCGACCGGCTGGATGATGTGGAACTTCCTCGTCTCCGGCCTGCTCACGGGAACGACGATCGTCCTGTACGACGGCAGCCCCGGCTACCCGGACACCGGCGCCCAGTGGCGGGTCGCCGAACGCACCGGAGCCACCCTCTACGGCACCTCGGCCGCCTACGTCATGGCCTGCCGCAAGGCCGGCGTCCACCCCGCCCGCGACCACGACCTGTCCACCGTGCGGTGCGTCGCCACCACCGGCTCGCCCCTGCCGCCCGACGGCTTCCGCTGGCTGCACGACGAGGTCCGCGACGACCTGTGGATCGCCTCCGTCAGCGGCGGCACCGACGTCTGTTCCTGTTTCGCCGGAGCCGTACCGACTCTCCCCGTCTACATCGGCGAACTCCAGGCCCCCGGCCTCGGCACCGACCTGCAGTCGTGGGACCCCAGCGGCAAGCCCCTCGTCGACGAGGTCGGGGAACTGGTCGTCACCAACCCCATGCCGTCCATGCCGATCCACTTCTGGAACGACCCCGAGGGCAGCCGCTACCACGACAGCTACTTCGACACCTACCCCGGCGTCTGGCGCCACGGAGACTGGATCACCGTCACCTCGCACGGGTCCGTGATCATCCACGGCCGGTCCGACTCCACCCTCAACCGGCAGGGCGTGCGCATGGGCTCGGCCGACATCTACGAAGTCGTCGAGCGGCTCCCCGAGATCAGGGAATCCCTCGTCATCGGCATCGAGCAGCCCGACGGCGGCTACTGGATGCCGCTGTTCGTGCACCTCGCACCGGGTGCCGCCCTCGACGAGACCCTCCTGAACCGGGTCAAACAGGCCATCCGTGAACAACTCTCGCCCCGGCACGTACCGGACGAGATCATCGAGGTGCCCGGCATCCCGCACACCCTCACCGGCAAGCGCATCGAGGTTCCGGTCAAACGCCTCCTGCAGGGCACACCGCTGGAGAAGGCCGTCAACCCCGGATCCATCGACAACCTCGCCCTGCTCGGGTTCTACGAGGAACTCGCCCGCAAGCGCGCCTGACCCGAGACAGACGCCCCCCGACGCCTGCGCAGTCGACCGTAGCGCCCGATCCGCGACCTCCAGCGGCACCCGTTGTCAGTGCCGCCGGTTACGGTGAGTGAGCATTGATCGACTGCGCATCAGGGGGAAACATGGCGCACACCGAGCACCAGACCATGCGACGCGTCCTGCGCCGCGAGATCGCCGGCACGATCGGCCTGCTCACCGACGAACACGACTTCCGCGCCATGCGGCGCTACCGCAGCTTCACCTTCGACGACCACGCCACCTACCTGCGGCAGGTGGAGGCCGTCCTCAGGACCCGGGCCGCCCAGGGCACCCACACGACGCTCGCCCTGTTCGACCCGGAGGACTACGCCGCCTACTGCGCCGACGCCGGCCTCGACCCGGAAGCCCCGGCCAGCCGCACCCGCTTCACCGCGGAACTCGCGGCCACCGGCCCCACCATCCCCTACGACGGCCGACCCCTCGCCGCTCTTGTGCCCGCCCTCGTCGACGAAGCCGTACGCCAGGCCACCTGGGAATACGCCACCACCCTGCTGACCCGCCTCGGCCCCTGCCCCACCTGCGGCGAGGACATCGGCAGGGCGGCCTTCACCCGCGCTTCCGACCTCCTGGTCCGCATCCTCGACAGCGCACCGCCCGGCGACCGGCACATGGTGTGCAGCGTCTCGGGACCACCGGACACCCTCCTCTCCGTCCTGCACGGCGACCAGGACCCCCAGGGAGCCACCCGGCTCGACGAGGCCGAGGCCCTCGAATTCACCAGCGTCCTGGCCCTCGGCCTCGCCACCCGCAGCCTCGGCGGACTCGTCATGCGCACCAGTGCCCCCGGCACGGCCGACCGCGTCTACGGCTGGCGGCTGCGCGTCGGCGAACTCGAACCGCTCACCGCCTCGGAAGTGTTCGACGCCTACTGCACCGACGTCGAGTCCGGCGACCTCATCTCGCCCGAGTCCGGTGTCGACTACTGCGAGCCACCCGACCTCGGAGAGGAGAGCACACCGGGGCACCGCCACTGAGCGCACACCGAAGGCATACGGAACGAGGCACACAGAACGCGCCAGGGGCGCCCCACCCGAAGGCGGG
This sequence comes from Streptomyces sp. NPDC031379, assembly GCF_055569615.1. Lineage (NCBI taxonomy): Bacteria > Bacillati > Actinomycetota > Actinomycetes > Kitasatosporales > Streptomycetaceae > Streptomyces > Streptomyces sp. NPDC031379. The sequence continues at coordinate 2,651 of NZ_JBVIIT010000024.1, read as the reverse complement.
ACGCCCCTGATCACCCGGCACGCCACACGCGCCGGCACGGCTACTCGCCGGACAGCACCGCCTGGGCCGCGCCGCGGGCCTCCTCGGCGCTGTCCGCCGCACGGGCGGCCGCCGCGGCCCGCTCGCACTGCGCCAGCGTGTACTTCGCCAGCGTCGCCCGGACATACGGCAGGGACGCCGCGCCCATGGAGAGGGAGGTGACACCCAGACCGGTCAGCACACAGGCCAGCAGCGGGTCGGACGCGGCCTCACCGCACACGCCGCAGCTCTTGCCCTCGGCCTTGGCCGCCTCCGCGGACAGGGCCACCAGGTCGAGCAGCGCCGGCTGCCACGGGTCCTGAAGCCGCGAGACCGCACCGACCTGCCGGTCCGCCGCGAAGGTGTACTGCGCGAGGTCGTTGGTGCCCAGCGACAGGAACTCGACCTCCTGCAGGATCGAACGGGCCCGCAGCGCGGCGGAGGGGATCTCCACCATCGCGCCGAACTTGGCACGCAGGCCCGCCTCGCGGCAGGCGTCCGCGAACGCCTTCGCGTCCGAGCGGTCGGCCACCATCGGCGCCATGACCTCGAGGTAGACGGGCAGCCCCTCGGCGGCCTTCGCCAGCGCGGTGAGCTGCGTGCGCAGGATCTCGGGGTGGTCGAGCAGCGTGCGCAGACCACGGACACCCAGCGCAGGGTTCGGCTCGTCCGCCGGCGTCAGGAAGTCCAGCGGCTTGTCCGCACCGGCGTCCAGCACACGCACGACCACGCGGCCCTCGGGGAACGCCTCCAGCACCTGCCGGTAGGCCTGCACCTGCTTCTCCTCGGAAGGAGCGTTCTTGTTGTCGTCCAGGAAGAGGAACTCGGTACGGAAGAGACCGACACCCTCGGCCCCGGCCGCCACGGCCGCCGGTACGTCCGCCGGGCCGCCGACGTTGGCCAGCAGCGGCACCTTGTGTCCGTCCGCGGTCGCGCCCGGCCCGGTCGAGGCGGCCAGCGCCGCCTTGCGCTCGGCGGCCGCGGCCTCCAGCTCGGCCTTCTTCTCCGCGCTCGGGTTCACGAAGACATCACCGGTGCTCCCGTCCACGGCGACGACAGCGCCCTCGGCCAGCTCAACGGCACCCGGCAGCGCGACGACGGCCGGTACGCCCAGGGCACGCGCCAGGATCGCGCTGTGACTGGTCGGACCGCCCTCCTCGGTCACGAAACCGAGCACCAGAGACGGGTCGAGCAGTGCCGTGTCGGCAGGAGCCAGGTCCCGAGCAACCAGCACATAAGGCTGGTCGCTGTCCGGGACGCCCGGCATCGGAACGCCCAGCAGTCGCGCGACGATGCGATTCCGCACGTCATCGAGGTCGGCCACCCGCCCGGCGAGGTACTCACCCGCGCCGGCCAGCAGCTCCCGGTAGGCCGCGAACGCGTCGTACACCGCGCGCTCGGCCGTGCTGCCGACGGCGATCCGCCGGTCCACGTCAGCCATCAGTTCGGGGTCCTGGGCCATCATGGCCTGGGCCTCGAGCACGGCCTGGGCCTCGCCACCCGCCAGATTGCCACGCGCCATCAGGTCGGCGGCCACAGCGTCCACGGCCTGGCGAGCACGGCCCTGCTCGCGCTCCGCGTCCTCGGCGGGGATCTGCTTGGCCGGCGGCTCCAGCACCGCCGTACCCATGTGCCGAACCTCGCCGATCGCCACGCCATGGCTCACGCCGACGCCTCGCAGCGTTGTCTCCATCTCACCCGTCTCCGATAAGTGCGGCGGGTCCCGCCGCCGCGGTGGTTGTCCTGTCGCCGTCCCGCAGACGGCACTGCCGTCAGTTCCAGGCGAAGAGACTGTCGCCGGCCTTCACGTCCCCGCTGTCACGGAGATCGGAGAGGGACTCGGCCGTGGCTTCGAGCGCGACGACGGGGCACACCGGGGACTTGCCGGCGGCCTCCACCGCGGAAGGGTTCCAGCGCACGATGCTCTGCCCGCGCGTCACGGTGTCGCCCTTGTTGACGAGCAGCTCGAAGCCCTCACCGTTGAGCTGCACGGTGTCGATGCCGAGATGCGTGAGCACGCCGTGCCCGCTCTCGTCCACCACCACGAAGGCGTGCGGGTGCAGGGAGACGATGACGCCGTCCACGGGCGCCACGGCCTCGGAAGGCTCACGCACGGGATCGATGGCGGTGCCCGGGCCGACCATGGCCCCGGAGAAGACCGGATCCGGCACCGAGGCCAGTCCGATGGCACGTCCGGCGAGAGGGGACGTCACGGTGGTCATGGGAAGCCTCCCAAGGAGTGGGGCTGCTTACGGGCCGTCACTGTCCGTCCCGGACGACCTGAGCAGCAGGGTATGTCAAATGAACTGGCGGTTCCGGATAGAAGCTACCAGCTAGTGGTCTAGACCACCAACCCAGTGGATTTGCACCGCCTTCGAGGCCCCGTGTACAGTCGTACTCCTGCTTAGGGCGGAGGGGCGCGACAGCGTCCACGCTCGGCAGAACCCAAACTCTTCAGATCCTATCTCTGGGTCTCCTTCTGCGTGCTCGCAGGAGGGTGGTCAGAGAGACAGAAAAACCCTGGTAGAGTTTGAAACGCCGAAGGGAAGCCCGGAGGAAAGCCCGAGAGGGTGAGTACAAAGGAAGCGACCGTTCCTTGAGAACTCAACAGCGTGCCAAAAATCAACGCCAGA